>NZ_JASBRQ010000087.1 GCF_030149425.1 Maricaulis sp. | reverse complement strand
ACCATGTTCCACGCAGAAGCCCGTGCCGGGTATGACGCTGCCATCTGCCTCTATCACGACCAGGGACTGATCCCGGTGAAAACCCTCGATTTTCATGGCGGCGTGAATATCACCCTTGGCCTGCCCATCGTTCGCACCTCTCCCGATCATGGAACGGCTTTTGATATTGCCGCCTCCCTGACCGCGCGGCCGGACAGCCTGATCGCCGCCATCCGGGCGGCTGGCGAGATTTCAGGACATCGTTCGGCATGAGCGAGGACCGCCTGCCGCCCCTGCGCGAGGTTATTGCCGCGCATGACCTTGGGGCCAAGAAGAGCTTCGGCCAGCACTTCCTGCTGGATCTCAACCTGACCCGCAAAATCGCCAGCCTCGCCGGCGATATGAGCGATACGGCCGCAATTGAGATCGGCCCCGGCCCCGGTGGACTTACCCGCGGCATTCTCGAACATGGGGTCAAGCATCTCACGGTCATCGAAAAAGACGCGCGCTTTCTCGGCGCGCTAGGCGAGATACGCACGGCCTACCCCGGGCAGATGGATATTGTTGAAGCGGACGCGCTTGAAGTGGACGAAGCCGGCGTACTCGCGCCCGGGCGCCGGGTCATATTATCCAACCTGCCCTATAATGTCGGCACGCTTCTGCTGATCAAATGGCTGGAGGCAAAGCCATTATGGTGGGCCCGCGCCGTCCTGATGTTCCAGCGCGAAGTCGCGGATCGTATCGTGGCCCGGCCCGGCGAAAAAGCTTATGGCCGCCTCGCTATCCTCGCCCAGTCGGTGTGTGAGGCCCGTATGGGGCTGAAAGTCCCGGCGCGCGCTTTTACCCCGCCGCCCAAGGTCGATAGCGCTGTTGTCGTGCTGACGCCAAGGCCTGAGGCGGAGCGCTTCGCGGATCTCAAGGCACTGGGCATTGTGACCGGCTCGGCTTTCGGCCAGCGTCGCAAGACATTGCGCAAGAGCCTCGCGCAGGCGGCCTCAAAGACGACCCAAAACGCCGATGAATTGCTTGAGAGTGCCGGTATTGACCCGGGTGCTCGCGCGGAGACGGTGTCGATCGAAGCGTTTCAGACCCTGGCCCAGGTCTGGCGCAAGGCTACTCGTCCATAAGCGCGTCGACGAACTCGCCCAGCCAGGGATGCCGGTTCCGCTTTAATCGTTCCGCGTGGAGGATCTCGTTGAGCTTTTCCAGCGCCCGGGCGAAATCATCATTGACGATGACATAGTCGTATTCGTGCCAGTGCGAGATTTCGTCCTTGGCCCGGTCCATACGGCCCTTGATGACTTCTTCGGTATCCTGCCCGCGCTTGCGCAGACGGTCTTCCAGAAGCTCCAGCGAGGGCGGCAGGATGAAGATGCGCACGGTATCGTCCGGCGCCTGGGCCGCGACCTTCTGGGCGCCCTGCCAGTCAATATCGAAGATGACGTCCCGGCCCTCATCAATCGCTTCCATCACCGGCGTTTTCGGCGTGCCGTAATAGCGACCGAAGACCTCAGCCCATTCGAAGAAGTAATCCTCCTCGCAGCGCTGCTTGAATTCCTCAACGCTGACGAAGTCATAGTCCTGCCCGTTGATTTCACCAGGACGCGCCGGCCGCGTTGTCGCGCTGACCGAGAGCACAACGTCCGGGTTCTGGCTCAACAGGCGTTTGGACAGGGTCGTTTTGCCGGCCCCGGACGGGCTCGACAAGGCGATCAGAACGCCGCGCCGGCGGCCCCGGAAAATCGGACCGGAATAACCGTCACTCGACATTCTGGATCTGCTCCCTGAACTGGTCGATTGTGTTCTTCAAGGCCAGCCCTGTCTGGGTTAGCGAAGAATCGGAGGACTTCGAACATAAGGTGTTCACCTCACGATTAAACTCTTGTGACAGGAAGTCGAGTTTACGCCCCACCGGGGAGCCCTTGGCCAGCAGTTCACGCGCCGCCTCGATATGGGCGCCCAGCCGGTCCAGCTCCTCGCGGACATCCATTTTCACCGCTAACACAGCCGCCTCGGAAGCGAGCCGGTCCGGCTCGATACCGCCGTCGACGAGCTCATCGAACTTGGCCGCCAGACGGTCCCGGATGGCCTCCATGCGAACACTGTCATTGGCCGCAGCCTCGCCCGTCAGGCGCTCAATCTCGTCGACATGGCCGGCCAGCAGCGCGCCCATGGCCTCGCCTTCGACTGCGCGGGCCTCCAAGAGACCGCTGATCGCTTCACCGAGCCCTGCAAGGCAGGCCTTGTCGAGAACGTTCTGCTCAGCCTCGGAGCGCTCGGCCTGGCTCTCCAAGACACCGTCTACGGCCAGCAATCCGTCGAGCCGCGGGGCGGCAATGCGTCCCTCAGCGAGCCAGGGCTTGGCAGCCTCGAGCAGAGCATTGATGCGATCGGAGTTGAGCCCTCCCTGCACCGTACCGGCTTCACTCTTCAGCGTCAGCGAAGCCTGGACATTGCCGCGGGTAAGCGCCTTCTTCAGCTTGTCCCGCGCCGGGATATCCAGCCGATCATAACCCGCCGGCAGGCGCAGGCGCATTTCAAGTCCGCGGCCATTGACCGAGCGGACTTCCCAGCTCCACACCACGCCGGACGCACTGCCGGAGGACCGGCCAAAGCCGGTCATGCCCATCACAGCAGCCATCAGCGACCCGCCTGACGGCGTTCGCGCTCGATGCGGCGCCAGCGTGCCACATTGCGGCGATGCTCGGCATAGGTCTCTGAGAAGGCGTGCCCGCCAGTGCCGTCGGCAACAAAGAAGAGCGCCGTGATGTCAGCCGGGTTCAGAACAGCGGCAATGCTTTCCCGTCCCGGATTGGCAATCGGCGTCGGCGGCAGGCGCGAGATCTGGTAGGTGTTCCAGGCATTATTCTCATTGTCGATTTCCGAGCGGCGCAGCCCCCGGCCCAGCGGTTCCCCCTGGGATATGCCGTAGATGATGGTCGGATCGCTCTCCAGCCGCATGCCGCGACGCAGGCGATTGACAAAAACAGCAGCGACTTCGGGACGCTCCGCGGCCACACCGGTCTCTTTCTCGACGATGGAAGCGAGAATGATGGCTTCTTCGCGCGTTTCGAAAGGCAGATTCTCCTGGCGCAGAGGCCAGAGCTCATCGAGCAGCTCCTCCTGGGCGCGTGTCATGCGGTCAATCAGGCTTTGCCGGTCCGTATCGCGGGTGACGAGATACGTCTCCGGCAGAAGCGAACCTTCCGGCGGTACATCGCCAATCTCGCCGGACAGAACGTCAGCGCCCTGCAGCGTGCGCACGATCATGGCGCTGGTCAGGCCTTCCGCAAAGGTAATCGGGTGCTGCACCGTACGGCCGGAGCGCAACAGTTCGTAGATCTGCGCCATGGAGGCTTCAGCCGGTATTTCATACTCGCCGGCGCGCAGGGAACGATCGCCCTCATCCAGCGTGATCATGACGCGGAAAATGCGGGCGTCGGAGATCAGACCTTCGCGTTCGAGCTGCTCGCCGATACGAATGAGGCCCGCGCCGCGCGGCAAGAGCACGGTCTCGGCCGTAAGGCTCGGACCGGGCGCGGCAAACTCGCTCTGCAGCCAGCGATAGCCGCCATAGAGCGCGCCCGCGCCGATTAGCGCGAGGGTGATGATGGCAAGGCCGATCCAAAGCAGAATACGCTGCCAGCCGCCGGGCGCTTTTTGTGCCTCTGGCTCACTCATAGCCAATTCCCCGGTTTGTTAGTCTGCTGCGACGAATACCACGGAAGCATTCGTGCCGCCGAATCCGAACGAGTTGGACAGTACCGCGTCGACGTCTTTCTTCACCGACTTGTTGGCGGCAAGATTAATGGCCGTTTCAACCGACGGATTGTCCAGATTCAGCGTCGGCGGGCATTCGCCGTCACGCATGGCCAGGATGGAGAAAATCGCCTCCACCGCACCGGCGGCGCCCAAGAGGTGCCCGATCGCCGATTTGGTCGAGGACATGACCAGACCGTCAGCCGCATCGCCGAACAGGCGCTCGACGGCGCGCAGCTCGATCTCATCGCCCTTGGGCGTCGAGGTGCCGTGCGCATTGACATAACCGATATCGGAAGGCTCCAGGCCCGCATCCTTGAGCGCGGCGCGCATGGAGCGGAAACCGCCATCGCCATCATCCGCCGGAGCAGTGATGTGGTAGGCGTCGCCGGACAGGCCATAGCCCTTTACCTCGGCATAGATCTTGGCGCCACGCGCCTTGGCCGCCTCGTATTCTTCCAGAATGACGACACCGGCGCCCTCGCCCATGACAAAGCCATCACGGTCCTTGTCATAGGGGCGTGATGCGCCTTGCGGATTGTCATTGAAACCGGTCGACAAGGCACGCGTGGCGATGAAACAGCCAAAACCGAGGCGGCAGACAGCGGCTTCCGCACCGCCGGCGACCATCATGTCGGCATCGCCGCGGGCCACCAGACGCGCAGCATCGCCGATGGCGTGCGCCCCGGTCGAACAGGCCGTGACCACGGCGTGGTTAGGCCCTTTCAGGCCATGCTTGATCGAAACCTGCCCCGAAACGAGGTTAATCAGCATGCCTGGAATAATAAAGGGAGAGAGGCGTTTCGGCCCCTTCTCGTGCAGCAGGATGGAGGCGTCATAGGTGGTCTGCAGCCCCCCGATGCCCGACCCGATCAAAACCCCGGCGCGTTCCTGCGCCTCTTCGTCGGCAGCGGTCCAGCCACTGTCCGCGATCGCCTGATCGGCTGCTGCAATGCCGTAGATGATGAAATCGTCTACGCGCTTTTGATCCCGTGGAGACATGGTCTCGTCCGGATCGAAGACGCCGGGCATGTCAGCATGCCCGCCGCCGCGGCCGTCGACGCGTGGAACCAGACCCGCGATCCGGCAAGCCAGATCCTCGGTCTCGAAGTGCTCGATCGGGCCGAGACCGCTATCGCCGGCCAGAAGACGGTTCCAGACCGTTTCCTGACCGGTGCCAAGCGGTGTGACCAGACCGATGCCCGTAACAACGACACGGCGCATCGAAAAAGTCTTTAGCCGACCTTCTCGGAGATAAACTTGACGGCAGCACCGACCGTCTGGATGTGCTCAGCTGCGTCGTCCGGAATTTCGATGTCGAATTCTTCTTCGAACGCCATCACGAGCTCAACATTGTCCAGGGAGTCAGCGCCCAGATCGTCGATGAAGCTCGCATTTTCCGAAACCTTTTCGGCTTCGACATCGAGATGCTCAACAACGATTTTCTTAACGCGCTCGAGAACGTCAGACATTTCATACCCTCATTATGAATCACCGCACGACTATAGCGGCGAAGGAAAGGACGGGAAGCGTTGTTTCAGGCTGCTCCCCGCGGATGCGCGGGCACCTAGCACACTTCCCAGTCGGTGACCAGAACAGCGCACTACCCCAGTGCCCGCAGGATTCAAAGCTAAATCATCGCCATGCCGCCATTGACGTGCAGCGTCTGGCCGGTGACGTAACCGGCCTCAGCGCTCGCCAGATAGACGACGGCAGAAGCGATATCCTCACCGGAACCGAGGTCACCGGAGGGGATTTTGGTCAGGATGGCAGAGCGCTGCTCGTCATTGAGCACGTCCGTCATCGGTGAAGCGATAAAGCCCGGAGCGACGCAGTTCACGGTGACACCGCGAGCCGCGACTTCCTGGGCCAGCGACTTGGAAAAGCCGATCATGCCGGCTTTGGAGGCACAGTAATTGGTCTGCCCCGGATTGCCGGTGACCCCGACAACCGAGGTGATACCGACGATACGGCCCCAACGCGCCTTCATCATGCCGCGCAGGGCGGCACGGGTGAGGCGGAAATAGCTTTCCAGATTGACCTTGATGACCGTTTCCCAGTCCTCATCCTTCATGCGCATGAGCAGCTGGTCACGGGTGATGCCGGCATTGGCCACGAGAATATCCATCGAGCCCATGGCTTCCGCGGCCTGTTTCGGCAGCGCGTCAACAGCGGCCGCGTCGGACAGGTTGGCCGGCAGAACATGGACGCGTTCACCCAACTCGCCCGCGAGCTCCTGCAGCACGTTTTCACGCGTACCGGACAGGGCCACGGTCGCACCGCGCGCATGCAGCGCCTGGGCGATGGATTTGCCGATACCGCCGGTGGCGCCAGTGACGAGGGCGTTCTTGCCCGTAAGATCAAACATGAAAGAGCTCCGACTGCTTCTTCTCAACTAAGGCCAAGGCCGCGTCCAAGACGCCAGCCCCTCCGCTATCCCGAATATTACGAACCACCCGAGCAATGTCGGGTAGGTCCATTGTGTCCGCGCCAGGACGAATAAGGCGACGGTCACGAAAAGTCCAAGCCAGCCCGATTCCGCGAAAACTGCGATAACCCCGCCGGCGATCCATGCTGACGCGTCTAATCCGCGAGCGCGCCACAACCTTTGTCTATTGTCCCCTTGCTTGGCAGCAACGAGGGTGCGCACGAGAGAAACGTAATCGTCCTGATTACGTTCCGTCCCCATCCTTTACACAGTCTCCTTGAGAGAAGTCGCAAAGGCTTCCAGGTCGGCGGCGCTGTTGAGCGGTGCGCCCTTGGCCTCTTTCGTGGTGCGCTTGAGCATGGTGGAGAGCACCTTGCCGGCGCCGGCTTCCGCGAGGGTGGTGATGCCGCCCTCTTCCACCATCCACATCACGCTTTCGCGCCAGCGCACACGGCCGGTGACCTGCTCAACCAGCTGGCGGCGGATGGTCTCGACATCATCGGTCGGGCGCGCAGTGACATTGGCGACGACCGGTACGGCGGGTGCGTTGATCGTGGCGCCGGCGAGCGCTTCGGCCATGGCGTCGGCAGCCGGCTGCATCATCGGGCAATGGAAAGGTGCGGAGACCGGAAGCTTCATCGCCTTCTTCAGACCCAGCTCGCCGGCCTTGGCGATGGCCGCGTCAATCGCGGCGGTGGCACCGGAGATGACGATCTGGCCCGGGGCATTATCATTGGCGATGGCGCAGACACCGGCTGCAGCGCCGGCGGCAACGGCCTGGGCTGCGAGGTCTTCATCCGCCCCCAAAAGCGCCGCCATCGTCCCCTCACCGACCGGAACGGCCTTCTGCATGGCCTGACCGCGCAGTTTGAGCAGTTTGGCCGCATCGGCAATCGACAGCGAACCGGCAGCCGCCAGAGCGGAATACTCACCAAGACTATGACCGGCGACAAAGGAAGCCGCGGTGACGTTTACGTCAAAGTCGTTTTCCAGCACCCGCATGACGGCCAGGCTGGCAGCCATCAGGGCCGGCTGCGCATTCTCCGTCAGGGTGAGCTCTTCGATGGGCCCGTCAGCCATCAACGCGGTGAGGTTTTGACCCAGCGCCGCATCGACCTCGTCAAAGACGGCTTTGGCCGCACCAAATTGAGCGGCAAGTTCCTGGCCCATACCCACGGCCTGCGAGCCCTGGCCGGGAAACACAAAGGCGAGTTTCATTGAATTTCTCTTCCCTCGACTTGAATTGAACGCTCGATAGCCCCTGTTCCCACCCGGATGCAAGCGCCCTTGCGGCTTGCACTGTGCAAACCTTTGCGCTATGGGCCGCGCTTCGCTTGGTTGCGGTCTGTCTCCGCGTCACGTCTTGCATGGTGCAAGGTGGCGGGAACAGAGCCACCGCGGACCTGCCCGACCCTTCGGCTTGGTCTGCGCCGCATCCGCTTATGAAGGGAGCCGAAATGGCACTTTACGAGCATATCTTCATCGCGCGTCCGGACATTTCCCCGGCGCAGATGGAATCTCTTATCGAAGAGACCAAGACCCTCATCGAGGAAAAAGGCGGCAAAGCCGGCAAGACCGAATACTGGGGTCTGCGCAATCTCGCCTATCGCATCAACAAGTCGCGCAAGGGTCATTACGGCCTGATCGACAT
>NZ_JASBRQ010000042.1 GCF_030149425.1 Maricaulis sp. | reverse complement strand
TTGCCACCGCCGCCATTGCTATTGTCGTTCGGGCCAAGTTCGATCTGGGTGAAGTCGGGGGTCATGCTCATTACTCCGCTCCCTCGAACTGTGCGGCCAGGAAGACCGGTTTCAGCGCCGCCTCCGGCTCATCGACATGCGGCCAGGATCCGGTCGTCTCCACCGCGCGCGGATCCGGGTCCGGGTATTGGGTGACGCCGAGAATGATTTCCTCACCCTCCGCGATGCGCTTGAGTTTGGCCTCGCGGGCCTTGGCGATCTCGCCTTGCAGCCAGCCATCGGCAAAGGCCGCGGCCAGGCCACCCCGGCGTTCAATCTCCTGAAACAGGGCCCAGGCCGATTGCGCCAGCTTCTCCGTCAGGGTCTCGTGCAGATAGCTGCCCGCGGCCGGGTCGGTGACCTTGCCGATATGGCTTTCCTCGGCCAGCAGGATGTGAAGATTGCGCGCCACCCGGCGGGCCAATCCCGAGGGCCGGCCAATGGCATCGGTCAGCGGCCGGATGGTGATCGCATCGGCGCCTCCGGACGCGGCCGCGAAGCCGGCGCAGGCATTGCGGATCAGATTGGTCCAGGGATCTTGCGCGGACAGCATGCGGCCCGCAGTAACCGCGTGAATATCGGCCCGCAAGGCCTCCCCGTCGGCACCGAAACGGGACACGATGCGCGCAAAAATCCGACGCGCAGCGCGCAGTTTTGCCATCGTCAGATGAATGTCCGCATCGGCGCTGAGGCGGATTTCAATGGCCCGGGCGGCCGCGCTGGCGTCCATGCCGGTCTCGCCCATCAGCCGCATGTAGGCAGCAATAGAGGCCGCCATGATGGCCAGTTCCTGCGCCTCACTGGCGCCGGCCTCAAAGGCGAGGGCCCCGTCGGCGCGGAAAATCGTCAATTGCGGAAAAGCGGCCTGGGCCAGATCAACCAAGTCCTTGGCCTTGTTGAAGCATTCCGGATCCAGCGTCACGCCCTGACGCGCGGCCCGGCCAATCGGATTGATCCCCAGACCCCCTTTCAGCCCCTCACCATCAATCCGCCGCCTTGCATAAAGCGCCAGCAGGGTATGGGCATGCGTGCCCTGGCCGAGAATGGCGTCGAGATGGACCGGTGCGATCGACAGGTCCACGCCCGTCAGCGCCGCGTCCATATCGTCGATATCAATGGCTTTCAGACTCGTCTGGCCATTGGGATCGAGCCTCAGCTCAAGCTCGGACACCCCGCCCATGAGATCGTCGAGGGCTGCAGCATTGGCCTTGTCCGGTGTCGCCTCAACCAGCGTCTGACGCATACCCCAGGGCAAGAAGAGGTCCTTGTCGCGGGTATCGACTGCACCACTGCTCTCAGGCCGCGTAAACATCGTGCCGCCGCGGGCAATCCCGTCAGCCGTGGTTCGGCCCAGAGTGGCGTCGAAATCGGCGCCGCGCAGGGCCTTTTCCGCCAGGGCGCGCCAATCAGTGTCGGCTTTCGCCGGAAATCCGGCAGCGAGGGCGTGGAGCGTTTGGTTCATGCCCGGGAATCTCCCCTTTGGCCTTTTGCCTGTTTGGGCGGAGAAAATCCGCCTGTCGCCGCGCCGTCAAGGCCGGGCTCTGCGCATGGATAGCGCTTGAGCTTATCCACGTCTGCCCCAAAGCGGTGATGCTGATCCCAGCTTGAATGGAGATGCGTGATGTCCGAGACCTCGTCCCAACTGGATTTGCCGCTGGTCATGCCTGACCAGGCACAAAAGCACGTCACGGTGAATGAAGCGCTTTTGCGCCTCGATGCCCTGGTGCAGCTGAGTGTGGAGAGCCGGTCGCTCAGTGCCCAGCCCGCAGCACCGGCCCAGGGCGGGCGCTGGATATTGCCGGCCAATGCGAGCGGTGATGACTGGGCTTACATGACGCCGGGCGATATCGCCATTTACCGCGATGGGTATTGGTCAAGCGCGAGTCCGAAAGCGGGCTGGCAAGCCTATGTCCGCGATGAGGGCGCGCCGGTGATCTATAAGTCCGGGACGTGGCAGGCCGGGGCACCGGCAGCGGTTCTGGCTGCCGACCCGCAGGGCGCCCAAACCCGCGCTGTCGTCATCACCGAAGAGCTGGCGGCACTGTCGGGCGCGAGCGTGAGTTCCAGCGCGATGATCCCTGACCGGGCGATCCTGCTCGGCGTTTCCGTGCGCACGACCGCAGCGATTTCCGGGGCGTCGAGCTTTGACTGCGGTATCGCAGGCGAACCGTCCAAGTTCGGCGGCGCGCTGGGGGTTGCGGAAGGCGCCAGCAATATCGGCGTCATCGGCCCGCAGGCCTTCTATGCCGACACGGCGATCATGCTCAGCGCCAATGGCGGCGATTTTGCCGGCGGCAATGTGGCGCTTGCCATTCATGCCCTGCTGCCGGTCGCGCCGGACTAGGCCTCAGCCGAGACGTTTGTCGAGGCGCTCCATAATCCCGTTAAGCGCGAGTTGGCTGGCATCGGTCATGCCGTGGCCATTCAAGGCGACAAGCTGGAAGTCGGCGTGCGGGCAGGCCGCAGCCAGGCGGAAGGCCGAACGGGGCGGGCAGACCATGTCGTAGCGGCTGTGCAGGATCGCCATCGGGATATCCGCGAGCGTGTCCGCCTCACGGATCAGCTGATCGGGCTTAAGGAAGCATTTATGCTTGAAGTAATGCGCCTCGATCAGCGAATGCGCGGCGACATACTCCCAGCCTCGCACGGCGAAACCGTCCCGGGCTTCGCGGGCTGTGACGTCCAGATAGGACAGGCGCTCTTCAAACTCGGTCCAGCGATACAGCGCCGACTGGCGCAGGGTTTCAATCGACACAGCCGGGTCGGCCAGCTGTTTGAGGATAGCGTAGTCGTCGGCCTGTTCGGCCCGCATCGCATCCAGGTACCAGTCCAGCACCCGCGCCGCCGATGACCGCGCGTCTTGTGGCACCGGGGCGATGAAATCGGCCCAGGCATCGGGGAAAAAGCGCGGAGCTCCGGCGCTATCATGCCACCAGGCCAATTCTTCATCCGTGCCCAGGAAAACCGCCTCGACCACCAGGCCCGAGACCGAATTGGGATAAGCCTGGGCATAAGCCAGAGCCAGGGTCGACCCCCAGGAGGGGCCAAAAGCAATCCAGCGCTCAATTCCCAGTTCCTGCCGCAGGACCTCGATATCCTCGATGAGCGAGGAGGTCGTATTGCCCGCCAGCTGCAGGTGCGGTGTCGAGCGTCCGGCACCGCGCTGGTCCATCAAGGTGATGCAATAGCGCTCCGGGTCGAAGAGCTGGCGGTATTTTGCTGAACAGCCGGACCCCGGACCGCCATGCAGGATAATAATCGGCGTGCCCTCGGGCCGGCCGACCTGTTCCCAGTAGAGCTCATGCCCATCGCTGACCGGCAGCCGGCCGGTCCGGAAGGGCTCCAACGGGGGGAAGAAGGGTGAGGGCATGACTGGTCCCGGTTTCCTCGCAAGCTTGGCCTGAGACTATCAGCGCGGCTGGAGGAGGATAGCGCCGGTAACAGGGCTCAGCGCGAACCGGTCGTTCAAGCCTGTTCAGCGACGAAGCGCTGCAGGGTATCTCCCAGTACGTTTGGGTCTATCGGCTTGGTGAGGACTTCGTCGAAACCGAGGGCAAAGCAACGCTCACGGGTTTCCGGGAAGGCGTCGGCGGTGCAGGCGATAATAGATGTGCGGTTGCGCTCGGCGCTGGTCTCAAAAGCGCGGATCTGAACCAGCGCATCTTCGCCATTCATCACCGGCATGTGCAAATCCATCAGGATTGCATCGACGGCGCCCTGCTTGATGCGGTGCAGGGCCTCTGCTCCGTCATGGGCAAACTCGAAGGTCCAGTTCTCTTCTTCCAGCATGGCCTTGATGGCCTCGCGGTTAAGCGCATTGTCTTCGACCACGAGCACGTGCCCGGCTTGTCCGGCTGAGGGGCGTTCAACGGGCGGGGGCGTGGCGATAACGGGCGCTGATGCATCCGCTTCAAGCTCCAGTTCGACGGTAAAAGTCGATCCGGCGCCGGGCGTGGAGGTGACGCGGATTTCGCCCTGCATTGCCTCGACCAGGCCCTGCACAATCGCCAAACCCAGCCCGGAGCCGCCGAACTGCCGGGTTGTTGTCTCATCGGCCTGGGTAAAGCGCTCGAACATGCGGGCAAGATCGGGCTCTTCAATGCCAATCCCCGTATCGACGACGCTGAGCTCGAGCCGGTGGCGGTCCGGACCGCTAGGCCTGGCGCGAATACTCAACCCGATATGTCCGCTCTCTGTGAATTTCACCGCATTGGAGACGAGGTTGTTGAGGATCTGCATGAGACGGACCGGGTCGCCCCAATAGCTCGGCGCCAGCCCGTCGGTGTCCAGCGGCTGAACCGCGACGCCCTTGTAGTCGGCCTTGATGGCATGCATCTCCAGGGCCCTCTGGCCGAGCGCGCGCAGATCGACCGGCGCGCGTTCGAGGACCAGCTGATCGGCCTCGATGCGGGAGAAGTCGAGAATATCATTGAGCAGGCTCATCAGCGTGTCGCCACTATCGCGAACCAGGCCGAGCATATTGGCCTGGCGGTCGTCCAGATCGGTGCGGGAGAGCATGGCGATCATGCCGAGAATGCCGTTCATCGGCGTGCGGATTTCATGGCTCATATTGGCCAGGAAGCGCGACTTGGCCTGGCTTGCCGCTTCCGCTGCATTACGGTGCCGGGTCAGTTCAGCCTCGCGCAGTTTTTCGCGGGTGATGTCCTGCACGACAGACAGGACGAGGCCCTCACCGGTCTCATCCTTCACCGCGACGCCCTGAACGCGGACCGGGTAGCAGCTTCCATCCTTGCGCCGGTATTCAATCTCCTCCGGTCCGAAGCCACCTGTGCGTTTCAACGCGTCGATAATGGCGCTGCGCTGGGAGTAGTATTCTTCCGGCATCAGCTTCGAGACCGGAAGCGCCTTGAGCTCCTCGATCGTGTAGCCGGACGGTTCGGTCAGCGCGGCATTTCCCTCCAGAAGCGCGTCATCGCGGATCCGGTTGATGGCCAGACCGACCGGCGCCAGCTGGAAGACTGAGCGCAGCATTGCGCGGCTCAGTTCAGCAGCCCGCTTGGCACTGGCCTGGGCGTTTTCCCGCATGGTCTGGTCAAAGGCCTGCAGCAGGACAAGCACCGCCGCGCCCATGCCGAGTGCCACGGCGGTGCGCGAAATCAGCACAGACAGTCCGGTGATGGCTTCGAAGCTGGCGGTGTTGAGCACATTGGCCGGGAAGAACTCGGCCGGTGAGGTGAAAAGCTGCAATACGGCATAAGTGGCGAAAACGGCCGCCCCGGCGCGGGCGGCCCAGCGTCCGCGCGTGGTGGTGGTTTGTACCGCCTTGCCCGTGAGCAGGACATAGGCACATCCCGCAGAGACCGGGACCGCAAAGCCCCACCGGGTCAGGGCCTCCAAGCCGCCATCGCTATGCGGCAGGAGCGCGGCGAAAGCCCACACTGCTGTCAGTCCGCCCAGGGCCAGCAGGCAATGACGAATGCTGAGATCGAGGCTGTTGAGGACAAAATACCCTAAGGCGATAAAGGACAGCGCAGCGGTGCCCATCAGCACTTCAAGGGATAGCGATGTGCCGACGGCAAGATTGGACAGGACCATCCACTCGAACACGCCGTGAATCAGTCCGAAGACGCCGAGCGCAAGGAAGCGGCTGCGCACCTGGGAGTGCGGGAAGGCCATGGCGCGCACGGTGACGGCCAGTCCGAAGGCGAAAAAGCCAAGCCCGTAAAAGGCATATGTAACCCAGATATCAGCCAAGCGATGGCGTCCCCGGAAACAGCCCGCGCGTCAGTCCTCAGCATGGGCTGGAGATTGGAGTTGGTTGCAAAACCATACTCTAAACCCGGAGCTTGACCAGCTAGTTTTTGGTTTGGCGGCGAGCGCGTCTAGTCCAGCGCGATATCGCGGCTCGCCCGGGCGAGACTGGAATAGGGGCGGCCGTGTCGATCTGAAACCGGCGCGGTGACGCCGCCGCCATAGCGGGCCTGGCTGGTCCACTGGCAGGACGCGGTATCTGGCGCCGATATCGCTGCAACTTCATGCACCAGCACCCCCGGCCCATCGGCGATCGGGCTATAGACCGGTTTGACCGGGCGCCGGGCGAGGCCGGCCTCTGCGGCGCTGCGCGCCTCGTCGATATCCAGCGGACAGCGGGCGAGGGCGTCATAATCCTCGGTCATGTTGATAATGGTGTAGACCAGTTCCGCTGATTGCTCCGGACCGGTCTGGGCCCATGGCAGATAAGGCGCTGCCTTCGCTGCCCCGAGCCCAAGCCCGGCAGCCACAATCAGCGCACCAAGCGCGCGAACGCCATCGCCTGCCATTATGAAAATCCCCCCGGATCCCTGTCTGGTGAGGAGAGTAGAGAAGTGGAGCTTTGACGTCTAGCAGGCGGGGATGCTGACCTTTGGCCCATACTGAAATTTGAACGGGCTCATTGGGACTACAAACGTGACCATCATGGGTGAAGCCGGCCCGAGAGCAGGTGTGCACAGCAATGACGGGAAGAGAAATGGTGCCGCGAGAGAGAATTGAACTCTCGGCCTCACCCTTACCAAGGGTGCGCTCTACCACTGAGCTACCGCGGCGCCGGTTCGCGTGATCGCGAAATCAGGACCGGGCGTATAACCCAAGCTCGCGGCGCCGCCAAGAGCGTCTTGACGTGAAGAGCTGCGTTCGACATGACCAATTACATGACAGATGCATCTGACACCCCTCCGGCAGACCGCCGCAAGCCTGCAAAACAAGAGCGTTTGAGCAAGGAAGAGCGCCTGGCTGAAGCCCTGCGCGCCAATCTGCGCCGCCGCAAGGCGCCGCGCCGTGACGAAAATGCGGCAGATGCTGCGGATGACGGCTCGGAAAATTCCCCAGAGCAGTCATAATCCCGCCCGCTTCGCGCCGCCTCATACGCGCCGCATCTGTATTGGGGAGTTTTCATGGATCGGATCGTCATTGAGGGCGGGGCCCGCCTGCACGGTGAAATCGGCATTAGCGGCGCCAAGAACTCGGCGCTGAAATTGATGGCGGCGGCCCTGCTGACCGACGAGAAAGTGGCGCTGACATCGATGCCGCGTCTCGCCGACAGCCGCTTCATGGCGCATCTCCTGGCACGCCTTGGCGTGGCGGTTGAAGAGGGGCCGGGCTCACAGATGCAGCTGCATGCCGCGGCGATTACCGATACCTACGCACCCTATGACCTGGTGCGCAAAATGCGCGCGACCTTCAACGTGCTCGGTCCGCTGGTCGCCCGCGAAGGCCGGGCCAAAGTCTCGCTCCCCGGCGGCTGCGCGATCGGGGCCCGCCCGGTGGATCTTCACCTCAAGGCGCTCGAGGCGCTGGGGGCGCAGATTGAACTGTCAGAGGGCTATGTCGAAGCCACCGCGCCCAAGGGCGGCCTGGTCGGCGGCGAGATCGAGCTGCCCTTTGCCTCGGTCGGTGCCACTGAACACGCCATGCTGGCCGCCTCGCTGGCGCGCGGTGAGAGCGTGATCGACAATGCCGCCCGCGAGCCGGAAATCGCCGACCTGGCCGATTGCCTGACCGCCATGGGCGCTGAAGTGGAAGGCGCCGGCACCAGCACCATCCGGGTGCAGGGCCGGGACCGGCTGAACGGCGTCACCCATCCGGTGGTGGCCGACCGTATCGAAACCGCCACCTATGCCCTGGCCGTGGCGGCGGCCGGCGGCGATGTCGTCCTCAAGGGTGCGCGTTGGGAGCATAACAAAGTGCTCTGGCGGGCGATCAATGATGCCGGCGCAACCGCGGAAGCGGTCGAAGGCGGGGTGCGCGTGGCGCGTAATGGCTCGACCATCCGGGGCGTGGACATTGAAACCCAGCCCTATCCGGGCTTCCCGACCGACGCCCAGGCGCAATTCATGGCCTTCATGGCAACCGCGGAAGGCACTTCGGTGGTGCGCGAAACGATTTTCGAGAACCGTTTCATGCACGCGCCGGAATTGGCGCGGCTGGGCGCGGACATCTCGGTGCACGGCAATGAGGCGATTGTTCGCGGCGTCGACAAGCTGGTCGGCGCTCCGGTAATGGCGACGGATCTGCGCGCATCGGTCAGTCTGGTTATCGCAGGGCTTGCCGCGGAAGGGGAAACCGTGGTCAACCGGGTCTATCATCTCGATCGGGGATTCGAACGCCTGGAAGAAAAGCTCACCAAGTGCGGGGCCAAGATCCAGCGTCTCTCCGACTAGCGGACCGCAAAGAAAGGGGCCAGGTCTTGCCTAAACCGTTTCAGCCGCTGCGCCTGAGCGCGGTCGACCCGGACGACCTTCAGCCCATCAGCGCCGCCCTGCAGGACGCGATCGCGCAGCTGGGCGATTTCGAGTTTTCCCGCCGCAAGCGCGAATTTACCCTGGCACTGAACCGCTATCGCTGGGAGGCGGGCGGACGCAAACAGCGTGTCCGCACCGGGTTGCAATTCGCCCAGGTCAGCGAGGCCCGGTCGCAAAATATCCGCCAGGGCGCGCAAGACGCCGTGGTCAACCTGCTCTCCATCGCCTTTGAAGGCCGCGACGAGCCGGCGGGGGAAATCGTCATGATTTTCTCGGGCGGCGGTGAGTTGCGCTTGCGCGTGGAGTGTATCGATGCGGTTATGGTCGATGTCAGCGAGCCTTGGCCGGCGGCCAGCCGTCCGGCTCATGAAACTGGCCAAGAGCCCGAACAAGAGACCTGAAGGGTATGAGCGAAACCCACCGCATTGTCCGTATCGATCTTGACGCTCCGAGCATGGGGCCGGGCGACGTCAATGCCGATCACGAACGGCGTGTAGCGATCGCCGACCTGCTCGAGGGCAATCGTTTCAAACCGAGTGCGGAAGGCGAGGGGCCGTTTGCCCTGCGTCTGGCCATCGAGGATGATCGCCTGGTCTTCGATGTGCGCCAGGAGGATGACAGCCCGGTGCACGCCTTTGTCTTCGCGCTGGGGCCGCTGCGCCGTATCATCAAGGATTACTTCCTGATCTGCGAAAGCTATTACGAGGCTGTTCGCGACGCCCCGCTAGCCCAGATCGAGGCCATCGATATGGGCCGCCGCGGCGTTCATAATGAGGGCTCCAGCCTGTTGCGCGACCGCCTGTCGGGCAAGATCGAGGTCGATTTCGACACTTCGCGCCGTCTCTTCACCCTGATCTGCGCCCTGCACCGGCGGGCCGCCACGTGAGCGCGCCCTCCGTCCTGTTTGTCTGCGGCCGCAATGCCATCCGCTCGCCCATGGGTGAGGGGTTGTGGCGCCTGGCCCATGGCGATGACGCGTATGCGCGCTCCTGCGGGGTGATCCCGGCGGCCTTTGTCGATGGTTTCACCGTCACGGTGATGCAGGAGGTCGGCATCGATCTGGAAGACTTCTCGCCCATCGCCCTGCGCGGTGTCGGAGACCCGCCGGCCGATGTTGTCATCTCCCTGTCCACGGCGGCCGACCGCACCGCGCGGGAATATGCCCAGGAGACCGGGGCCTTGTTCCAGGCCTGGCCGATCCCCGATCCGAGCGAGACGCCGGGCTCGCGCGAGGACCGGCTGAACGCCTATCGGGACACCCGCGAAGCAATCAAATCGCGCATTGCCAGCTGGAATATGGGCTAATCACACCCATCAACCCTCGACTTTATGGGGGTGAGGGGACTATATACGCCGCGCTGAGCGGCTCTGGCCGACTCACAATCCTGTTTTGCATATGAAAGTGGAGCCGCATGGCGAAAGAAGAGTTATTGGAGTTTCCCGGCGAGGTGACGGAATTGCTTCCGAACGCAACCTTCCGGGTGAAGCTTGAAAACGACCACGAGATCATTGCCCACACGGCGGGCAAGATGCGCAAGAACCGCATCCGCGTTCTGGCGGGTGACAAGGTCCTCGTGGAGATGACGCCGTATGATCTGACCAAGGGCCGGATCACCTATCGCTTCAAGTAAGACGAGCCTGGCGTGATTGCGCGATGTCGGAGGCCCTGATGGCCCATCCCCGCCCACGCCTTGTTCTGGCGAGCGCCTCGCCGCGCCGCCGCGATCTCCTGACCGGCGCCGGACTGGCGCCTGATGCGATCGAACCCACGCATATCGATGAGAGCGAAATCCCTGGCGAATTGCCGGGGCCGCTCGCCCTGCGCCTGGCGCAGGAAAAGGCCGCCGCCCATCCTGGTGGCGATGACGCCTATGTGCTGGCCGCTGATACCGTGGTCGGCGTCGGGCGCCGCATCCTGCCCAAGACGGAAGAACGCGCCGAGGCCGAGCGCTGCCTGCGATTGATGTCGGGGCGCTCGCACCGGGTTCATACCGGTATCGCCCTGAAAGCGCCGGACGGGCAGCTGACCTCTCGCCTGGTGGAAACCCGGGTCAAGTTCAAACCGCTCAGCCAGGCCGAGCTCGAGGCGTATCTCGACAGTCTGGAATGGCAGGGCAAGGCCGGCGGTTACGCCATCCAGGGCCGGGCCGGTTGTTTCATCGTCAATCTGATCGGCTCCTATACCGGCGTCGTCGGCCTGCCCCTGTATGAAACCGTCAACCTGCTCAAGGGCGCCGGCTATCCGGTGCTCACGGCCCAAGCCCTAGCGGAAAGCGCATGAACCGTCTCATCGTCATCGAGGAATGCATTGGCGAGACCCGCGCCGCTGTGGTCGAGAATGGCCGTATCGCCGAGCTGCACATTGATCGCTGGAGCGAGGCGGGCACACGCGCGATTGAAGGCGAGATTTATCGTGGCCGCGTCAAGCGCGTCGAGCCGTCGCTCAATGCCGCCTTTGTCGATATCGGCATTGGCGAGGAAGGCTTTTTGCCCTTCGGCAAGGCCGGCCGCCCCAAGGGCTTTCATGAAGGCCTCGCCATCGGGGTGCGTATTGCCCGCGAAGCCTATGCCGAAAAGGGCGCCAATCTGGCCTTGGTCGAGGTCGAGGAGGGCGAGGCCCCGGAATGCCTTGACCCGGCTCCGATCCTGGCCCAGCGTCTGGTCCGCGCCCATGGGGATGCCGAGGCGGTGTGGGCGGATGAAACCGAGTTCGACCTCGACGCGGCCTTTGACGAGGCGCTCGACACGCGCGTGCCGATCCCCGGCGGCGGCTCGCTCTATATCGAGCAGACCCGCGCCATGACCGTGATCGATGTCGATGCCGATGGCCGCAAGGCGCCCGGCGGGGCACAAAAACTGTCCCAGCAACTCAACCAGTCCGCCGCCAAGGAAGCCGCCCGGCAGATCCGCCTGCGTGGTCTGGGCGGGATTATCGCCATCGATTTCGTGCATATGCGCGCCCAGCCGGAACGCAAAAGCGTGGAGCAGACCCTGCGCGGCACATTCAAGCGCGACCGCGCCAAGGTCGATGTCGCCCCGCTGTCGCAGTTCTGCGTCGGTGAGCTGGCCCGCCAGCGCCGTGGCCGTGCGCTGGGGGAAGTCCTTCTCGATGACAGCGGCGCCCGCTCGGTGGAAACCTGCGCCATTGACGCCCTGCGCCGGCTCGAGCGCGAGGCCAGCCATGATCGCGGCAAGCGGCAGGTGCTGGAGGTGGCCCCGGAGGTCTTTGCCTGGCTTGAGGCCGATACGATCGGCTGGCGCGAGGCGCTGACCGAACGCATCGGGCCGCGCTTTGAGCTGGCCGAACGTGACGGCCTTGCCCGCGATCGCTGCGCCGTCAAACGCGCCTAGGAGTTTTTCATGGCCAAATTCAAATGCCCGATCTGCCGCGCCCCGGCCGATGACGACTTCAAACCCTTTTGCTCCAAGCGCTGCGCCGACCTCGATCTGGGCAAATGGATGAGCGATAGCTATGCCATTCCGGGCGAACCGGCCGATCAGGCCGATGACAATCCCTATGACAAGAGAAACGAGGAATAGGGGTTAACTGCAAAAGCTTACAGCTTGTGCTGTGCAAGCCGTGGACAGAGCCCGATCTGCACCGTATAAACCGCGCTCTCCGATGGCGACCACGGTCGCAGCCGGACCAGTGCCTGGGTAGCTCAGTTGGTAGAGCAGCGGATTGAAAATCCGCGTGTCGGTGGTTCGAATCCGCCCCTAGGCACCATTCCTCCTTCTAGAATTTCCTGCTGTCGTCGCTGCAAAATGCGACCGCTGACCCAGTTTCCCCTAGGGCCAGGCGCAGATCAGTCATGCTGGTCCGGATTTGTGCGGGCCAGCGTGAGGCGCGTTAGTGCTCCACCTCGACCATCGCCTGCCGGCACTGGGCCAGGTTGCTGGCGGTGTCATCCCAGCAATGTTCGAAAATCAAGCTGTAGGCGCTGGCGTTTGCGCGCGAGACCACGCCGATATTGTATATCCGCGTGCAGGCGCCCTCTGGCGGTTGGGCGCAATAGGCGGATTGGTTGATGTCATAAATCGCATCACCGCCGCGGTCCGCGCTGAACCAGCGCAACTCACCGGCGGTCAGGCGCGGATCATCGGCCAGGGCCTCGCTGATCGTGCCTTCCATCATCTCCACCATCCCGCAGTCATAGAGCGCCCCGTCCGGCCCGGCCTCGCAGGCCTCGACAACGGTGCCGGCAACGGCATCACGGCAATAGGTCTGGCCGGCCTCAGCATCATTCCAGCACATGCGGCCGGCAATCTCGGCGGCATTGGCAAACACATAATCGCACGGCCCATCACCGCAGACTTCCCTGCGCGCCTGCGCGATCACTTCCTGCGCAGCCCCGCCCTCCAGCGCCATCAGCCGGCGCGGCTGTACCTCCGTGCTGACCGGGTCTGGCGTCTGAACGAGGACGCTGGCAATAAGGCCGATAGCGGCGAGGGCGGACTGGATCATACGGATTTCCCCGGAACTGGCCGGGCCAGACTATCGTCGGCCGCGGGCAAAGACACGAGAAAAGGCGCAGTTGTGCGACTTGGGTCTCCTGGATGGGGGGGGAGCGCCCCAACGTCCACCGCTTTCCCCGACTTCATGTCGGGGCCCGGCGTTATCCCGGCGTTGATGACTCTTGGCGCTGGCGGCTCCGGGAGTCATCGACGTCTTCGTCTCCCCCAAGCCCCGGAATAAATCCGGGGGAAAATGTGCAGCAACATCAGAACTTAAACCCCTCATCCCGGGCTTGATCCGGGACCCCGGCGCCATCGAGCGCGTCCTCTCGAGGTCCCAAATCAAGTTTGGGATGAGGGGAAAGTTATCCGCGCCCGGTTCAGCCAGGCGATAATCCCCCTCAGCTCCCGGGATGAGAGGCCGTGGCCACGTCATCAGGGCCCGGGCGCCAGCGGAGCCTGTCCGCGGTGGGTGCGGTGACGCGTATTCATCTCCGGCAGGGCGTCGGGAAGGTCCGGGCGGCACTAAGCGACTGTCTTTACCTTCCCGGTTGGATACGGGGCGGAGACGCTCCGGGAAAACTCCGCGTGCGGGATGTCAGATCATGCCACGCACTTAAACACATTGAGATTCCGGCACGGCCGGCATCCCGCACATCCTCTCCTCTCGCGCGGCCGCAAGCCGTGCGGGCGAGAACCCTTGTCTTGATGGATGTGGAAGGGAGACTTTCGATGAAACACCATCGCCGTATCAACCCCACGGCGCGTGAGCCGACCGGGGTGTAATTCCAAACGCTATCCCCCGGTGGCCGCACAGCGGTCATCCGGGGGACCTCGTCACATCCGGTGACAGAATTTCGGCTCAGTACTGCGCATAGGGGTGGTCATAGCGCAGCCATTCATCGCCATCCGGGCCCAGAACGCTGAAACACAACAGGGCGGGGCCGCCATCGCCGCCGTCTTCACCGCAAAAACGCCACTCGACCGACAGGTCGGCGAGGGGGCCGATATAATCGTCCTGCTCCAGCGTGAAGGTGCTGACACCGCCGCCCTGGACCTCGATGGCGCAAACCGTGATCAGACCGGTTGAGCGATAGGCGGCCAGGAGATGACCGCTGTAGCGATCATATTCGTTGAAGACATGCTCGGCGCCGTTCTCACCGCACGGGGCCCGGTTGAACCACCAATAGTCCGGTTCACCCACACCCTTACCCGGCTCAAAGCCGATGGTGTAGAGAAAGGAGCGGGAATAGCCCTCAATGCCGAGCAGCCATTTGTTCCAGCTTGCCGGTTTCATCACCCAGAAACGGTCCGCCCCCTCCGGCCCGTCCGGCGCCTCGGCAATGACCTCGAAGGCGCCATCCGCTCGCAGCTGGACGATATTGCCGTCGCGCAGACCGATACCGCACAGAATGGACGTCCCGTCGAGCGGGGCGATTGCGGCTTGGTATTGATTGCAGGCATGGGCGGCGTCGCCTTGCGCAAGCGCGGCAGCGGCACTGAGAACAAGCTGGTACACGGTTTCACTCCGGATTTGTCAGGCCGGGAAACCTGCACGGATTTGGGTGCAGTTCAAGACTGAAAGTCCAGCGATTACTATGGGTTGCGGGCCGGTTTCTGGAGCCTGGTTCGGGCGAATTCGGGCGGAAATCGTGCGGCGATCCGCGGTGGGATTTGAGGTGCCATGCCCGGTTATCACGGCGGCCGGGATCGGCAGGAAGCGCAAAACAAAACCCCTCATCCCGTGCTGTAGGCGGGATGAGGGGTGAGCTTGGGTTCAGATCAGGCAAGGCCAGATCAGGCCAGGCCCTAGTCGATCATTCCGGCCAGGGTCGCGGCGTGGGAGATGACCGGCAGGGGCTGATCGCCTTCTGCGGTGGCGTTGGCGAGGATCATTTCGCGCACCTCGGCAACGCTGAGCTCGGGTTGCAGGGCCCAGATCATGGCGGCCAGATTGGTCACCTGCGGGGCCGACATGGAGGTGCCGGACAGCGATACGGTGAGGCCGCCCGGAACCCGGCTGGGGATGTTCTGCCCATTGGCGTAGACGTCGATGGAGGCGCCATAGCTGGTGAAATGCGTGTCCCGGAGGGCTTGGTCGACGGCGCCAACGGTGAGCAGATTGGGCAGATTGATGCCGGCGGGCATGGAGCGGACAAACTCGACATCCTCGTTCTCATTGCCGGCACCGGCGACAAACAGCATGTGCGGCTTGGCTGCGAAGGCGTCGCGCAGGGCGTTATTCATGGTGTCGAAAATCGCCACAGCGCGCTCGCGCCGGCGATCCGCGTCCGGCTCGACCGAAGCCAGCGAGGCCTCGATCTGCGGCGTGGTGATACGCCAGCTCATATTGACCACGCGGGCACCGGCGTCGTCGAGATAGTCCACCGAGGCGCGGACATAATCGGTAAATTGCTCGGCCGATGCCTCGTCAAAGGGCGCGGGAACCGTGCCGACGGCCTGGTCGAAGCGGACCGGCAGAAGGCGGACCGCCGGATTGCCGCGCTGTGCGATGTCGGCGGTTGCCGTACCGTGGATATAAAGCCCCATACGCTGCAGGCGCAGCTGGAAGCCCTGGTATTCATCGGCCTCGAGGCTGGCCATGGTGCGGCGGAACAGGGCGGCTTCCTCGCTATCGAGCCCGAGATGCATGTCGCGAGCGCCTTTGACCAGCAGCAGCGCCTGGTCGAGCACGTCGACATCCTCCTGCGGGACCGGGCGCAACACGCCGGTCGAGGGCGTCCAGCCCGGAGCAAAGCCGATACCGTTGACGTCATCGACGAACCCATTGCCATCATCATCACGACCATTGAGGCTTTCGCGCGGATTGACCCAGACGCGATCCCCGAACAGCGACACATCGGTGCCGCTATCCCAGATGCCGACGGTCACCGGGGTCAGTTCACCGGCATCGGAGAGGTCGACCAGGCGCTGGCTCCACAGATCCACGGTCTCGGGCTGTTCCTCGGCGAGGCGTGCACCAATGACGTCGGCAGTGATCGGATTGAGCGGCAGGAATTCGACAAGCTGGCGATTGGCCAGCAGGACGGAAATCATCCCGCGTCCGACCACCAGGCCCTGGGCCTGGGCATTCGGGTCGAGGGCCCCTTCCAGCCCGCCGCGCAGCAGGGCCGGAGTGACGATCTCGGCGGAGTTCTTGGCCCCTCGCAGGGCTGCGCCGGAGACCGAGACATCCATCACGGCCAGCTGCTGCGTCAGCGTGCGGCGGTAGGCTGCCTGAAAGCGGGGATCGCCCGCATCGCCGGTTCCGGTCTCGATCGCGGCGCGGGCGAAGGCGGCTTCCTGATAACTCACGGCGGCCTTTTCCGCGGCGCTGTCTTCAAGCGCGCGCAGGTCTTCAATGGTCGCCAGTGCCCGCTCCCAGTCGCCCCCGGACAGGGCAATGCGCAGCCGGTGGCGCAGCAGGGTGCGCCGCGTTGCGATATCGCTGATCTCACAACCGTCGAGGATGGCGCTGACATCCGCATCGAGCGCCTCGCGCAGGGGGGCGAGCGCCTCCGGGGTCTCCAGGATCAGGACGCTGGGCACGTCGGGCAGGCGGTATTCGCTGCGGGGGATATCGGCCTCGCGCTGGATTTGCGGCCGCGTGTCCTGGCTGGCGGCCAGCGTCGCGGCCGGGGCCAGGCTGGTGAGCATGACGGCGGCACCGACCAAGAGTGTCTTGCGCAGGCGGGACAGGGCCGGACGGGTGGACGGGATTTGCATGTTGATCTCCTCGTGGCGTGATTGCTGAGGATGAAGCTAGGGGCCGGGTTTACCCGCCTTATGTCCGGTTTGTATTGCCCGGAAAAACTCGGACATAATCGGGATACAAAAGTCTGCGAAAGAGCGGAAATGACTGAGACGGCTCACATTCTTATCGTCGATGATGACGCCAGTATCCGCGACGCGGTTAGCGAGTATCTGGGCCATCACGGCTTTGCGACGACCACGGCAGAGAGCGCCGCGCAGATGGATGAATTCCTGCAACAGGGGCACTGCGATCTCCTTGTGCTCGACATCATGATGCCGGGCGAGGACGGGCTGTCCGTCTGCCGGCGTCTCGGCGATGACGGGCCGCCGATTCTGGTGCTGAGCGCGCTTGGCGAGACCACGGACCGCATCGTCGGTCTGGAGATCGGCGCTTCAGATTATCTGGCCAAACCCTTCGAGCCGCGCGAATTGCTGGCCCGGGTGCGCGCCTTGCTGCGGCGGCGCAAGGACACCTCGGTCGAGGCCGGCCGCATTTATCGCTTCGACAATTGGAAGCTGGATTATGAAACCCGCATTCTGACCGGTCCGGACGGTAAGGAGACCGCTCTGACCGCCGGCGATATGTCCATTCTCACGGCTTTCCTGGAACGGCCGGGCCGGATCCTGACGCGTAATCAATTGCTCGACCTGGCACGCGGACGCGACGCCGAAGCCTTCGATCGCGCCATTGATCTGGCGGTGAGCCGGATCCGCGGCAAGCTCAGCCCGGATGGTGATCGCTTGATCGCCACCGTGCGGGGCGAGGGTTATCGCTTCACGGCCAAGGTGCAGGCATGATCAAGCGCCCGACCTCCGCCTTTGTTCAGGCCATGCTGCTGATCGGCCTGACAGCGCTGCTCGTCCAGGCGGCCAATATCATCGCGCTGGTCACAACGCCAACCCCCAGCCTGGCGCAATTGTCTCTGCAACAGGCCTCGGCGATTGTCGCGGACATGACGCTGGCCGAGGCGCTCGACATTCCCGTGTCCGAACAGTCCCAGCCCCCGGCCGGGCGCCGCGATGAAACCCTTGAAGCGATCTGGTCGCAGCGTCTGGACGTCGCGCCGGACAGGGTGCAGATCGTCTTTATCCGCAACACACGCATCGAGCTGGTGCAGCAACATGATGTCCATCACGGCCTGCCCAGGCTGCTCGACTATGAAGGTTTGCCCCAGGCCGCCAATATCGAGCCGGAGATGGTCGTTGCGCTGGAGAACACGCCTCTGCCCTATATGCTGGCGGCCTATCAGCGCGTTGATGGCAGTTGGGTCGTTATTGGGGAGCAGGCGACTTTCTGGTCGGGCTGGCGATTGCGCCTGGTCTTCATTTTCATCGCTACGCTCGTTGTGCTGATGCCCCTGGCCTGGTTCGCAGCCAATCTTACCGCGAGGCCCTTGCGGGAGTTGGCGCGACAGGTGCTAGCCTCCGGCAGTCGTGATCTGTCCGGCTCGTCGGTAGGCGGGACCAAGGAAGTGCAGGCCGTCGCACAGGCGATCGACGATCTGCGCGACCGCTTGGATGCGCAACTGGCCGACCGCGAACGCATCGTGGCCGCCATGGCGCATGATTTACGCACACCACTGACCGGGCTGCGATTGCGCGCGGAACAAGCTCCGCCAGCTGCACGCGACCGCATGGTGGAGGATATCGAGCGCATGGAGGCCATGATCGCCGATGTCATCGATTACAGCCATTCTCGCCAGCAAAGACAGTCAGAGCGTCTGGATATGGCGGAGCTGGCCCGCGCCTGCGCAGAGGAGGCGGCCTTGTCCGGCCCGGCAAGCTTTGACACGGACAGCGCGCCGGTCTGGGTCCAGGGCGATCAGATGAAGCTGCGCCGGGCGATCACCAATCTGATCGGCAATGCACAGAAATACGGCGGCATGGCTGCGGTGACATTACGCGTCGAGGGCGACCGGTTGGCGCTTTGCGTCGATGATGATGGTCCGGGCATTCCCGAGGCCGATTTCGATCGTCTGATGGAGCCGTTCCAGCGCGGCGAGGCCTCCCGCAATCGCTCAACAGGTGGGGCCGGGCTTGGCCTGACGGTGGCGCGCGATGTTGCGCTCTATCATGGCGGGGCGCTGGTCCTGAGCAATCGTCCGGAAGGCGGCTTGCGGGCGATTCTCGACTTGCCGCTCATGCCGGGATGAGGGGCGTTACCCGACCCGCTGCGCCCCCTCCGTGCGCACCTGCGCCAAGCTTGGATAGCCGTTCACGGCCATCATCAGATCGGCTTCCGCGAGGATGCATTTGAGCACGTGCGCTGCGCCTTCGGCACCGCCCAGGGCGAGGCCATAGGTGTAGGGCCTGCCGACGCCAACCGCGCTGGCGCCGAGAGCAATCGCCTTGATCATGTCCGAACCGGAGCGGATGCCGCTGTCGAACCAGACCGGGGTGTCGCCGGCACCTTTGACCACGGCGGGCAGCATATCGATCGCGCCGATCCCGCCATTGGCCTGACGGCCGCCATGATTGGAGCAATAGATCGCATCAATGCCCATATCGGCGGCCTTGCGGGCGTCCTCTTCATGACAAATGCCCTTGAGGACGATGGGAAGCTTGGTGCTCTCGCGCAGCCAGGGGATATGCTCCCAGGTCAGGACCTCGCCGAACACGCCGGCCCAGGTCAGGATCGCGGATTGCAGGTCGTCCTCCGGCGGGGCCGCGAGTAGGCTGCGAAACACCGGGTCGCAGAAATAATTCTCCAGCACATGGCCGCGCAATTGCGGAAAGTTCGCGGTCTTGAGATCGCGTGGCCGCCAGCCGGTCACCCAGGTGTCCAGCGTCACCACGATGGCCTTGTAGCCGGCATTTTCCGCCCGCGAGATCAGGCTTTGCGCCAGTTCCCGGTTTTTTGGCGTGTAGAGCTGGAAATAGGCGGGGACATCGCCGCAGTGCTGGATCACCTCTTCGAGCGGATCATTGGCCAGGGTCGAAGCCACAAAGGGCACGCCGGACAGCGCCGAGGCCTTGGCACAGGCGATATCGCCATGGCCGTCCTGGGTGCAGATACCATTGACGCCGATCGGGGCCATGAAGGCGGGGCTGGGCAGGGTGTCGCCGAACAGATCGATGGAGAGATCGCGCTGGGCGCAATCCACCAGCATGCGCGGCACCATGCCCCAATGGGCAAACGCCGAGGCATTGCGGTCCTGGGTCAGCTCATCCCCGCAGCCACCCTGGACATAGGAGAGAACATGCGGTGGTAGGGCGGCCTGGGCGCGCGCGACCAGATCCTCGAAGTCGACCGGGAATTCCGGGACCACACCTTGCAGGCCGTTGAAATAGATCTCGTTCTGAAAGCCACCATAGTTCGGGCTGGGCGGCTGGTCGCCGTCTTGGGCCATCATTTTCTCCCCTGCGCGCTATCCGCGTCCGTGGCGCGGAAGGTTAGGCAAACTTGCGCTGCGAGGGAAGCGCCGGCCCCCGTCTTGCGCTCGGCCGGGAATGCGGGGCAGGGTGGGGTGGTCGCCGAAGGAGAATGGTGTGATGACCAGCAAACCCCTGCCGCCGCAAAACCTGGCCAAGCGGGATCTGTCTGGCTGGCCTTTCCTGCATCAGCAGGGCGCCAGCGTGTGCCGTGGATTTGCCGTCGCCTTCCGAGCCGATGGTGATGAATGGGAACTGGATGTGCGCGATGTCGAATATCTCGACTGGCGAAAAGGCGAGTGGGTGCTGGAGATGAAGCAGGACACCTATGGCGGCGCCATCCGCTCACCCGGCAATATCGAAGAAGACAGCGATGACGGGATGATCAGTGTCTATGGTTACGGCACGGAGACCTATCTTGCGGTGCCGTGCAAGAAGCCCTGGTCAAAGATTGACTGGCCGGAGACCGATAGCTGGGAGGGCGGGCCGCTGGAATAAAGCGGTCGAGCGGAGCGTCTAGATACGCTCGGCTTGCAGTGCCGCCGCCCCGGTAGCCGCCACCAGGGCGTCCGGGTCGAACGGTTTGACAAAGAAGCCGGAAATACCGAGTGCATCGACCCGTTGCCGGGTTTCCGCCGTTGCATCGGCGGTGACTGCGAATATGGGGGTGTCGCGACACTCAATTTTTCGGATCTGACGGATCGCTTCCTCGCCACTCATTTCCGGCATGTGCAGATCGAGAAGGAGCACGGCCGGATCGTGTTCCTTGTAGAGCTCGATCGCCTCGCGCCCATTGCGGGCATGCAGGACCTCGAATCCGCCTTGTTCAAGCACTTCGCGGATGACCATGAAGTTCACCGTCTTGTCCTCGGCAACCAAAACGGTCGCTCCGGCTGCGGCATAGACTTCCGGCCGGCCACTGACCGGCGAGAGGCGGAGTTCGGGTTCGGCCAGGGGAAGGGGCCATTCAAACCAGAAATCCGCCCCCTGGCCCGGCTGCGAACTGACACCGATATCGCCGCCAGCCAGACCCACCAGTTCGCGGCTGATCGACAGGCCCAGCCCGGCACCGTCATGGCGCCGTTCCGCCGAGGTGTCGGCCTGGGCGAACCGGTCGAAGATCGCGTCCTGCAAATCCCTGTCGAGCCCGGGACCGGTATCAGCAACACTGATCCTGATGCGGCCGGGTTGAGGTTCACTGACGCGGAGCGTAACGGTGCCTTTCTCGGTGAATTTGACCGCATTGCCGAGCAGGTTGAGTACGACCTGGCGAAGACGTTTTTCATCGCCGAGACGATCCGCGGGCAGGCTGTCCGGCAGGTCGGCGATCAGTTGCAGACCCTTGCGGCTGGCCTGCGGCGCGACGACTGAAATCGTTCCGTCGAGCAGGGCGTGCAGATCGAAGGCCTGGTGCTCAAGCTGTATCTGGCCGGCTTCGATGCGCGACATGTCGAGAATGTCCTCGATCAGGCTCTGCATCGCCGTGCCGCAATCCTCGAGCATTTTGGCATAGCCCTGCTGTTTCTCATCCAGCTCGGTGCGCTTGATGATGCGGGTCATGCCCAGAATGCCGTTCAGCGGTGTGCGGATTTCATGGCTCATATTAGCCACGAAGCGTGACTTCGCCCGGGAGGCGGCTTCAGCGGCCATCTTGGCGGTTTCTGCCTCGGCCTTGGCGGTTTCGGCCTGCTTGAGCGCGTCTTCCAGCGCCAGGGAGCGTTCCTTGGCCTCGGTGATGTCGTGGAACGAGCCGACAAGGCGGACCGGCTTGCCGTCAATCCGGACAACCTTGCCTTTGGCCATGACCCAGATGCGATTGCCTTTCGCGGTGATTAGCGGGGCTTCGACTTCCCAGACATCACCGGTCTCGACGGCATTGTTGACCGCATTGGAGATTTTGTCCCGGGCCTCCGGGGCGTAAAAATTGACCGCCTCTTCCATGCTGGGCACGTAACCCGGCTCGACCTCATGGATGGCACAGGTCACATCATCCCAGCGCGGGATCATATCGTCGAGGCTGACTTCCCAGCTGCCGACCCGGGCAATCGTGGCCATCAGCTCAAGGCGCGTGATCATGCTTTGCAGGCGGATCTGGCTTTCCACGCGCTCGGTAATGTCGGTGGCGACGAAATAAATGATGTCGTCATCACCGACGGAACTGGCCCAGTCGAGCCAGATATATTCGCCGTTCGACTTCCTGTAGCGGTTGGTGAAGTTGAGAATCGACCGGCCTGCGACCGAGTTCTTACCGATACTCACCGTGGCTTCGACATCGTCGGGATGGACGAAGTCCAACCAGGGTGTGCCTTCCAATTCCTCAAGCGGGTAGCCCAGCACATTGCTCCAGTGAGGGCTGAGATGAACAAATAATCCATCCTTGGTCGCCGTCCCCAGCAATGAGGGGACGTTTAGGAATAGCCGTTCAAGCTCCATGTATGGGAGTCCCTGTGCGCAAACCTGGTACTTGCTTGAAACTGAACCACACTTCCCTGCCGGGTTTAAGGGGCGCGCATAAAATAACCGAGCCTTGTTCTGTTTTGCCGGGGCACAGATTAAGCTGAATTCAGGCGTTGAAACCGAGACTTTTTGAGACATATCCGGGCTCAAAGGAGTTTCCCTATGCGCCGTGCTGCTTTTCTTATCGCCGTTCTGGTGGCTTTTGCCGCAATGACCGCCATCGTCGCTTTCCGCGTGCTGACGCCTGAACCGCAAACGCGCGGCGGATGGGGTGGCCGGACCATGCCGGTGGCGGCGCATACGGTGCGTGACCAGGACTTCGCCGACATCGTCGAAGCGCTCGGAACAGCACGCGCAGACGAGACCGTGACGATTACGGCGCGGGTGTCGGACACGATCTCGGCGCTCTATTTCGACAGCGGCCAGCGGGTCGAGGCCGGGGATATCCTGGTCGAACTCACCGATACCGAAGAGGCGGCCGGTCTGGCAGAAGCGCGCGCGACCTTGCGTGAGGCGGGCAGTGAGTATGATCGCGTCAATGGCTTGGTCGAGCGCGGTATCGCCTCGCGGCAGCGGCTCGATGAGGTCAACGCTACGGTCAGCCGGGCCCGGGCCAGGGTTTCTTCGCTGGAGGCGCAATTGGCCGATCGCATTGTCCGGGCTCCGTTTTCCGGCATTGTTGGTCTGCGTGAGGTCAGTGTTGGCGGTCTGGTCCGGCCGGGCGATGCTATCACCAGCCTTGATGATACGCGCATCATCAAGCTCGATTTTACTGTTCCGGAACGCTTCCTGGCCTCGCTGCGGCCCGGCCTTCCGATCGAGGCAGTGACTTCCGCTTATCCGGGCGAGGTGTTTGCCGGGGCCATTGCCCAGATCGACAGCCGGATCGACCCGGTCACGCGAGCGGTCACTGTGCGGGCGGAAATTGCCAATGACGATGGCCGTCTGTTGCCGGGCCAGCTCATGGCGGTCGAGATCGAGCGCGATGTCCGCCGCTCCCCGGCCATCCCCGGTTCGGCGATCACCCGCTATCTCGACGACAGTTTTGTCTTCGTCCTGATCGAAGAGGGCGAGGCCGCCCGGATCGAGCGCCGCCGTATCGAGATCGGACGCCGTGAAGGCGGAATGGTGGAGGTCAGCGCGGGCGTGGAAGACGGTGTGCTGATCGTGCGCGATGGTGTGCACCGCGTGCGCGAAGGCATGCGCGTGTCCATTACCGAACGCAGCGAACCGGCCGGCGGCGGTAACACCGCCGGCATCGCCGCCAGCCAGACGAGCCCGCAATGACCCTGTCTGATATTGCCGTTCGCCGCCCGGTCCTGGCCTTTGTCGCGAGTGCACTGATTGTTGTTTTCGGGGTGCTGGGGCTGCGTGAGCTGCCATTGCGCGAACTGCCAGATGTGGACCAACCCATCGTCTCGGTCTCCGCAGCCTATCCCGGGGCCAATGCGGAAGTGGTCGAGAACCGCGTGACGCAGATTATCGAGGATCAGCTTTCCGGCATTGACGGGATCGACACCATCACCTCGTCTTCACGTGATGGCAGCGCCAGCGTCTCCATCACGTTCACACTCGAGCGCGATATCGAGGCCGCCGCCAATGATGTGCGCGATGCGGTTTCGCGTGCGGTGGATCGTCTGCCGCAGGATGTCGAGACCATCGAAGTGCGCAAGCAGGACGGCGATGCGCGGCCCTTCATGTGGTACTCGCTGATGTCCGACCGGATGACCTCGGAAGAGCTGTCGGACTATGCCGCGCGGACCATGGTGGACCGTTTCAGCGTGATCGACGGTATCGCCCAGGTCCGGCTTGGCGGCGAGCGCCGCTATGCCATCCGCATCTGGCTTGATCCGCGGGCCATGGCGGCCCGGGGGATTACCGTCAGCGATATCGAACAGGCATTGCGGACCCAGAATGTCGAGGTTCCGGGCGGCTCGGTGGAAACACCCGATACCCAGATTGTCGTGCGCGTCGAACGTATTTTCGGTGATCCGGAGAGCTTTGCCCGCCTGCCGGTCGGGCGCGGCGAGGATGGACACATCATTCGCCTGGCCGAGGTCGCTGAGGTTTCCCGCGAGGCGGAGCAGAGCCGAACGCTGTTCCGGGGTAATGGCAATAACATGATCGGGCTGGGCTTTGTGCGTCAAAGCCAGGCCAATTCCGTGGAGGTCGCCGACCGTATCGAAGAAGTCGCGGCACGGGTTCGCAATACGCTGCCGGAGGGCATGAGCCTGATCGTCGCGTCCGACGACACCGTGTTTATCGAGGAGTCGATCAAGGAAGTCTGGCGCACCCTGCTGGTCGCCGCGACGCTGGTTGTGTTCGTTATCTACCTCTTCCTGGGCTCATTCCGGGCCGCAATCATCCCTGCTGCGGTGGTTCCTGTGTGCCTGATCGGCGTGTTTGCGGCGCTCGCTTGGGCGGGTTTCTCGATCAATATCCTGACCCTGCTGGCCCTGGTCCTGGCGATCGGCCTGGTGGTGGATGATTCCATCGTCGTGCTGGAAAATATCCAGCGCCGTGTGGATATGGGCGAGGGGCCGGCTCTGGCCTCGCTGCGTGGCGGACGCCAGGTATTTTTCGCGGTTGTGGCGACGACGGCGGTGCTGGTTGCTGTGTTTGTCCCCCTGGTCTTCCTGCCGGGCTTTATCGGCCGGCTGTTTACCGAGCTGTCTCTGACCATTGCCGCGGCGGTGGTGATCTCCAGCTTCGTCGCCCTGACCCTGTCACCGATGATGGCTTCGAAACTCCTGCGCCCGACCCGCGAGGCGCGTGGACCAGCGAAATGGGTTGATGGCCTGGTCAAGCGTTTGCGGGCCAGCTACCGCTCCAGTCTGGAGATTGCGCTGAAAGCCCCCTGGATGGCCGTGCCGCTGGTCCTGGTGGCCATTGGCGGTTCCGGGCTGTTGCTCAACCGGTTGCCGGGCGAGCTCACGCCGCCGGAGGATCGTGGCGGTTTCTTCGGATTTTTCTCCGGACCTGAAGGCGCAAGCTTTGACTATATGTCCGGTCAGGCGGACCAGATCGAAGACATCATGCTCGACTATATCGAGCGCGATGAGCTGCGCCGTGTCCTGGTCGTGGCGCCGGGCTGGGGTGGTTCCGGTTTCAATTCCGGCATTGTCATCGGCACGATGGTGCCCTGGGATGAGCGCCGTCCGGGCGGGGCGATTGTCGGCGAGATTAATGGCCGCTTTGCCCAGCTTACGGGCGTGCGGGCCTTTGCATCCATGCGCTCCTCGATCCGGGGCGGCGGCAATGGCGACGATATTTCCTTTGTTATCCAGGGGCCCGACTATGCCGCTATTGATGCCGAGGCCGAGCGGCTTTTGATGGCTATCCGGGCGGAGAATCCCAATCTTCTTCGTGCACGAAAGAACTATCAGCCGACAAGCCCGCGCCTGGTGGTCGATATTGACCGCGAACGCGCGGCCGCGCTGGGCGTGTCGGTCGCTGACATCGGCACGACGCTGCAGACCCATCTCGGATCGCGCCGTGTCGGCCAGTTCATCGAGCGGGGCGAAGCCTATAACGTGATCATGGAGAACCGGCGCGAGGAACGCGCCAGCGCCCAGGACCTGGAGACGCTCTACGTGTCCGGCCGCGATAATCGTCTCATCCCGCTTTCCAATCTGGTCAGTGTGCGCGAAGTCGGCGAAGCCTCCTCGCGCAACCGGGTCGACCGGCAGCGCGCGATCACCATTTCAGCCACTCTGGACGAGGGCTATAATCTGGGTGATGCGGTGGACTGGCTGGATGACTGGGCCGCACGCGAGCTGGCGCCGGAGATGGGGACGAGTTTCCTTGGCGGGGCCAAGGAATTCCTCGAGGCCAACCAGGCCCTCCTGTTTGCTTTCGGCATGGCCCTGTTGATCGTCTTCCTCGTTCTGGCCGCACAGTTTGAAAGCCTGATCCAGCCGCTGGTGATCATGCTGACGGTACCGCTGGCGATTGCCGGCGGGCTGTTCGGCCTCGAGATGATCGGGTCCAGCCTGAACATCTACTCCCAGATCGGCCTGGTCATTCTGATCGGACTGGCGGCGAAGAACGGTATTCTCATCGTCGAATTCGCCAACCAGCTGCGCGAAGATGGGCGTGACCTTCTGACCGCCACACTGGATGCAGCGGAAACCCGCTTCCGGCCCATTTTGATGACCGGCCTGTCGACAGCGATCGGAGCGGCCCCGCTGGTGCTGGCCACCGGTCCGGGCTCGGAAAGCCGGATTACCATTGGTGTGGTCATCTTCTCGGGCGTCGCCGTTGCCACGGTCTTCACCCTGTTCGTTGTTCCGGTCGCCTATGGCGTGCTTGGCCGCTTTACCAAGACGCCGAACTGGATGCGCAACAAGCTCGAGGCAGAAGCCCGCGACGCTGGCGGCAAGGCGGTCGAAGTCGCAGCCGAATAGGCCGTCTAGAGCGCTTGCTTCATGGCATCGGCTGCGCCGGTATGCGCGGCGATCATGGCGTCGAGATCGGAAATCTGGACCGGCTTGCCCAGCAGGCCGGACATACCGGCGGCCAGATAGGTCTGGCGGTCTTCTTCCATGGCGCTGGCCGTCAGGGCGATGATCGGCGCGCCGGTCGACAGGCCGGCATCGGCGAGCAGGGCCGCGGTTGCGGCCAACCCGTCCATCTCCGGCATGTGGATATCCATCAAGATGATGTCGAAAGCGGTCTCGCGGGCTTTGGCGACCCCCTCAGCACCGCTGGCAGCGGTTTCCACCTGATGCCCGAGATGCCCGAGGAGACTACCGGCAACAGTCCGGTTGATCGATTGATCGTCGACAACGAGCACGCGGCGCGCGGTGCGCTGAGCCGGTTTTGTCGCCGCCGGCTCGGTGTGTTCCTGCCGCGGTGCGTCTGCCAGATCGTCGATCGGCAGGTTGAACCAGAAGGTTGAGCCTTTCCCTTTGGCGCTTTCCACACCGATATCGCCATTCATCAGTGACACGAGGTCCCGGCAGATCGACAGACCCAGCCCGGTGCCGCCATAGCGCCGCGTGGTCGAGGCATCGGCCTGCATGAAGCGCTGGAAAATCTGAGCGCGCGCCTGCTCGGTCATGCCGATCCCGGTATCGCGGACGCTGAAGCGCAGGGTGTTTTCAAGTTCCGGATCGCGGTCGACGATCAGGGTCACGCTGCCGGTCTCGGTGAATTTCACGGCATTGCCGACCAGGTTCCATAACACTTGTCGCACCCGCGTCGGGTCGAGCTCGATCCAGTGGGGCAGGGCTTCGCAGTAGTCGAGCTCAAGCGAGACATCGGTGTTTTCCACCTTGGCCTTGAACAGGCTCAGCACGTCGCGGCACAGGGCATTGACGTCGGTCGGCATGGGTATGATCTCGATCGCGCCCTGTTCCAGCTTGGATATGTCGAGAATATCGTCGAGTACGGCCACCAGAGTGCGGGCAGACGAATGCATGATCTCGACATGTTCATGCGACGCGGTTCCGGTCTTGCTGGAACGCGCCAGATCGAGCAGGCCGAGAATGCCGTTCATGGGCGTGCGGATTTCATGGCTCATATTGGCCAGGAAGGTCGTCTTCGCGCGCTCGGCCTGGCGCGATTCCTCCAGCATGCGGCGCATGGCCATGGAAAAGCCGATGACCAGGACGAGGGCGAAGATCGTGGTCGTCGACAACAGGATCACGCTGGCGATCTTCACCGCCTCGTCGGAATAAGGCGTGGCCCGGATGATGCCGGTCGGTTCCAGCAGCCACAGGCCGATAAAGGACAGGACGGCCAGCCCGCCATAGATCAGGGCGGCCCGGGCGGAGAGGAAATATCCGGCGGCCAGGGGTGCTGCGATAATGAAGGGCGTCACATAGCCGGTGACGCCGCCATTACTGGTCGAGGCGAGAAAGGCGGTTAGCTGGGCTGTGATGATAAAGCTGTGGGCGGTGAGGCTGTAATTCCACTGCCGCCAGGCCGAAACCGAGAGCAGGGCAAAAATGCTCGTGGCCACAAAGCCAACGATCTTGGCCGGTGAGATGCCGGGCATCAGCACTGTGATCAGCGAGAGGTAGACCAACAAGACCACTGCGAAGGACAGGCATGTCCGCCCCAGGATCCGGTTCTTGGCCTCAATTGAGATGACGTGATCGCCGGTCAATACCTGCCCCGCTCAACTTCTCTGGCAGCTTATTAAGCATATCCGGTTTGACAATGGATGAACGGGAATACGGACCATTCTGTCTCCGGCTATGCAGCGACCGCAGCTCGCCCGCCCGCACCCTTGTCATCGATCAGCGAACAGTGTTCACTTTCGCCGGCTGCGAGCCGGGAGGGGCTTGCCAGGTGGAGAGTGATCATGAGTGAAGCGATGGCCGAATATGTCGATGTTCTGATCGTCGGCGCGGGCGTGTCCGGCGTCGGGGCGGCGCATCATCTCCAGCGCCGTGCGCCCGGCAAGAGCTATATGATCTTCGAGGCGCGCGACGGCATGGGCGGGACCTGGGACTTGTTCCGCTATCCCGGTATTCGCTCGGATAGCGACATGCACACATTCGGCTATGCCTTCAAACCCTGGGAAGACGGCAAGGTGTTTGCCGATGGGCCGGCGATCCGCAATTACGTCAAGGAAACTGCCGACGAGTCCGGCATCACCCCGCATATCCGCTTCAAGCATCGCGTCCTTTCCTCCAACTGGAATTCCCGGACCGCGCGCTGGGAAGTGGAGGCCAAGCGCACCGATACGGGCGAGCGGGTGAAGGTGGAGTGCCGCTTCTTGATGATGTGTTCGGGCTATTACCGCTATGATCACGGCCATGTCGTGCACTGGGAGGGCGAGAAGGAATTCGCCGGTGACATCATTCATCCCCAGCACTGGCGCGAGGATTATGATTATACCGGCAAGAAGGTGGTGATCATCGGCTCGGGGGCGACGGCGGTCACCCTGGTGCCGGCGATGGCGGAGAAGGCCGGGCATGTGACCATGCTGCAGCGTTCGCCGACCTATATCGCACCGCGCCCCTCGGTCGATCCGGTGGCGAACTTCCTGCGCAAAGTCATGCCGAGCAAGGCGGCCTATTCGGCAACTCGGATCAAGAATGTCCTGATCTCAATTATCTTTTTCGAGATCGCCCAGCGCTGGCCGGGTTGGGTGAAAAACCAGGTTCACAAATATATTCGCGATGAGCTCGGCGACGACTACGACATCGATAAGCACTTCACCCCAAAGTATAATCCCTGGGATGAGCGCTTCTGCGCGGCGCCGGATGGCGATTTCTTCCAGTCGCTTAAAAAGGGCGAGGCCTCGGTCGTCACCGATCAGATCGAGCGCTTCACCAAGACCGGTATTCAGCTCAAATCCGGTGAACATCTCGAAGCGGACCTGATTATCCCGGCGACCGGGCTGGAAATGCTGCTCGCCGGCGGCATGGCAATGCAGGTCGACGGACGCGAGATCAGCCCGCCCGAGACCGTCAGCTATCGCGGCATGATGCTCAGCCAATTGCCCAATCTGGCGCTGGCCTTCGGTTACACCAATGCGTCCTGGACCTTGAAGATTGACCTGACCTGCGAGCGGGTCTGCCGTCTGCTCAATCACATGGACGCCAAGGGTTATGATTATTGTGTGCCCGAGCCGCCTGAAGGGATTGAGACGCAGCCGCTCCTCAACCTGCAATCGGGCTATATCAAACGGGCCGAACCCTACCTGCCCAAACAGGGCGTTGAGCCGCCCTGGCGGACCTATCAGAACTATATCCAGGACATGCTGGCGATCCGCTATGGCAAGCTGGAAGACGGCGCTCTGCAGTTCTACTGCAAAAGCGGCGAGGGGGCCTCGGCGCCGCGCGAACTGGCGGCCGCAGAATGAGCGCGCGCCTGTCCTTCGCCGGCAAGACAGCGGTGATCACCGGGGCGGCCAGCGGTATCGGCCGCGCCCTGGCCCAGGCTCTGGCAGCGCGGGGCTGTGATCTCGCCCTGGCCGATATCAATGCGGACGGCCTGGAGGAAACCGCGGCAGCGCTGCGCTCGAATGAGCGCAAGGTCACCACGCATATTGTCGATGTCGGCGACAAGGAGGCGATCAAGGCCTTCGCGGACGCGGTCGAAGCCGAGCATGGTGCGGCCCATCTCCTGTTCAACAATGCGGGCGTGGCCGCCGGCGGGCGGTTCGAGCAGATTTCGGAAGCGGATTTCGAGTGGCTGATCGGCATCAATTTCTGGGGCCCGATCCGCATGACGCGCGCCTTCCTGCCCCTGATGCGACGCAGCGGTGAAGGTCATATCACCAACATATCCAGTATTTTCGGGGTGATAGCCCCGGCCGGCCAGACCGCCTATTCGGCGTCAAAATTTGGTGTGCGCGGTTTCTCCGATGCCTTGCGGCACGAGATGCTGGATGATCCGATCAAGGTCACCACGGTGCATCCGGGTGGGGTCAATACATCGATCGCCAAGAATGCCCGCATGTCGGCGCACAATACCGCTGAGGAAATCGAAGCGGGACAGAAACAGGCGGCGGAGAATCTGGTCATGCCGCCACCACAGGCCGCTGAGATCATTCTGCGCGGCGTCGAGCGGCGCAAACCGCGGGTGCTTGTCGGACGTGATGCGCATCTTCTGGCCTGGTTCGAAAAACTCATGCCGTCGAATTACTGGCGCTTCATGCAAGGCCGTCTCGGCGTTGCCAACAAACAGGAAGCAAGCTGATGAGCCTTTGGATATTGGGACTTCTGGGCCTGGTCGTTTTTGCCTTCCTGGCCGCGGGCACCGGCTTTGCGCTGTTTTCCCGCAATGTCGGCGCCAAGGTGGAAGAAGCCCTGCCGCCGGCCGGTCGCAAGACGGCTGTGGACGGCGGAGTGATTCATTTCGTCGAAGCCGGTAAAGGCCAGCCGATCGTCATGATCCATGGCCTGGCCGGCAATCTGCACAATTTCACCTATGCCATGACCGGTGCCCTGGCCGATGATTATCGCGTTATCGCCCTGGACCGGCCGGGATGTGGTTATTCCACCCGCGATGCGGATGACCGTGCGCGACTGCCTGAACAGGCCGCCATGGTGGCAGAGTTTCTGGAGCGCGAAGGCATTGAGAAGCCCCTGATCGTCGGTCACTCCCTGGGCGGGGCGCTATCGCTGTTCCTGGCGCTCAATCATCCTGAACGCGTCGGTGGACTGGCCATGATCTCGCCGCTGACCGCGGAGCAGGATGATGCGCCGGGCGCTTTTGAGTCGATCAATATCGCCAATCCCGGCGTGCGGCGCCTGGTGGCCGGTACGCTGGCCGTGCCGATGACGATCCGCAATGGTGACAAGGCTCTGGCTGAGGTCTTTGGTCCGGAACCGGCACCGGAGGATTTTCGCACCCGGGGCGGTTCGCTGCTCTCCTTGCGTCCGGAGGCCTTCTATGCGGCGGCGACGGATCTGCATGCCGTGCCGCCGGAAATGCGGACGGTGCAGTCGCGCTATCACGAGCTCACCCATCCGATGGGCATGCTGTATGGCGATGGTGACCGCATCCTGCACTGGAAGACGCATATTGCGCCGATCCAGGCGGCCCGGGAGGATCTCGACCTGGAAGTGCTCGAAGGTGTCGGCCACATGCCGCTGATCACCCAGCCGGAGCGCACCGAAGCCTTTATCCGGCGAATGGCCGGCCGGGTTTTCGCTGGCGCCTAGCCAGCTCCCGGTCTGGAGCTGATCCGGCCCGATAAGGTGCTCGACCTTTAATCCGTATCATGGCACATGCGCGGTCAGCGCAAACAAGGAATGGCCACTCTCATGAAATTCTTCATCGACACCGCAGATACCGCAGAAATCCGCGATATGGCGGAGGTCGGCCTGCTTGACGGCGTGACCACCAACCCGTCCCTGATCATGAAGTCGGGCCGCGATTTCATCGAGGTGATCAAGGAGATCTGCGCACTGGTCGATGGTCCCGTGAGCGCCGAAGTGACCGCGATGGACTCTGACCAGATGGTGGTCGAGGGTCTCAAGCTGGCCAAGCTGGCAGATAATGTCGTGGTCAAGCTGCCGCTCACCTGGGATGGCCTCAAGGCGTGCCGCCGTCTGGTCTCAGACGGTGTTCAGACCAATGTCACGCTGTGTTTTTCGGCCAATCAGGGCCTGCTGGCCGCGAAGGCGGGGGCGACCTTCATCTCGCCCTTTATCGGCCGGCTCGATGATCTCGGTGTCGACGGGATGGAGCTGATCCACGATCTGCGCGCGATCTACGATAATTACGGCTTCGAGACTGAAATCCTGGCGGCGTCGATCCGCTCTGCGGCGCATGTACAGGAATGTGCGATTGCCGGCGCCGATGTGGCGACCGTGCCGCCGTCCGTGCTCAAAGGCCTGGTCAAGCATCAGCTGACGGATAAAGGGCTGGAAGCCTTCATGGCGGACTGGGCCAAGACCGGCCAGTCCATTCTCTAAGCCGCGGCGATTGTCTGAGCTGAAGTGATTCTCTGGGTGCGGGCGGTCAGACCGCCTGTGCCATCGCCGGCATCCGCTCCTGATCGCTTTCCAGGAAACGATTGAACGCGGCCAGCGTGTCGTGGCTCGTCGCCTCGATCTGCACCAGGCGGCGGCGAACGGTCTTGCGATTGGTCAGGAACAGGCATTCCGCTCCGCCCGGATCTTCATTTTCCAAGCGGGTCAAGAACCTCAGGACACGTTTTTGGAAGGCCAGAACTTCGGCATCGGATTCGAACGTGTGTGTCTGAGACAGCATTATATTCCCCCTGCGAACGTGGTTCGGTAACAACGCTCCCCGGTCTTGCGGAAGCGTTATACTCGCTCCTCACAGATACGCAGTGTGGCCCAGATTACCGTCGCTAGGCAATCTCCATTTAGTAACCAGAATCATTTTGTTGTATAAAAGCGACGGCGCGATACCCGCGCGGTGAGGGTCGCGACAAAATGCCATACTTATTTTGCGGAACAGCGACAAATTGCCATACAGATTTTGCGGATAGGCCCGCGTAACCCGGTGCGGTAGGCAATAGAAATCCGGGGGCGTCGATGACTTCGTCGCAATCACTTCAACGCAGCGGGGCAGATATAAGCCTTGTTGCGGTTGGACTTATCACCGTTTTAGGAGCGCTCTGGGCGCTCTTCGCGGCGGCTCACGCGCCAGACGCGGCCATGAAGGGCCAGTCCTGGCTAATTTTGGGGGGATTCCTGGTCGGGATCTTCCTCGTCGTCGGCGCGATCGCGCGCGGCGGCATCATCACCGATCAGCGCGAATATAGCGAAGACATTATCAAAGCCGGGGTTATCGCGGCGCTCTTCTGGGGCGCGGCCGGTTTGCTGGTCGGTGTCGTCATCGCCTTCCAGATGGCCTTCCCGGTGCTCAATATCGAGCAATTCGGCTTCACCAATTTCGGCCGTCTGCGTCCCTTGCACACCTCCGCCGTGATCTTTGCTTTCGGCGGTAATGTGCTTATCGCGACCTCCTTCTACGCGGTGCAGCGCACCTGCCGGACGCGCCTAGCAGGCGGTATCTGGCCCTGGTTCGTCTTCTGGGGGTATCATTTCTTCATCGTCATTGCCGCATCGGGCTATCTGATCGGCATCACCCAGGGCAAGGAATACGCCGAGCCGGAATGGTATGCCGACCTGTGGCTGACCATTGTCTGGGTCGCCTATCTCCTGGTCTTCCTGGGGACGCTGTGGAAGCGCAAGGAGCCGCACATCTATGTGGCCAACTGGTTCTTCCTCGCCTTCATCCTCACCATCGCCATGCTGCATGTGGTCAATAACCTGGCCATGCCGGTCGATTTCTTCGGCTCGCGCAGCTACTCGGCTTTCGCCGGGGTCCAGGACGCCCTGACCCAGTGGTGGTATGGCCACAACGCGGTCGGCTTCTTCCTGACCGCCGGCTTCCTGGGGATCATGTATTACTTCATTCCCAAGCGGGTGAACCGTCCGGTCTATTCCTACCGGCTCTCGATCATCCACTTCTGGTCGCTGATTTTCATCTATATCTGGGCGGGTCCGCACCACCTGCACTACACGGCCCTGCCGGAGTGGGCGCAGACGCTGGGCATGACCTTCTCGATCATGCTGTGGATGCCGTCCTGGGGTGGCATGATCAACGGCCTGATGACGCTGTCGGGCGCCTGGGACAAGCTGCGCACCGATCCGGTGGTCCGCATGCTGGTGCTCTCGGTCGCCTTCTACGGCATGTCGACCTTTGAAGGTCCGGTGATGTCGATCCGCGCTGTGAACTCGCTGTCGCACTACACCGACTGGACCATTGGCCACGTGCACTCCGGTGCCCTGGGCTGGGTCGGCTTCATCTCCTTCGGCGCCATCTACTGCCTGGTTCCCTGGCTGTGGAAGAAGAAGGGCATGTTCTCCAAGACCCTGGTCGACTGGCACTTCTGGATCGCGACCATAGGCATCATTCTCTACATCACCTCGATGTGGGCAGCCGGCATCCTGCAGGGCCTGTGGTGGCGCGCATACAACTCGCTCGGCTTCCTGGAGTACTCCTTCATCGAAACCGTCGAGGCCATGCACATCCAGTACATCATCCGGGCGGTAGGCGGCACGCTCTACCTCGTGGGTGCACTCATCATGATCTACAACGTCTATCGCACCATCAAAGATGATGTGACGGAAGCCGACGAGGCTGTCGTGCCTCAGCCGGCACTTGCGGAATAGGGGGGCGGACATGTCTGCGAAAGAAGGC
>NZ_JASBRQ010000056.1 GCF_030149425.1 Maricaulis sp. | reverse complement strand
GCTCGACATTCGACCGACAAGCAATGCTCGTCGGCTCAAGATCAGATCGACCGATGCCGGGAGTTCTGCAGGCAGGCGGGCTATCAGGTTGTGGACGTTTTCCGAGACGAAGCAATTTCTGGCGCCCATATCTACAATCGCCCAGGGATCAGCGCCCTTATCTCTGCGTCAGTGGAACAGCGGTTCGATCGGGTAATTTCAGAAGACCTCTCCCGCATCAGCCGTGACCAAGCGGACACGGCAAATTTCTTCAAGAAAATGATGTTCCTGGATATCTCGATCCAGACGGTCGCTGAAGGCGTCATCAATGAGCTTCATATCGGCCTCAAGAGCACGATGAATGCGCTCTACCTCAAAGACCTAGCCGACAAAACACGGCGAGGGATGATTGCCGCAGTGCTGAAAGGGTCTGTTCCAGGCGGCCGAACTTACGGCTACGAGCTGCTTCGTTCGTATGACGCCCATGGGGAACTGGTGAGGGGCGCGCGGCGCATCAATGAAAACGAGGCCCGCATTGTAAGACAGATATTCTCAGACTACGCGGCGGGCATGCCTCTCTCGAACATATGTAGTGCTCTCAATCGTCTCGCTATTCCATCCCCTAAAGGAGGCAAGTGGGTTCCTTCCACTTTGGTAGGAGTAGCCGCAAGAAAGACCGGACTGCTCCGACAAACTCTTTACAACGGAACGGTCACCTTCAACCGGATGTCCTATCGCAAGCACCCCGAAACTGGGAAACGACTATCTATTATTAGGCCGGAGAACGAGTGGCTCCGAGTACCTGTCCCCGAGCTAACCATTGTTGATGACGAACTCTTCAATACCGTACAGCAAATGCTCGACCATCGCTCCAGCAGGAAACGTGAATTGATGCTGCTCAACAAAGCTCGAACACCTCAGGAGCAAGCTGAATATCGGGCAAAACTGAATAGGGAATGCCGGGCGAGGCAAAGTAATCGCCCAGGCGCACGTCATTATCTGTTTTCTGGACGCCTCTATTGTGGCCGGCATATGGAGAAAATCGTCCGTATTGGGTCACGGTCTTACTCATGCAAGAACAAGCACTGTTTCAATCGAAACGTTTCATTCGACACGATTATGGCCCCTACCCTTCTTGGTGCTAGTCAACTATCCGCACACCACATTGAAGAGTGGCTAGCGTCCCCTGAAGTCGCAGAAAAGCGCGCCATTCACGAGGAAAGTATTGACGATCTCAAATCCAAGATTGAATCCGAGCGGCAATTACTGAGGGACATCCTCGCAGGGCTGGGAAGCCTCCAGCAAGGTGAGGAAGTAAGAGGAATTCTTGATGACAAAGAGCTGCAAATCCGGCGCCTTAGGCAAGATCTAGAAAAACAAAAAGCCGCTCTGGCTGAACTAACCCAACCTCGATCGATTGATGAAATTATCTCTCGATATTTCAAGAAACTTACCTCCCTTGAAGAGCGACCTGCGGACTTAGACGCACATCGAAAGATTCGCCCCTTCATCCAACGCATTGAACTCAACGGCAAATGGGATGAGCATTCACAACACTGGAACCGTGTGGCTAAGGTAAATTTCAATTTTGCGCAGCTTCTAACTCTCCAGAAATAGTACCCTGCCCAGTTAACTGTTCGTGTTTATTCCTATGCGTGCCCTGTCGTTTGGGAAAGCAACGCACGCAAGTTATGGACGACCGTCTCGCGCAAGCATGTAGATCGCAGCATTGCACATAGGTACGCGGCCGGATCGCGAACGCCCTGCCGGTCAACAGCAACCAAGACCGCCGCCAACGCCGCCCATCCATGCTGTTGAAGAGCACGCTGCCAAAATGCAGGTCTTAATCTGATATGTCCGCGTAGAAGCCAGGTTATCGCGCGCGAGACCGCCAAATACGTTTGCGGTGTCGGCCGAGCATCAAGCAACTCCTGCAGACTTTCTGGAGCAAGTTGACGCTGTAGGGTTGGAGAAGCTTCCGCCATCAGCAAAATCAAATTCTGATCGGCGTCGAACTTGGTACTCAACGGAGAGAGGGGCTGTGTTTCGCCCCCCTTCCTTTCTGCCTGGTCTTGTACAAGGTCTGTAAGACCGGGATTTAAGGTGTAGGACTTCAGGTGGACATTTGAGTCCTGCTGGGTGGTAGGCTTGGTCCGACACTGTTCGTCTACCACATCATCCCGTTCGGCCTTAGCCTGCGCACGCCGCTCAGCCGCCTCTTTGGCCACCACCGTCTCCGCATGCTGTAACTCTCCCAAGCGGGCGGCAAGCGGCCGAAGATCGATTCCAGCTATGTCTCCACGCCGGTTCGCATTGTTGTACCGGCGGACAATCCAGCGATTGGCCTCCAAAAGCGCAAGCAGGCGGCGCACTGCTCGTTCGCTCACACCTAACATGTGTGCCAGACGGCCATTGCTGGCCGTCACCCGGAGTTTGCCGGTGCGCCAGCGGTCCGCTTGATAGACATGCTCAGCCAAGAGCGCGAGAAGGTGGACGGCAGAAGGTGTGAGCGCCGGACAGAGCACACGCACACCGCGTAACACCAAGCCCGTTACAGCAGCGGAGCTTATGCCTCCCATTCCCTGATAATTTTGAGAGGAACTTTCGAGTTCAGCGAAATTGCATGCGCGAGAAGCAATTCCACGCGGTTTTCGGGCATCGCCCGAATCAATACAGGTTAGGTCCATCCAGCTTTCGGCGTGGCTCAGCGTTCTGTTGACAACAGAAACCCGTCGCCTAAAATGAGCCCACAAATCAGACGGAGCGCATTCTAAGCGTTTTCAAAAGCCCCGCAGTTCCAGCTGCGGGGTTTTTACTTTTCCGGAGATTTTAAGCTGAAATTAACGCCGCCTCCTATTTTCGAGGCGCGCCACCGTCCTTGGCACTTGCCGAGCGAGTCCCTTGGGTATAATGGTGATTCCAAGAGACTCGCAAAGCAATGGTTGCGGGGGCCCGCCATCAATCCGAAACGCCGTTTCGATCCGGTCGAGCTTGGCCCGATCGTCAAGGACCTCCTTAGCAAGACAAGACCGCCGGACGCGATCGGCGGCAAAACGGTCTGAGCCCTCGCTATACCGAGTCGCAGAATCTGGCCGATCTCACCACGACCGCGAATAAGGATGGCACCGGCTACGTCATCAGCGGCGACAAGGAAGTCGTCATCGCGGCGCGCGCTGTGTGCAGAAACTCGTCGTCACGGCCCACACGCCGGGCGCCCAGCGCGACCGCGACGGCGTCCCGGTGTGCGACTATCCGACAGTCGATGGTCGCCGCGCCTTGGAAATCACCTTCGAGAACGTCAAGGTCGGCACCGATGCGCTGCTTGGCGCAAAAGAAAGGCCTTCCTCTCGTCGAGAAGGCGACCGATCGGGCGATTGCGGCGTTCTCCGCCGAAGCGGTCGGCTACATGGGCATGACCGACGAACTCAATGTCGGCCGCTACAATCACCTCACCGTGATCGGCACCCAGTTCGGCAATGTCGATCACCAGCTCAAGCCCTATTCACAGGCCACTGAGACCGACGGATTGGCGGACTGACACAAGGGCCGCATCCCGGATGGGCCGTCAAAGTCCCAGAACGGCCTTTGCGATGACGTTGCGCTGGATTTCGTTCGAACCGCCATAAATCGAAGCGGCGCGGCCGAAATTATAGGCGCTTGTCACACTCACCGCATAGGCGGGCCCGATGGGCGCCTCATTGGCGATTCCCATCAAGTGTTCCCTCTGGAACGGCATGGCGTAGAAGGCGACTGCTTCGACGGCAAGCTCCGACAACGCCTGCTGAACTTCGGTCCCGACGATCTTCAAGGTCGAGGAAGAGGGGCCCGCAGGGCGGCCCGCCACCTCATCCGCGACGATCCGCAGATTGGTATATTCGAGCCCCGTAAGCTTTACCTCGATTTCGGCGAGCTTCGTCATGAATGCGGGATCGTCCGCCAGCGCCGTGCCATCGCCAAGCCTTTCCTGTCTGGCGATTTTTCTGAGGTGCGCGATCTTGCGCTTGGACTCGGGAACACCCGCAATGCCGGTGCGCTCATTGACGAGCAGGAACTTGGCGTAGGTCCAGCCCTTGTTTTCATCGCCGATGCGGTTCGTCACCGGCACCTTGACGTCAGTGAAAAAAACTTCATTCAGGTGATGCAGGCCATCGATGGAAATGATGGGCTTCACCTCGATGCCGGGCGTCTTCATGTCGATCAGAAGGAACGAGATACCTTCCTGCGGTTTAGCGGTCTCATCCGTTCGCACGAGACAGAAAATCCAATCGGCTTCGTGGGCATAGGACGTCCAGATTTTCTGGCCGTTGACGATGTAATGGTCGCCCTGACGCACGGCCCTGGTCCTCAGCGAGGCGAGGTCCGATCCGGATCCTGGCTCCGAATAGCCTTGGCACCACCAAACATCTCCCGACAATATACCCGGCAAATGCTGCTTCTTTTGTTCTTCGTTGCCGAAAGTGTAAATCACCGGCCCGACCATCGACAGACCGAAAGGCGACAGACGCGGCGCGTTAGCGGCAGCCATCTCCTCGTTGAAAATATGTTTCTGCATCGGCGTCCATCCAGTGCCGCCATACTGCCTGGGCCAATTGACCGCTACCCAGCCTTTCTCGTGGAGGTCCTTCTGCCAGCGCCTGAGCGCTCCGCGCTCGCCAGACGCGCCCACTGTCTCTCTCTCCGCGAGCTCCATTGGCAGTTTTTCCGAAATGAACCGGCGGACTTCCGCGCGGAAGGCTTCGTCCTCTTTCGTAAGCTCGATATCCATCTGCTGACCTTTCGCGGCAACGATCCGGGTACTTGTATTTTCATTATAATAATTTTATCGGAGCGGACAAAAGACCGAATTGTCCGCCGCTTTCAAAGATTAAGGATCGCCTTGGCGATGACGTCGTGTTGAATCTCATTCGATCCACCATAGATGCTCGCGGCGCGGCCGTAGCCGTAATCCGCCCACACGTTCCACGCATGGGCAGGGCCTATACCCCGTGCGTTGGCGCCGCCGGGCAGGGCTCCTTGCCCGACCGGTTCGATATAATAGCCAACGGCTTCGACAGCGAGCTCACCCAAAGCCTGCTGAACCTCGCTGCCGACGATCTTCAGCAGGGACGATTGCGGTCCAACAGCCTTTCCCGCCGCCGCATCGGCGAGAATCCGCAGATTCATGTATTCGAGACTGGTGAGCCTGACTTCTATCTCGGCGAGTTTGCGCTGGAACGCGGGATCGTCCATCAACGCCCCCCCATCCGCGTTCCGCTCCGCTCGTGCTATCGCCCGGATATGCGCAGCCTTCTTCTTGGACTCGGGGACGCCGCCGATACTCGTTCTCTCGTGGACAAGCAGGTACTTGGCGTAGGTCCAACCCTTGTTTTCCTCGCCTATGAGATTTTGCACAGGCACCTTGACGTCGGTAAAAAACACTTCGTTGAGATGGTGCAGACCGGCGATCGAGATGATCGGACGCACTTCGACACCGGGTGTCCTCATGTCGATGAGCAGGAAGGAAATCCCTTCCTGCCGCCTGGCGCTCTGTTCGGTGCGCACCAGGCAGAAAATCCAGTCGGCCTCATGCGCATAGGACGTCCATATTTTCTGGCCGTTGACGACGTAATGATCGCCGTCGCGCGCCGCCGTCGTTTTAAGGGAGGCGAGATCGGAACCGGCGCCCGGTTCGGAATAGCCCTGGCACCACCAGACGTCGCCCGAAAGTATGCCCTGCAAGTGGCGGCTCTTCTGTTCGGCGTTGCCGAAGGTGTAGATCACCGGGCCGACCATGGTCAGCCCGAAGGGCATCAGACGCGGTGCATTGGCTCTGGCAATTTCCTCGTTGAAGATAAACCGCTGCGTCGCGTTCCATCCCGTGCCGCCATACTCCTCGGGCCAAGCGGGCGCGGCCCAGCCTTTTTCGTAAAGCGTCTTGTGCCAGCGCTTGACCACACTTTTGTCGGTCATCACACCCAAGGCCGGCGAATCCGCGCATTCCCGCGGAAGGTTCGCCGCAATAAACCCGCGAACCTCGTCGCGAAATGCCTCATCCTCCGGCGTGAAGTCGATATTCATGTGTATCTCCCCATTGCCAAGCCGGTGCAAATATCACCGCACCATGAGTCGCGGCAACACTCATCGACAACCATATCCATGCGTCCCGGTATCCAGGTAGGAGTCTAGGCAGCCCAGCCCTGCAAGCGCGCGGCTTCAAGACGAACCAGCTCCGGCCCGCCCAGCAACTGCCGGTCGAAACCAATACGCTTGAACCAGTAATGCAGGCCAAGCAGATCGGTGAAGCCCATGCCGCCATGAACCTCTGTCGCGGTGCGCGCGACGAAGCGGCCCACTTCCGACAGATGGCTCTTGGCATGACATGCCATGAGGCGTGCGTCGTCCGGCACCTCGTCCAGCGCATGGGCCGCATACCACACCAGCGAACGCGATGGTTCGAGAGCGGCCGCCATCTCGGCGCAGAGGTGTTTCACGGCCTGAAACGACCCGATCACACGACCGAACTGCTTGCGCTCT
>NZ_JASBRQ010000052.1 GCF_030149425.1 Maricaulis sp. | reverse complement strand
TCAGGCGGCGCGTTTTCTTTTCTCCCGTCTCAGGCTATGTCGCTGGGCATACGGTTATCAATCCAGGGGAGAACCAATGAAACTCGACAATTCCATCTCCGCGGTCGTTACGGGCGGTGCATCCGGTCTCGGCGAAGGTACAGCCCGCCGTCTCGCGGCCGATGGCGCCAAGGTCGCCATTTTCGACATGAATGCCGAGCGCGGCGAAGCGGTTGCCGGCGAGATCGGCGGCGTTTTCTGCCAGGTCAATGTGGCGGACGAAGCCAGCGTCGATGCCGGTTTCGAAAAGGCCCGCGCGGCGAATGGCCAGGAACGCATCCTGATCAATTGTGCCGGCGTCGGTGCGGCGGAGAAAACGGCACGTCGCTCGTCCTCTTCCGGTGAGATTTCCGCCCACTCGATGGAGCGCTTCAACCGCGTCATCGCCATCAATCTGATCGGTTCTTTCATGTGCGCGGCCAAGTCGGCGGCGGGCATGATGAGCCTCGACCCGATCGGCGATAGCGGCCGCGGCATCATTGTCCACACGGCCTCCGTGGCCGCCCAGGACGGCCAGATCGGCCAGGTGTCCTATTCCGCTTCCAAGGGTGGCATTTACGGCATGACCCTGCCGATGGCCCGCGATCTCGCCAAGGAACAGATTCGCGTCAACACCATCCTGCCGGGCTTCTTCGAGACGCCGATCTACCAGCAGATGCCGCCGGAAGTGAAAATCTCCCTGGCCTCGCACCTGCAATTCCCGACCCGTTTCGGTACCCCGGCGGAATACGCCGACCTGGTCGCCTTCATGGTCACCAATGACTACATGAACGCCGAGTGCGTCCGCCTCGACGCCGGCGCCCGCATGCCCCCGAAATAAGGGCCGGCAACGCTTTAAATGCAAAACCCCGGAAGGCCGCTTCCGGGGTTTTGTTTTGCCTTAATTGCCCCAGTCGGGGCGGGCTTCGGTGCCGAGCTCGAGCAGGGTTGCCTGGGCTGCTGCCGCTGCGTCCGGGCTGCCGGAATTGACCAGGACGGCGACGGCACGCTGATCATTCAACAGGGCGAAGGCGTAGTAAGCGCCGGTCGAGCCGATGTGGAAGGATTGCAGCTCGCCCTGAACCTCCTGGCGCGCCCACCCCAGAGCCGAAGGCGTGCCGTGCACCGTGGTGTGCAAGGTCACAAAACTCTCCGCGCTCAGCCCGGGGGCATCCTGCCCCTGCAGGCCGCAGACATGGTGGCTGAGATAGTGGCCATAACTCTCCGGCGTGATGGCGATATAGCCGGATGGCTGCAGGAAGGGCGCGATTTCCGGCTCGACCTCGTCATAGGCGGTAAGCCCTTCTGGACCTTGATAATGGCCGACCGGTTGCGACGCGCCGACGGGCCGCGGCTCGCCCAGCCCGGCCTCCAGATCCCAGCCCTGCAGGAGGTCTTGCTGCACCAGGTCCAGCCAGCTGCGTTGCGAAACATGTTCGAGCATAACCGCCGCGATGACCGGACCGGCATTGGAATAGGCATAGGCGCCGCGCACGCCGGCCGGGTCCTCGAGCAGGGCCTGCAGCGCAAACTGGCGATGATGGCTGTCCTGCGGGCCGGTCACCTCAACCGCATTCAGCGCCGTACCGGTATGATAGGTGGCAACGCCGCCGGTATGGCTGAACAGCTCGCGCAGGGTGATGGCGCCATTGGGGTTGTCCGCAGTCAGTTCCGGGAAGGCGCCGGAAGCCTGCACGCTGGTGTCCCAGCCGATGTGTCCACTTTCAACCAGCATGGCGGCGACGGTCGCCAGCATGGACTTGGCGTTGGAGCCTAGATTGAAGCGGCTGTCCGCGCCAGCCGGTGTGAGCCCGTCGAGCCGGGTATAGCCGGCGATGGCCGTGCTCACGGTGCCGCATTCGGCCCGGATCACCGCCGCGGCCGGGACCGCTGTATTGGCGGCAAGGGCATCGGCCGCGGTTTGCAGCCGGTCTTGGGCCGCCGCCTGGCCACAGGCGGCCAGGCCAGTGGACAGAGCGCCGGACAGGGCGAGCAGGGGCCAGGAATTCATACGCAATACTCCGTTCAGGCAGGGTCAGCGCGTGCCAATGGCCGCGCGCATCAGGGTGATGAGGTGTTCCGCCGCATCGTCGTGCGGGGCGAGGTCCATCTGTGACAGCATGATCCACTTGGTCAGCTGTCCGATGGTCAGTCCGACAATGAAGCTGACCGGGATATCGCTTCGGATCGAGCCGTCCTGCTGGCCCGCGCGGGCCCAGCTTGCCAGTCTTTTCGAGATCGCCCGGTCGCCATAGTGCTCGACGGCCAGCTTGCCGAACAGCCGCTGATGGTCCTCAAGGAAAGGCAGCGGGCTGGGGCGTTGGCCATGAAGTTTGACCGAGGCGCGGACATAGCTCGCCATATTCTCCAACGGTGAGGCCGCCGCATTGAGCTCGGCTTCCATGGCGTCGATCAGCCGGGCATAGCAGGCCATGTAGAGCGCCTCGCCCAGCGCCTGCTTGCCGCGGAAGTGCTGATACAGCGCCGGATTGGTCAGTCCGGCCCGTTCACCGATATCCCGGATCGAGACGGCGTCGAAACTGCGCTCGGTAAAGAGCGCCAGCGAGGCGTCGAGAATGCGGGTCCGGCCATCGGTCATGGATGCTCCTTAGCAAGCGCTAATTAGCGAACGCTAAGAAATGGACGGATTGGAGTCAAGCCGGCAGTCGGCCGGGTGCTGCAGTCCGGTTTAGACGGGCGCAAAAACAAAAGGCCGGGGCGTAACCCCGGCCTCCTGTCTGGTTCTCGTCTTGCCCTTACTCAGGTGTGGGCAGAATGATCTCGTCGGCGAGGTTGGCCATGACGTCGCGGGCATCAAAGGCGCGCGGATGGTCGGGCTTGGGGCCATTGCCCATGACGATTTCGGCGCTGGCCTCGAAACGGGTGATCTCACGGGTATGCACATCATCCCAGAACGGGTCGTACCAGCCCCGCCAGCCCCAGCGCGGATGGTAATAGCTGTAGTGCACGTAGAAGCCGCGATAGCGCGCATCATAGGGGTCGCCGCCGATATAGCGGGTTTCGCTGTCGACATTGCGTTCGACCACTTCGAAATGGTCAAAGCCCTGTTCCACCGTCAGTTCTGCGGCGCGGTAGATGAGATAGGTTTCCACCGTTTCGCGCTCGGTGATGGAATTGCCGCCGAAGGATACCCGGAAGCGATTGCTCTCAATCTGGTTCTCTTCATAGCCCCAGCGTGAGCCGACGGCCGGCTGGTATGGGGTCGGCATGCTGGTACAGGCGGCCAGCACAGTCATGGTCAACAGGATCAGGAGAGATCGTTTCATCTCTAACTCCACCGCTTAGCGTCCTCGCATAAATAATTATGCCCGCCCCGGGCGCCGAGGAAAGGGCTAAGTGGCGAAAAAGCCGCGAAAGCCCTAGGATGGTATTTGTTTAGGGGAAAGGTTTGGCGTCATGTCGATGATCAGCGCCGTGGTGGCAATGGCCTATGCAGCCCTGCCCGCGCATGTCGATGACCCGGGTGGGGACGAGATTTTCGCCACCTGTCTGGCCCGCGGTGGCGAGCATGACTCCTGTCATTGCGTTTCCCGCGAAGCCCATTCCCGTTTTACCGCCGAAGAGCTGGCTGTCGTCGTGATCGCGGCCGATCCGCAACTGAGCAGTGAGCAGCGCGCCGAGCGCCTGCGCGCCCGCGGCGCCAATCCGACCAGCCTGTCCTCGGTGACGCGCCGCCTCGTCGCCGCCGAGCCGGTGATCCAGCAGGCGTGCGGGGCGGGAATCCTGCGCATGCGCGGCGAGTAGCCCTCCGCCTGAGTGATTTGTCCTGGAGTAAATTGAAAACGCTCACACTCGCCGTCATGATCGCGAGTGCATGCTGCGAGCAGACAGGAGGGGTGAGCCATGAAAATGTACATCAAGAGCGTGATGGTTGAGGATCAGGCCCGGGCGCGAGAGTTTTATACCGGCACGCTGGGCTTTGTGATCAAACACGATATCCCGATGGGCGAGTTTAACTGGCTGACCCTTGTCTCGCCGGAGGAACCCGAGGGTGTCGAGCTCGGCCTCGAGCCCAATCAGCACCCCGCCGCCCGGCAGATGCAGGTCGCGCTCAAGGCAGACGGTATTCCCTGGACGGCCTTCAGCGTTGATGACATCCAGTCCGAGTATGAACGCCTTAAAGCGGCCGGCGTGAGCTTCACCCAGGCGCCGGTCAAGGCGGGCGAGGTCACCCTCGCCGTCTTTGATGACACCTGTGGCAATCTGATCCAGATGATCGAATTCTAGTTCAGGCGCAGCTCGATATCCGCCCGGCTCCACTCGGCCGGCCCGATCAGTCCGCGATGGGCGATGCGCACGGTGTGGATCACGGCATCGATTTCGGCGCGCCAGAAATCGAGAAATCTGATCAATCGCGGATATCGCGGCGCAAGGTCCTGGGTTTGCCAGAGAAAGCTCTGAATAAGGCTCGGATGGTCCGGCATGTAGTACAGCACTTCTGCTGTAGTCAGCCGGTGGCCGCTCAGCTGTGCGGCGAAATCCCTGTCAGTCTCCATCATCATCGCCTCCTTTGCTCGCGCGGTGGAGACCATCAAGATTATGAGAAATGGATGAATGGAATCTGAGGGCGTCGTTTACGGAAGATCCATTTCCAGGATGACAGTGTAGGGGCGTTCCGATTCGGGCACGCTGCCATCCTCGGGGAAGAGCGGCCAGGCCGCATTGGCAACCAGCCAGGCCCGGCCATCCGCCAGATCCACCAGGGTCGGCTCGGTACCGCCGGTCATGTCCGCATGCCCGCGCAGCAACACTTCAGTGCTCTCCACCTCGCGGCCCTCGCGATCAAGATCGATGGCCATCATCTGATGGGGTGCTGCGCCGTTGCGGACGGCGACGATGCGGCCATCCCGGGTGTTGAGCAGGCCATCAATACCGATCAGCGACGCATCGCCGGGACGGACCAGGGAGACCGAGCGGTCTCCCAGATCAATGCGCCAGAGGCCGGTGGAATAATCCGCCGCATAGAGTGCGCCGCGGGTCAGGGCGAGGCCCTGCAGGCTGACGAAGCGCGGATCCTCGACCAGGAGTTCCAGCTCACCTGAAATGGAGTTGAGCACATAGATGCGCGGCGCCCCGGCGTCGGCGACATAGACCATGCCATCGCGGACAACGAAGTCGGCCATGCGGACCGCACCGTCGATCTCATAGCGGCGATAAAGATCGCCGGTCATCAGATCAAAGGCGAACAGGGCGGTGCCCTCCGCCTCGCCGTCTTCCATAGGGGTCTGCGGCACCACGCCGGAGGCGGCCCAGACCATGCGCGTGCGGTCATCAACGGCGATCCCGAAGACCGACCACAAACCGTCTTCCCGGTCGGCGAAAACAATCGGGTCATTGGGGGCAAAGGGTTCAAGCAAAAGGATTTCGCGCTCGGCCACGGAGGACAGGAAAATCCGGTCGGTCTCGATATCGACGGCCACGCCCTCAATCAGCGCGCCCGGGCGATCAATCACCGCTGCCCGCTCGGCGCGGCCGACGGGTTCGCCATTGGCTGCGAGGGCCGCGCGCACGGCGGCGAAACGGTCCGGGTCTGCTTCGCTGAGCCAGGCCTCGACACGGGTGAGGTCATAGGTCAGCCCGGCGGCATCCATGGCTTCCAGCGCAGTCAGCGCATCTTCCGGATGCTCGGCCCGCCGGGCGACGGTGACCAGGCCGTTGAGCACAGCCGGATGGCCCGGCTTGAGATCGCGCACGGCTTCCAGGGCGCGTTTGGCGGCTTCGAAATCACCGGCTTGCAGGGCCTGATTAGCCAGGCCGAATAGTTCCATCGACACGGTTTGCTGGGTTACGACAGGAGCGTCGTCCTGGGCCAGGGCCGGTACGGCCAGGCCGGCCGCCAGCGCGGCGCTAAGAAAGAATTGGCGCATCATCTTGCCCTTGGGTCTGACCCGGATGCTGATCCCCAACCGCGACGAAATCGCGGCCCTCGCGGGGATAATATGAGACAATGACGCTTGGCGACAATGAACTCGGCAGTGAGGGGAAAGCCGCGCTAGCGGTTCAACGTACCGTCGATAACGTAGGCAAGGATTTCCGCCACCTGTTCCGGCTCGCGCGCGACGGCCAGGGCTGCTCCATCAACCTCTTTCAGGGCATGGGTCAGGTTTTCATCGTGCAGGGTGATCAACGGCGTCCCGAGCGCGGCCGCGAAGCCGGCATCGAAGGCGGCATTCCACTGCTTGTACTTGTCGCCGAAGCGGACCACCGCGATATCGGCCCGCTCCATCAGGGTACGGGTGCGAATAGCGTTGAGCTTGGCGCCCTTATGGTCGCGCCAGAAAGGCTGATCTTCCTCGCCGAGGATCACCGCGCCGCAATCATCGCTATCGGCATGCACGGTGACCGGGCCGACAAACTCCACCGGCAGGTCCATGCGATCGACGGCGTCGATGATCCGTTCGCGCCAGTCGGTGTGAATTTCGCCGGAAAGATAAACGGTCCAGATCGCTTCGCTCATGGCTCTGCCCCAAAGGTTAGAGTTGGATATCGACCTCGCCCTCGTCTTCGACGGGGCCGGTCAGGACGACGTGGTTATCGCGCTCGCGCCATTCCACATGCAACTCGCCGCCATCGGCCATGATAGAGGCGGAGCGTGCGGCGAGGCCGCGGCGGTGCGCAGCAACGAGGGTGGCGCAGGCGGCAGTACCGCAGGCGGCGGTGATGCCCGCGCCGCGCTCCCAGACCCGCAGGCGGATATGGCTGGCGTCGAAAATCTGGGCGAAGCTGGCATTGACCCGCTCGGGGAAGACCGGATCCATTTCGATCTCGCGCCCGATGGCGGCCAGCGGCAGGCTCTCCACATCGCGCACGAAGAAGACGGCGTGGGGATTGCCCATATTGACCGCGCCGGGGTTTTCCACCCGCACGCCGCCGGCCTCGGCGGCAAAATCGAGCTGAACCGTGTCCATCTCGCGCGCCAGCGGAATGTTCTGCCAGTTCAGCCGCGGCTCGCCCATATCGACGCGGATCTGGCCATTGCCAGCGGTGTCGGCATGCAGCAAGCCGCCCACAGTTCCGATTGCCACCCGGTCGAGCGCGTCATCCTGCATCATGGCCTGGGCTGCGGCCCGCGTACCATTGCCGCAGGCGCCGACCTCGTCGCCATCGGCATTCCAGATCCGCATAAAGGCGTCGGCGCCATCCGCGTCTTCCAGCACAAGTAGTTGATCAAACTGGAATTCACCCGCCCAGCGGCGAACCTGGTCCGCCGCCGGAGAGACCCGTCCGGCACGCCCGCGGACGTCTGCCAGGATAAAGCGGTTGCCCGCGCCATTCATGCGTCTTGCCTTCATGGCGCTCCGATAGCGCTTAGACGGCTTTACGTCCAGCATGGCTCGGTCTTAACTGCGCGCCGCAGAGTTAAGGGGAGACATGAATGTCTAACGTGACCAAGGCCTCGATTGCCGGTGTCAGCATGCTTGCGCTTGCGGCCTGTAATCCGGCGACCCAGCAAGAGGATGCACCAGTGGAGGCAGGCACAGCCGATAGCGGCGGCGAGCGCCAGATCGTCGAGATCGATCCGAACAATGATCCGCGTCTGTGGCTGGAAGAGGTCGAGGGCGAGGAAGCCATCGCCTGGGCCGAGGGCGAGAACGCCCGCACGTTCGAACGCCTGCAGGGCGATGCGCGCTATCAGGGCCTGTTTGACCAGGCGCTTGCGGTCTACCAGAGCGAGGACCGCATCCCCTATGGGGCCTTCCAGGGCGGCTATGTCTGGAATTTCTGGCAGGACGCGACCAATACCCATGGTTTGTGGCGCCGCACGACGCTGGAAAGCTATCTCACCGACGAACCGGAATGGGATGTCATCCTCGATCTCGACACGCTGTCCGATGCGGAGGGCTCAAACTGGGTCTGGCGCGGCGCCAACTGCCTCGCCCCGGCCTATGACCGCTGCATGATCACGCTGTCCGACGGGGGATCCGACGCCGCCGTACGCCGTGAATTCTCGGTCTCCGAGCGCGCTTTCGTCGAAGGTGGTTTTGTCACCCCGGAATCCAAGGGCGGTGTGAGCTGGATCGATGCCGACACGCTCATGGTCGGTCTTGCGACCAGCGAGGCGGACACCACTGATAGCGGATACCCGTCCGTGGCCTATCGCTGGGCCCGCGGCACCGAGCTGTCTGACGCCACCGAGGCTGTGCGCGGCGATCGCGAGGATGTCGGCCTGTTCTCCTTCCGCGTCGAAGACAGCGACGGCACCGTCTACATGATGGCCTCGGAAGCGGACACATTCTACGACACGACCTGGTGGTATCTGCCCAATGAGGGCGAGGCCATGCAGCTGCCGCTGCCGCCGAAATCCTCGATCCAGGAAATGTATCAGGGCCAGCTCGTTTTCACCCTGCAGGAAGACTGGACCCCGGTTGAGGGGGGCGAGACCTATCCGTCCGGTGCTCTCTTGTCCTTCGAGATGGCGGCCTTTGCTGCCGCCGGTGAACTGCCGGACGTGCACACGGTTTACATTCCGCGCGAGCGCCAGTCGCTTGGCGGTATCGGGGCGACCCGCTCGGCCCTGATGGTGGCGATCGACGAGAATGTCGTGGGCGGTATCGAGGCCTTCCAGTTCGCGGATGGCGAATGGACCTCGGAAAGCCTTCCGGTGCCGGAGAACCTGACCATCGGTCTGGGTTCGACCAATTCCGGCGAGGACATCGCTTTCATGAATGCCGAAGGCTTCCTGACGCCGGATACGCTGTACATGATCAATGCGGCGGACATGACGGTGAACCCGATCAAGTCCATCCCGGAGCGTTTCAACGCCGAAGGGCTGGTCGTCGAGCAGCTGGAAGCTGAGTCGACCGACGGCACCATGATCCCGTATTTCGTCGTGCGCCGTGAAGACACGGTGATGGATGGTTCCACCCCGACCCTGCTCTACGCTTATGGCGGGTTCGAGGTCTCCATCCGCCCGAGCTATTCCGGCAGCCGTGGCCAGCTCTGGCTGGAAAATGGCGGCGCCTATGTGGTTGCCAATATCCGCGGCGGTGGCGAGTTCGGCCCGTCCTGGCACCAGGCCGGTCTGAAAATGGATCGCCAGCGCATCTATGACGACCTCATCGCGGTCGCCGAGGACATGCACGATAATGGTCTGACCAGCCCGCGCCGGACGGCCGTCTATGGCGGTTCCAATGGCGGCCTGCTGACGGGTGTGATGTACACCCAGCGCCCGGATCTGTGGAACGCGGTTATCTCCGCCGTGCCGCTGCTCGACATGCTGCGATATCACACGCTGCTGGCCGGCGCGTCCTGGATGGGTGAATACGGTAATCCGGAAGATCCGGACGAGGGCGCTTTCCTGCGCTCGATCTCGCCGTATCACAATGTCGATGCCAATGGTGAGTATCCGGAGATCTATCTCTACACCTCGACCAAGGACGATCGCGTCCACCCGGGCCATGCCCGCAAGATGGCGCATCTGCTGTCCGATCTCGGCCATGATTATCTCTATTACGAGAACATCGAAGGCGGTCACTCCGCTGCGGCCAATCTGGAAGAGCTCGCCCGTCGCGATGCGATGCTCTACGCCTTCCTGATGCAAAAGCTGATGGATTGATCATCAAGCGCCGGGGCGGACCGCAAGGTCCGCCCCGTTGCTTTTGAGCGGGGAATGACACGGTGAAGATCGATCTGGAATCGCGCATCATCGACGCGGTCAATGCACGCGGGCCGTTGCTAGGCCGTGAACTCATGGCAGCCCTCGACGGGGCGGCCTATCTGGATGTCTGGCGGGCCTGTTTCGGCTCGGGCTTCCTGCAGATCTCGCACTTCGCCCGCTATTATCTGCGCTTTGATGTGACGCGGGAGGATTATATCCGCCTGAGCCCGTCCATCCTGCGCGATTTCCTGACCTTCACCCTGATCTCCCTGCCGCACCAGCGCGAGCAGGTGATCGAGCGCCAGATCCAGCTCTCCAACCAGCATCGCGAGATTTCGGTCTACAAGCTGAAAGTCGCCCGTCAGACGCTGATGGCGCTGAGCCAGTCAGCCCGCCGCGATGTACTGGCCAATGGCGTCTGTTTCGTCGCCGGCGATATCGCCTATTACCTCGCCCATAACGAGCCGCGCGAAAACGCCGAGCTGGGCAAGATGGTGCAGGGCTCTGATGTCGATATCGTCGTGGTTTTCCGCGACGGGTTTGATCCGGCGCGCATCGCCGAGATCGACGAGGAAATGCTCGAGGTGAAGCATTACATCCTGCGGTCGACCAATTTCCGCGAGGAAGTCGATTTCGTCGTCAAGACGGAAGAGAAAATGCGCACCCAGCTGGGCTATGGCGATATCCATCAGAAAATCGCCTCGAAAATCCTCTATGAGAGCCTCTTCCTGGCCGGCGATTTCGAGTTTTATTCCGCGCTCAAAAGTGCGCTGACCAAGAGCGGAACCGAAGCCAAGATCAATGCCGACTTCGATGCCGCGCTCGATAGCCGCAAGGATTCCATGAAGCGCCTGCTCAACTCCGAAAGCGGTATTGAGGACAAGTCGATCCAGTCGCTCTTCTTCTTCTCCCAGGAACGCCTGGAATTCACCTGATCGCGACGCGGAGCGTGGCGGCACCGGACGCATCGCGCTCAATGCTCAGCTGGTCATGCCCGGTGATGTGCGCCGTGGTGCCGGCCGGCGTCTCGCTCTGTGCATGGATATAGATCGCCCGCATGCCCGCTGCCCGGGCTGCCGCGATGCCGGGGCCGGCGTCCTCGATGACCAGGCAATCGGCCGGGGCCACGCCCAGCTTTTCCGCCCCCATGAGAAATCCGTCCGGTGCCGGCTTGCCGCGCTCGACATCGCGGGCGGTGACCCAGGCGACGGGTTGCGGATGGCCGGCGGCTGTCATGCGGGCCTGCGCCAATTCCAGTGGAGCCGAGGTCACCACGGCCCATTCTTCCCGCTGCAATGCCGACAGGATTGTGGCGATGCCGGGGATCGGGATGGTCAGATGGGCGCTGGCCATTTCCTGTTCGATCAGCTCGGCCCAGACCGCCTCGATATCCGCCCCGGGCAGGAAGTGGCGCACGACCTCGACCGCCTTGCGGCCATGAATGCGCGCCTTCACCTCGGCGAAATCGAGGCCATGCTTGCCCGCCCAGAGCTGCCAGCTCGCTTCGATGGCCGGATTGCTGTCCACCAGCACACCATCCATGTCGAACAGGATGGCCTTGAAGGGCAGGCGTTGGGAGGTCATCAGGCTGTAGCCTGGGTGTAGAGATGGCGAAGCACGGCCAACCGGGCCGCGCTCAGCGTCTGCTTGCGCCGCGCGGCAATGGTTTCAGCATCGCCGAGGAAGCGGTCCAGCCGGTAACGCGGCGCCCGCGCGGACCCCCAGACGAAGGCCGGTACATATTTGCCCTCCGGCGCTTCGAACAGATTGGCGCCGAGATCGATGACCGAGCCGGTCGACAGCAGCGTGCCGATGCCGGTCTTGACGAATTCGGAGATCACCGAGCCGAACTTGATCGTACCGGTATCATAGGCGACCGGCACATCATGAGCGGCCCCGTGCGCCGGTGCAGTGAGCCGCACCTCGCCGTAATTATTCTTCAGGTCCGAGGTTGTCGTCAGGGCCCCGAGATTGACCCATTGGCCAATCAGTGAATGGCCGACAAAGCCCTCATGATGCTTGTTGGAGAAGTCGTTGAAGATGGAAGCTTCCACTTCGCCGCCCAGGCGTCCATGACGGCCGATCACAGTGCTGGAGAGATGGGCGCTGTCGATGCGCGCATCCGGACCGATATAGGCAGGCCCGGCGATATAGCTCATGCGGGCAATACGGGCATTGGCATCGATCACGACCGGTCCGTTTTCGGTGTTGATGATACAGCCCGGCTCGATCACGGCGGAGGGGTGGCGCTTGAAGGCGCTGTCCGCTCCGATGATCGCCGGCGCATCGCTGACAAAACCGTCGAGCTGGCCAGTGCGGCCCATCAGCTCGACATCGGAGCCGATGCGCTGGTCGAGCGTGTCGATGATCCGCCCGGCTTCCAGACCCGTGCTCGACAATCCCTGATCCGCCTCACCGGCATCTTCGTGCTCGAAACCCGCTGCGGAGCGGACTAGATCGCCATAGCGCTCATCCCGGCAGGCATACGCGAAATGCGTGACGCCTTCCGCCTTGAGCCGCTCAACCGGGGTGAAAACGCCGTCGCGGGCGTTGAACACGCTCAGCGTCGGACTGATGAAGCGCGTTGCGATCGACAGATCGTCATCGAGGAGAACGCGTGTTGTGGTCATGCCCGCCGTCCGCCGGTCCTGCTGGGGCCCGCATCAGGCGGGCCGGAATGACCCATAGATGACGTGACTTGCCGGATTTGGGCAAGCCGGTATGCCATGGCCTAGTCGAATGCGGCTTCGACCGGCCAGTCATCCGACTGCTGGCGCCAGAGCAGGGAGGCGACTTTCCACTCGCCTTCAATCTTGAAGAAGGTCACGAAATTCACCCCGGTCAGGATCAGCTCACCGGTGGCGCCGTTATAGCCCTCATAGGCCGAGCGCAGATAGGCGATCTCGCCGAAGACCTCGACCTGGTTGCGGGTTGCGGTCTCGGTGAAACCATTGTCCGAGAGCCAGGAACCATTGCGCTCGATATAGTCTTCCAGCGTGATGACACGGCCGCGGCCATTGCCGTCCGGGCCCGGGCCAACCGCGCCCATCGAGGCGTTGGGCAGGAACAGGGTGCGCATATGGTCGAAATCACGTGCTTCACCGACCGGGCCGGAGATGACGGCATAGACCTCATCCATGGCGGCAATGATATCGGCCTCATCATCGGCCATTGCAGCCGGTGCGGCCAGGAGTGTCAGGGCCGCAAGGCCGGTCAGAAAACGAAGCATGGATGAAATCTCCCCCTGTTTGAGGCGGGAGAGATTGCCCGCGACCAGAAAGACGGGCAAGTGACGCTTTGGTCAGGCTGCGGTATTGATCTGGGCCATGAGCTGCTGGATTTGCTGCACTTTCGGGCGGCCATCCGGGCTCTGGGCCTCTTTCAGACCCATTTCCGACTTGATCAGCCTGACGGCGCGGGCCTGGGCATCGCGCAGGCATTCACCCTTGGGCAGGGCACCGGCCTGGGCCAGTTTCAATAGCGCCTGGGCCCGGTCGAGGGCTGGTCGGGGGCCTTTCTCGACGGCACAGAGAATATTGGTGGTATCAAGGATTTTCAGCCCCAGCTGATCCAGCGCCGCGGCCAGTTCAGTCTTGTCACGTTCGGGATAGGTGCCGCGCAGAACGCGGGCCTGGTGTGCGGTGAGCTGGGACAGGGCCTCGAGCGGCTTGCCCGGACCGCGCACGAAATGGGTTTCCGTCTTGTTGGCGCCCAGCGTTGAGCGGACATAGCCCGCCAGCTTGGACTTATTGCCTTCGCCGACGAGATTCTCCTCCAGCCCCAGAAGGAGATCGATCTCCTCGTTCGGGTCGCGCGCATAGCGCAGCAATTCATCGATCGCCTCGGGCTGTAGCAGGCGGGAGGAGCGCGAGGTGAACGCCTTGATCAGGCGGTCGACCGGCAGGGCTGCATCAGCCGACATGACCAGTTTTTGTGCCAGATCGCGGGCCAGGCGGATTTCTTCGCGGATCGAGGACGGCCGCAGACGCTTGGGTTTTTCCAGCTCTTTCAGCAAAACCTGGGCAATGGCGGTGCGGCATTCGCCGAGATCGCCATCGCCGATCTTCTGCGCCATCCGCTTGGCGGCGCGCGGGGCCATGCCGAGCGCTTCCGCACCATGATCGCCATCATAAAGGCAGGTCAGCCGGATCACCGTCTCGCCGAGGTCATTGCATTTGCCCAGCAGCGCATCGCGGCCGGCGTCAAAGCCGATCAGGTCGGTCAGGAAGGCGTCGACTTCGTCATGGGCAAATTCCCGTGCCGCCTCATCGGTCGGCAGGGTGTCAGCCATTTCCAGCAGGAGGTCGAGCTTGTCACCGTATTTCTTGGCTGTTTTGAGCCGGTCGGTCATGGCGGCGCGCAAGGCATATCCGCGCGCATCATTCTGGTGGATGGCGCCGGCCACTTCGGCGAAATCCTTGCCCTTGGGATAGGTCTGCAGCCGGTCCTCGCGCGCATCCTTGTAGATCCGGTTCAGACTCATCTGCACCAGGTCATTGAGCTGTTTGACCACGGTCTGGACATTGGCGGCGTTGTCCTGGGCGCTGGCGACGGCGACTTTCTGCACGGCGTGCTGCAGCTCGGTACCGGAGGCTTCGAGCTTTTCCACCAGGTCGGCGCTATGCAAAAGCTCCATGGGAAGCGCTTGCTGACGCTCGAACCAGCCTGTCAGTGAGCGGCGGATGGTGTCGCGGGCATGGCCTTTCGACAGATCATCGGGGGCGAAACAGGGCAGGCCGGCATCGCCGGTCTTGTCCTTGATCTGACCAAAGGCTTCGGCCCCGCCTTCGAAAATCGGGACTGACCGGAAGGTGCGCTCGCCATTATTGAAGCGTTCCTTGGTGACGCGGACCGAGCCGGACTTGTACTGGGACAGCAAAGTGTGCGCGACCTTGATCGATTCATCACGCTCCTTGCAGGCCCCGTGCAGGGCCCAGCCGGATTTCTCGTTCTTCTTGAGAAAGACTTCGTAATGAACGTCTTCGGCCATGGCAGCTGATCCTCTCGCGCCACCTCATTCTTGCCGAATTCGTTTAAAACCTTACTAACCATGGCCAAGCTGTTGCGAAGCGCTTGGCGTGTGCGGGCAGAGATGTCTATGGTGAAACGCGAACCGGGCAGCAAGCCCGCGTCGGCTCTGGGTTTTTCCGATCGGGTGATTTGGAGCAACTTAATTCGGGACAGATTTCGGAGAAGGCATGGCTACCATCGCGCTTGTCGACGACGACGAGAACATCATCACATCGGTCTCCATTTTCCTCGAGGGTGAGGGCTATAATGTGCGGACCTATAATGATGGCGCTTCGGCCCTGACGGCATTGACGGAAGACCCGCCGGATCTGGGTATTTTCGACATCAAAATGCCGCGCATGGACGGGTTGGAATTGCTGCGCCGCCTGCGCCAGTCCTCCAACCTGCCGGTCATTTTCCTGACCTCCAAGGATGATGAGTTCGACGAAGCGCTGGGGCTCAATCTCGGGGCTGACGATTATATCGCCAAGCCCTTCTCCCAGCGTCTCCTGGGTGAGCGGGTCAAGGCGGTTTTGCGCCGTGCCGGTGCGCAGGGCGATATCGCCGCGCCGGCCGGGCTTGAGCCCGGTGACAGCAAGCCGCTCGAGCGCGGCAAGCTGCTGCTGGATCCCAATCGCCATGCCTGTTCCTGGAATGGCGAACCGGTCCGGCTCACCGTCACCGAATTCCTGATCCTTCAGGCTCTGGCGACGCGCCCGGGCTATGTCAAAAGCCGCGATAACCTGATGGACGCGGCCTATGATGATCAGGTCTATGTCGACGACCGCACCATCGACAGCCATATCAAGCGCATCCGCAAGAAATTCCGCGAAGTCGACAAGACTTTCGACTCGATCGAGACGCTCTATGGCGTTGGATACCGATACAAAGAGGACTGATCCGGCCCCTGCGGGCGCGTTTGCGCCCGTAGTGCGTTTGTGGCGGCGGCTGGTCGCTCTGGTCCGGGGCATCCGGCCGAGCGCCTCCTCACGTCTGGCGCAGCTGATCCTGTTCGCCAATTTTATCGCCCTGGGCGTGCTCGTCGTCGGCATGATGGCGCTGACGGAAACGCGGCGCGGCCTGGTCAATGCCAAGATTGAAAGCCTGCGTGTGCAGGGCGAGTTGATCGCCAATGTCCTGGCTGAAGGGGCATCGGTCACCTCGCCAACCCCGGCGATGAATAATGCCGATGCGCGCGCGCTACTGCGCCAGCTCTATGTGCCGGAAGAATCCCGCGTTCTTTTGTTCGACAAGGGTGGCGATATCGTTGCCGACAGCCATTTGCTGGCGGATGTGTTTGAAACCGTCGACCTGCCGCCCCCGGGCGAGGAGCGGGCCGGTCTCGCCCAAGCGGCCCGGACCCTGCCGACCCGGATTCTGGACGGCTTCTCCAGCGTCCTGTCGACCGCCGAGGAACGCGCCGCGCTGAACCGGGACCTGACCGAGGAAGTGCAGCAGGTCATCCAGGGCGAGCGCGTTGCCGGTGTGCGTTATGACGAGGCGGGCAGCCGCGTGGTGTCTGTTTCCATTCCGATCCAGCCGGTGCGTGCGGTGATCGGGGTCGTGACCATTGAAAGCTATGATCTTGATACCCTGATCCAGGCCGAGCGACGGGCCCTGGTGCCCTTTATCCTCATTGCCGCCCTGGTCACCGGCGTGTCCTCGCTGTCCTTGACGGTGTTCATCGCGCGGCCGATCCGGCGCCTGGCGCGGGTTGCGCAGGAAGCGCGGCGGGCCGGCGGGCGGCGGGTGAAAATGCCTGATCTGCGCGCCCGGCGCGACGAGATCGGCGAGCTCGGCGTCTCGCTTTCGGAGATGACCGAGGCGCTTTACGACCGGCTCGATGCGATTGAACGCTTCGCCGCCGATGTCGCCCATGAACTGAAAAACCCGCTCACCTCCATTCGCTCGGCGGCGGAAGTTCTGCCCCTGGCCAAGGATGAGGTCCGCCGTGACCGGCTGCTCAAGGTGATCGCGGCCGATGTCGGGCGGCTGGACCGGTTGATCACTGATATCTCCCGCGCCTCGCGGGTTGATGCGGAACTGGCGCGTGAGGATATCGGGCCGTTCGATCTCACCGGTCTCCTCGGCGAGCTGAGCGAGACCTATAATGAAGCCCAGTCGGAGGTTCGCCTCGACTTCGTCAACAAGGTCCGCAATGGCCGTGTGCTGGGGCGCGAAGTGCCGCTGGGGCAGGTCTTCCGCAACCTGGTCGACAATGCCCTGACCTTCTCGCCGGCCGGCAGCACCATCACCATCTCCGCCCGCCGCGGACATCGCGATGGCGGCAGCTCTCTGGTTGTCACGGTCGATGATCAGGGGCCGGGCATTCCGGAAGAAAATCTCGAGACAATTTTCGAGCGCTTCTACACCGAACGTCCCAAGGGGGCGGCTTTCGGGGCCCATTCCGGGCTCGGCCTTGCAATCTCGCGCCAGATCGTCAAGGCCCATGGCGGCCAGATCTACGCAGTGAACCGGCTCAATGAGGATGGCAGTGTCCGCGGTGCACGCTTCACCGTCGACCTGCCCGCGGCACCGGCGGAATAGGCCTCGCCCCGGCCCGCGACTGAACTTCGCACCCTCGCAGTTGCAAAAAGGCTTTCCCCCGGAGCGAAAGCCGCGTTTACATAGACGTCATGATCGGAGTCGTCATTGTCAGCCACGGCCGTCTGGCCGATGAATTCGTCGCCGCCACAGAGCATGTGGTGGGGCCGATGGATGCGTTCCTGGCTGTCTGTATCGGTCCTGATGATGATCTGGAAAAGCGCCGGGCCGATATCCGCCAGTCGATCGCCGATGCGGATCGCGGTGAGGGCGTGCTCATCCTTACGGACATGTTCGGCGGCACCCCGTCCAATCTTGCCATCTCCCTGCTCGAGCCGGGCAAGGTCGAGGTGATCGCTGGGGTCAATCTGCCGATGCTGATCAAGCTGGCTGAAGCCCGCTCGCGTTCATCGCTCGACGAGCTGGCGGCGATGGGTGTTGATGCCGGCAAGCGCTATATCGCCATTGCCTCCACCGTGCTTGAAGGAGCCGGTAAGTGAATTCAGCCGAACGCCGTGTCACTGTCTGCAATGCCCGCGGCCTTCACGCCCGTGCGGCTGCCAAATTCGTCGAAATGGCCCAGGGCTTTGATGCCACCATCCATGTCAGCCGTGACGGTGAGACGGTCAATGCCGACAGCATTATGGAATTGCTGATGCTGGCAGCCAGCAAGGGCAGCGAGATCGAGATCCGCAGCGATGGCAGCCAGGCCGAGGAAGCGATTGACGCCCTGGCCGGCCTCGTCGAAGCCGGTTTTTACGAGACCGATTAAAGCGGCGAGGCGGAAATGGCCTCAGTGCTAGGACTGAGGCTCATCTTCCAGTTCGACCTCCGGTGCACCCGGTGCAAAGTCTGACGCTCCAGCATCATCCATCATCGGATCACCAGCATCATCGATCATCGGATCGTCAATCGGTGCGCCAAGCTCGGCCCCGGTCGCTGTTTCCGGCGCGGCCTCTTCAGCATCGGCCTGCATCGCCGGTTCAGCCTCAGCTTCGACCTCGACCGGTGCCGCTTCCATGACCGGCGCTTCGGCGGGTTCAGGCTGCTCGCTTTGCGTGGTGTCGGCCTCTGCAGCTGGTGCGTCCGTCGCCTCAGGGCTTTGCGGCTCCGTGGCTTCAGGCTCTACGGCCGTCGGCATGGGCGGCGGCGGTGCCACCGGCAAGGTGCGGTCGTCTTCCAGTTCCACGGTTTCGGCCTGGGTTTCGACCGTTTCGCTGACGGTCTCGACCGCGTCAGATCCTTCGGACTGGGCCTGTTCCTGCTGGCTCAGTGCAGCCGCTGCGGCGACCGCTTCCATCGACGGGAGATCATCTTCGGGCTCGTCCGTGGCGGCGGCTTCGACCGGTTGCGCGTCGACTTCATCAGCCGTTTCGACCGGCTCGGCTTCGGCGGCCGGCTCGGCCTCGGTTTCGGCGTCCTCGCTCGGGGCGATTTCGGCGCTGGCTTCAAGCGCGACGGGCTCAGCGGCTGCCGCTTCAACCGGAGCGGCTTCCGGGGCCGGCTCCATGACGGGCTCTCCCACCGGACCGGCCGGAGTTTCGGCCACAGCACTGCTGGCGCTGGTCTCCGGCTGCGACATTGCCATCGCGGCGCCGGCAGCGGTGACAGCGGCCATGGCCGGAGCGGTGCGCACTTCCTCCACCGGCGGGTTGCGCAAGACGTGTTCGGCGAGCTGTTCGACGCGGCTGTTGAGGCGGCCGCTATCGCGCACACGGTTGATGAAACCGCCCAGCATGAACAGCGCGATCGATGCGCCGATAATGGCCAAAGTGGCCTCCGCGCCGCCGAAAATCGCACCGGCGAGCACGGCGACGACCGCCAGGGCGGGGACATAGATCAGGCGCCAGGAGCGGGCCGAGAAGCTGACCAAGGCCATCAGCCCGGCCAGGCTGAACACGCCGATCTCGGTCAACAGGTTCATCGGCACAAAGCCGAGGCTCGACAAGGCGTCATTCAACCCGGTCGACAAACCGCTTTCCAGTCGCCAGCCGGCCAGGCCCGGGAATTGGGCTGCGAGGTCGGCATAGAGATCGAAACTGGGAATGCTCGCCATCATCGAGCGGTTGATCTCGGTCAGGAAGGTGTGCAGCAGCGGCCAGACCGAGGCCATGGCCACCAAGGTCAGGAAAACAATTGAAAGCCACCAGTTGAAGGTCCGCGTCACACCTGAGCGGGCCAGGACCGAGGTGGCCTCGGAAGCTGCGCGCATCCATACACCGCGCGAATGGTTGATGATGGCGACCGGACGGGAGCGGCGATTGGGGCCGGACTGGATCCGCAGAATGGTCGCGCTGTCACCGGGTGCCAAGGCGCTGGTCTGTTCCGCCAGCTTCACATCATGATCCATGCCATCGGTGTCGGTGATGCGGCCAATATGGGCATCGGACGCTGAAACCTGACCCGAGACTGTAAAGAAATCGACGCGGCGCGAGCCGTAGGTTTGCCCGGCATGGGCAGTCGGCAGCAGTGACATTTACTATACACCCTCAATAACCTATCGCTCGTTACGTGCAGAGAACGTGCCGTTGCGATAGCTTCCCACTGTCAGGGATCATACAAGTCCCGACGCCGAACAGGGAAGTTCTTAATCGCGCTTTAGGGTTTTTTTCCCTTCCGAGGCCGGACTTTGGGCGGTTTGAGTGCGCATGTGGTTGTGTAAGCTTACGGGAAATCGCGGTATGCGGGCATTATTGCTGTCTTTGACTTTGTGCGTGTCGGCCTGTGCCAGCCTGCCGGAGGTGGATTTGCCGGACCTGCCCGACCTGCCGGTACCCGGCGTTGAGGGTGATGTCCGCGACCGGCCTTTCATGCCGACCGGCGATTACCCGGTACCCCCTAATGTCGAGCGCCTGATCGGCCCGGAAGACTGCCGCGGCTCAACCCTTGCTGCCGTGAGTGCTGACCTGCCGCGCTATCCGGCGCGTGAATATGTGCGGGGCCGTCAGGGCTGGGTCGTGGTGCGCTTTGATGTCGCCCAACCCGGTGAGGTGGAGAATATCCGTATTGCCCGTTCGGTTCCCGGGGGCGGCTTCAACCGGGTTGCCCGTCAGGCTGTTTCTGACTGGCAATTTCAACCGCTTAGCGGTGTTGACCGGTTGCAGAACTGTGTCGTCATGTTCGAGTTCCGCGCCGGCGAAGTCCGTATCCGCTAGCGCCGCCGTTAACCTTTCATTAGGAAGTTTCCACAGCTTCGTGCAGGCCCGCTCCCGTCTCGCCGGCGGCGATTCAAAGCCTTGAGCCGACTCTGTTTTTTCGCTCAACCGGTTGTGGAAAAACCGGGTAATTGCCGCTTTCTCGGGCGGCTAGGAAAATAACTTATTTAGATTTTTGCGGGCGCAAGCATCGCCCGCGACTCGGCGCATCGCTATCATGGTGATTCGCGAGGGCCCGTATTTTTTGGTGGGGCCGGTCTTCGTGTAGGGCGGATTAGATGACCGGACAGACTTTCCAGTTTGCGACAATGATTGTCACATTCGGCGCCATGGCGTTCGCGCTCGTGGTCGGGATTTGGGCGTTTCGCAAGACAGCAGGCGCGCGTGCCGCGCAGGCTGTGTGGCGCCGCAAGCTCAACGATCTGGAAGATCGTATCGCCCGGGCCGACAGTATTTTCGGGGCTCACCCCGGACTTGTCCTGGTTTGGGACGAGCCGCCGTTTGAGGAAACTGCGACGGGCTGGGGCCAGCCGAAGATCTTCGGGTCTTCTGTGGCGCTCGCTTCGCTTTTGCGTTTTGCCGAGGCGACGGATGGTCCCGATCCGGCCGGCATTCTCATGGAAGGTCTCGCCGATTACGAAGCCCGCTCCTCCAGCGGTGACGAAACCACATTGCGCAAGCGCTTCCAGGACCTGATGCAACAGGGCCGGCCCTTCTCGCTGACGATTATCGGGCCGAGCGGGCGCTTCCTGGAAGTCGATGGCCGTGCGGCTGGAACGCAGCTGGTGGTCTGGCTGTCTGATTCCACCATTCGCGGCCTGGAAGAATCCGGTGCCCGCGGCCGTATCGAAGAAGCCCGCCGCCTGGTCAGCCAGGATCCGGTCGCTTTCCTCGACATGCTCGGCCGAGCGCCATTCCCGGCCTGGCGGACCAATGCCTCCGGCCGTATTGAATGGGCCAACCAGATTTATGTCGCCGCCATTGACCGCAAGGGCCTGGACGAGGTGCTGGGCGAACAGCTTCTGCTCGATAATGGCATGAAGGACCAGGCCGCCAAGGCCATCCAGGAGTCCAAGCCGGTCAGTGAGACGCGGATTGTTGTCATCAATGGTCGCCGCCGGGCGATGGAATTTCTCATCTTCCCGGTTTCCGGCGGCGCTGCCGGAATCGCCATCGACCAGACGGCGAGCGAGGAAGCCAAGGCCGACCTCAAGCGCTTCCGCCGCGCCCATGATGAAACCCTGCATCATATGGCCGAAGCCGTGGTCGTGTTCGACCGATCCAAGCGCTTGAGCTTCCACAACAAGGCCTTCAAGGCCTTGTTCAAGCTTGATGATGCCTGGCTCACCGAACGCCCGGGTCATGCCCAGTTGCTCGACCGCATGCGGGAAAAGCGCTTGCTCCCGGAACAGGCCGATTTCGCCCAGTGGAAGGCCGATGAGCTGGCCTATTATGACGCCTCGCCGAATGACGAGACGCCGGACGAGCTCTGGCCGCTGCCTGATGGCCGGACCCTGCGTATCGCCCGCCAGCGTCACCCGCTCGGCGGCCTGATGCTGATCTTCGAGGACAAGACGGACGAGCTGTCCTTGAAGGCGCGCTATAATACGCTGATCAATGTGCAGCGGGCGACCTTGGACAAGCTGCACGAGGCGGTGGCCGTGTTTGGCGCCAATGGCCGGTTGCAGCTCAATAACAATGCTTTTGAAGAGCTCTGGGGTTTCGAGCCGGATGAGCTCGATGGTCAACCTGATTTCGACACGGTGGCGGAAACCTGTGCCGGCCTGTTCGCCGATGACCGCATCTGGAATGACATCAAGGGCCGCGTCACCGATCCGAGCCCGCAGGCGCGTAAGCAGGTGACCGGTGAAATGCACCGCTCCGATGAACGCGTGCTGACCTATCTGACCCGGCCGCTGCCCGATGGCGCGACGCTGATCTGCTGGGATGATGTCACCGATAGCCGCCGCATTGAAGAAGCCCTGCGCGAACGGGCCGAGGCGCTTGAAGCCTCCGAGCGCATCAAGACCGAATTCGTCGAGCATGTGAGCTATCAGCTGCGCACGCCGCTGACGACGATTGGCGGTTATGCCGACATGCTGGCCCATGGCTTTGCCGGCGAGCTGACCGATCGCCAGAAAGAGCCAATGGCGGCGATACAGGCGGCCTCGGAGCATCTCGCCAAGCTGATCGATGATATTCTCGATGTCGCGGCGATTGATGCGGGCCAGCTTGAGCTCGATCTCGGCGATGTCGATATTGAAAGCGTCGCTCGCGAGAGCGCGGAACTCCTGGCCGCCCGCGCCGACCATAATTCGATCAAGCTCGATGTTGAGATCGACGGTCCGCTCGGCTTGCTGCGGGCTGATCGCAATCGCCTGAAACAGGTGACGATGAACCTCTTGTCCAACGCGCTGCGCCATGTCGAGCCGGGCGGCAATGTCACCATCGGCGCCCGCGCCCAGGGCGATGAAGTGACGCTCTGGGTGTCCGATGATGGTGAAGGTATTGCGCCGGACCAACAGGCCAAGGTGTTTGACCGTTTTGCTCGCGGTGAGCGCGGCGGCGCCGGCCTGGGGCTCGCCCTGGTGAAAGAGATCGCCCAGCTGCATGGCGGTTGGGTCGAGCTGCAATCAGAGCCGGGCAAGGGCACCAAGGTGGCTTGCCACCTGCCGATGGAAGCCAGCGGCAAGGGCGTGCCGCCGGAGCTTGGCCTGGTCAAGACGCCGGTCTCGTCCCTGGGTGAGACGATCTAGGCGACTAGCCGTTCCATTGGATTGAAGATTGAGGATTGGTAGCCTCAAGTCCTCTCATTGACAGAGCCGATCCCGTAGCAAATCCGCCACCGGTGTTTCTGATAACATCGCGACATCAAAGCATTATTCGTTATCGCTTCGATCTTGCGTGCAGCCAGGTGCGTGCAGTCTTCTGGACTGGTGCGATTCGCGCAAAAATTGCAATTATCAAAATATTCGCGAATAAATTTGTATCGGAGCTGTCTTTGAATAGTATTGCCTGGAACAAAATTGGGGGAGGTCCAGATGAGATGGGCTGGCTTTGTGCTAGCGATAGCCGCGTTCTTATGCGGCTGTGCTACGCCGCAATACAATCAAACCGTGGACGTCGAACAGTATAGCAATCCGCCACTTGGTGTCGTTGCAACCGTGCGAGTTGGCGATGAGATGCTTGCTCAGGGGAATATTCAGCGACAGCAAGGGATTAGCGTTTCACCTGGCACAACGGTTTCTGGATATACGTTTCACGGTGGTTTTTACATCCAGACGGGGTTCGATGACGAGTGGACCTACCACAGTTTCGCTCTCGGGCCGCGCGGAGCTGTTGCCGCGCCTGGTGGTACTGCATTCCTGGGGGCCGGTGCGTTTATGGACCCCCCGATGTCGATTCGAGCTGGAAAAGCCGAACAGCGTCTTTGCGTTATAACGGTGTTTAATCTTGCTTCCTGTCGTGACCGAGGGTTTGAGCGTTCGACACGTTCTGTATCCAGTGAGAACTCGTTTCAGCAAACGTTGATCTACAGCGGCCGCATCGGAAACAGGATCAACATTTCCTATCGCGAATCGACAGGGAATATGGCGCGTCCGGCTTTCACCAATGATGTTGAATATGACCTCAATGAATCTTCGATAATCGGATATCGAGGGGCAGAGTTGCGTGTTATCGATGCGACCAACACCTCGATCACTTACGAAGTGATCCGCAACTTCAATACGCCATGAGATCTCGTCCGACGCGTCGGATGGTATAGCCGTCTGAAGGCGGGCACTGATCAGGTTGAGGTCACACAAAAAACGCCCGGCCGGTTCGCACCAGCCGGGCGTTTTGCTGTTTCACCCTGAGCTGATTAGCCCTGGTGTTCCGGCATGCGGACGATCATGCCGTCCATGTCATCGGTGACCTTGATCTGGCAGGACAGGCGCGAGGTGTCCTGAACATGGTCGGCGAAGTCGAGCATGGATTCTTCCATGGCTTCGCGGGTGCCGGTCTTGTCGGTCCAGGCCGCGTCGATATAGACGTGGCAGGTGGCACAGGCACAGGCACCGCCGCAATCGGCGTCGATGCCGGGCACGAGATTACGCACAGCACCTTCCATTACCGTCAGCCCGGTGGCGACGTCATGGGTGTGCTCTTTTCCGTTATGTTCGATATAGGTGATCTTGGGCATGGGTCACTCCGCTCTTGGATACGGAAATGAACAGCGTTCACCGCGGAGTCAAGACAGGCTTTCACCGCTTGCCGTTGCGCGCGGGCTTCGCTAAGCGCTTGGACATGACCTCTCACTTGCCTCTTGCGCTTTGCAGCCTGGACGAAACCCGCGATTTCGGACGCCGTATCGCGGCTCGGCTCGGCGCTGGCGATGTCGTCTTCCTCACCGGTGGTCTCGGTGCCGGCAAGACCACACTCGCGCGGGCAATCATTGAGGCGTTGTGCGGTGTCAGCGATGCGCCAAGCCCAACCTACACCATCGTTCAGACCTATGAGACTGAATCTGGCACCCCCCTCTGGCATGCTGATCTTTATCGCATCGAGGAGGAGGCAGAGCTAGAGGAGTTGGGTCTCGACGACGCTTTTGAGGACGCCATCTGCCTGATTGAATGGCCTGACCGGCTCGGCGAATGGTGTCCACAGACACGGTTGGAGATCGACTTGTCGATGCCGGGCCAAGATGACAAAAACCAAGACGATAACGGTGCGCTAAAGCGCCAGGTCCGGATCACGGGCCGGGGAGATTGGGAGACACGCCTTGACGACATCTGAGCGCGCGGCCGCGCGGTCGGCCTTTATTGAGCGGGCCGGCTGGGGATCGGCTGAAGTCCGGCCTTTGAGCGGTGACGCTTCAACCCGCAGCTATGCCCGCCTGGTGGACGGCAAGCGCGAGGCCATCCTGATGGATGCTCCGGCCGGCGCGGAAGCCCCGGCCTGCCCGGTTGATGCGACGGCGCAAGAACGCGAAGCGCTTGGCTATAACGCCGTGGCCCGTCTGGCCGGGCCCAATCTGGCGGCTTTCGCCGGGCTTGCCCGGGCGCTGACCGAACGCGGTTTCTCGGCGCCGAAAATCCTGGCTGCCGATCTCGAGGACGGTTTCCTGATCCTGGAAGATCTCGGCGATGATCTTTACGCCCGCATCGTGCCGGACCAGATGCACGAGGGCACGGTCTACTCCCTCGCTGTCGACGCCCTGGCTGCGCTCTACCGCTCCAGCTTCGACCCGCAGCTGGACTATGACGGGCAGAACTGGACGGTGCAGGCCTATGACAGCGTCGCCTATATGGCCGAGCTCGACCTCTTCCTCGACTGGTTCCTGGAACGCTATGCCGAAGCACCGGTGAGCGATGCCGCCCGGGCGGAATGGCGCGAGATCTGGTCGACGGCGCTGGAACGTCTAGACGCCTGTGCGCCGGGCCTGGTGCTGCGCGACTTCCACGCTGAGAACCTGATTCATCTGCCTGACCGGGACGGCCATGCCCGTGTCGGCCTGCTCGATTTCCAGGACGCGCTGATGGGCCATCCGGCCTATGATCTCGTCTCCCTGCTGGAAGATGCGCGCCGCAATGTTGACCGCAAACTCATCGTGCCGCTGAAGGCCCGCTTCTGTGAGCAGGCGGGGATTGATGATGTGGCGGGCTTCGATGCCAGCTATGCCGTGCTCGGCGCCCAGCGCAATGCCAAGATTTTGGGCATTTTCGTCCGCCTTGCGGTGCGTGACGGCAAGCCGCGCTATCTCGATATGCTGCCGCATGTGGCGCGCCATTTTGTGGCCGACCTGCAGCATCCCGCCCTGATGCCGCTCTTGATGTGGGCCAAGACGCACGCCGATTGCGTGTTCAAGGAAGCGCACAAGTGATCGAGATCAAGACCGGCATGGCCCTGGCGGCGGGCCTGGGCACGCGCATGCGGCCTCTCACCAATGACCGCCCCAAAGCTCTGGTCGAGGTCGGCGGCAAGGCGCTGGTCGACTGGGCGCTGGACCGGTTCGCTGCGACCGGTGTGGACCGTGCCGTGGTCAATATCCACCATTTCGCCGATCGTATGGAACAGCATCTTGGCGGTTGGAGCGGTGCGCCTGCGGTGACCGTGTCCGATGAGCGCGACGAGGTGTTGGAAACCGGCGGTGGTGTGGCCAAGGCGCTGCCCTTGCTGGGTCAGGATCCGGTCTTCATCTCCAATATCGACGCCATCTGGGTTGATGAGGGTGAGCGTGAACTCGACCGCATGCGGGCGGCCTGGAAAGGTGATGAGATGGATGTTCTCCTCCTGCTCGCCCCGCTGGAACGCACGCTCGGCTTTGACGGGCCGGGGGATTTCTACCTCGGCGAGGACGGCCGGCTGGACTGGCGCGGCGATCGACCCTCGGCGCCCTATGCCTATGCCGGAGTGCAGATCCACAATCCGAAAATCATGTCGGGCCGCCCGGTAGCGCGCTATTCCATGACCGAGGTCTGGCGCGAGTTGATCCCGCAGGGCCGGGTCCGCGGACTGCCGATGACGTCATTCTGGATGCATGTCGGTGATCCCGAAGCCAGAGCCCAGGCGGAGGCGCGCCTGATCTCTTGACCGCTGCGCTGTTTGATACGCCCGCCCCGCGCATTTTCACCCTGGCGCCGGAGGCCGACCATCTCGCGGCTATCGCGGCACAGCTGGCGGCGGCCTATCCCGGTGATGCCCTGACCCGGCTGTTGATCCTGACCCCGACCCGCCGGGCCGCCAAGGCGCTCGGTGATGCCTTTGCCGATTTGTCGGGCAGCGGCGTGGCACTGCTGCCGCGGATCAAACCGCTTGGCGATATCGATGTCGATGATCCGCCCTTTGAGCCCGGTGAACTCGCCGGCCTTGCGCCGCCCGCCATACCCGGCGCCAAGCGAAAATTCGAACTGGCTCGCCTGGTCCTGGCCAAGGAAAAGGCGCTTGGCCGTCCGATCGGGCTGGCCGGTGCCCTGGTCTTGGCCGAACCGCTGGCGCAATTGCTCGATGATCTGGCCAATGAGGATGTCGAGGACCTTTCAGCGCTTGATGCTGAAGTGCTCGAGCACTTGCCGGAAGACCGGCGCGAGGCTTTCGAATTTCTCTCCATTCTCAACCAGGCCTGGCCGCAAAGACTGTCCGAGCTGGGCATGATGGACGCGGCCGCGCGGCGCGCCATGGTGCTACACGCCCTGGCCGACCGCTGGCAGGACCAGCCGCCGGATCATCCGGTCCTGGTGGTGGGCTCCACCGGCTCCATCCCCGCTGTGCGCCGCCTGATGCGGATCGTCGCCGGCCTGCGCGAGGGGGCTGTGGTGTTGCCCGGGTTTGACTGGGATGCCGATGAGGCAGTCTGGGCCGGTATCGATGAAGCCCATCCGCAATGGGCCATGCGGGCTTTCATCACCGAGGCGGGAACGACACCGTCCGGGGTCCGGCAATGGCCTGGCGCCGCGGAGAGCGAACCGGCCCGGGCCCGCCGCCTGTTGATCGCCGAGGCCTTGCGTCCCGCCAGCGCCACCGATGGCTGGCTTGGCCGTATCGGTCTGTTACGGGAGCAATATGGCGAGAACTTCTTCCACCAGGCGCTCGATGCGCTCAATCTGATCGAAGCACCGGACCCGCTGGCCGAGGCCCGGATCTGCGCGCTGCTCCTGCGCGAAACCCTGGAAGACCCCGCGGCCCGCGCCATCCTGGTGACGCCCGATCGGGCCCTGGCCCAGCGGGTGGCGGCGGAGATGACCCGGTTCGGGGTCCGGCTTGATGATTCCGGTGGCCTGCCCCTGGCCCAGTGCGCCAGCGGCGCTTTTCTCGACCGCTTGCTCGCCGTTGCCGAAGACCCGGGCAGCGTTGTCCGGCAATCCGCGCTCTGGGCCTCGCCCCTGTTCGCCGCCGGCCGCGCGCGCGGCGACACCCACACCGTCATGGCCAAGTTTGAGGCCGCGGCCCTGCGCGGGGCACGTCCCGGTTCCGATGTCGCTTCGCTTCGACGCCGGCTGGACAAATTCGGTGACCGCCTGTTCCCGGACGACCGGCATGCGGCCGGGGACATATTGGACACACTAGACGCGGCGATTGCGCGCTTACAGGCCACCGGAAATGCCCCGAAAGCGGACCCGGAGCGCACCGAAACCCGGACCATGGCGGACTGGGCCCGGTCCCATGCCGAGGCTGCAGAGGCGCTTGCCCGGGACGGTGAAACCCATGGTGCGCTGCGGCTCTGGCGCGGCGAAGGCGGGGAAAGCGCGGCCCTGCTGATGCGCGAGCTCATCCATGAAAGCGACGCCCTACCCGCCATGACCCTGGGCGAATACGCCGCTGCTTTCCGCGAGCTTCTGCGCGGCCGGCGGATACCGCCCAGCCTTGGTGTTCACCCGCGCCTGCAGATCCTCGGGCCGCTCGAAGCCCGGCTGATCCGGGCGGACCGGATCATCCTCGGCGGGCTCAATGAAGGGGTTTGGCCGCAAGGACCCAGCGCCGACCCCTGGATGTCGCGCCGAATGCGCGAAAGTGCCGGGCTGGGTGCGCCGGAGCGGCGCTATGGTCTTGCCGCACATGACTTTTCCCAGATCGCCGCAGCTGGTGGCGAAGTGTTCCTGACCCGCTCTGCCCGCGCCGATGGGGCGCCCACCGTCGCCTCGCGCTGGCTCTGGCGCCTGCAGACCCTGGCGCGCGGAGCCCTGGCTGAGGAGGCTGACAGCGCCCTGCGGCCGGAGGTGGACTATCTCGCCCTCGCCCGGGCCCTCGACCGGCCCGCCCACGCCCCCAAACCCGCCGCGCCGCCGCAGCCGCGCCCGCCGGTCAGCGCCCGGCCGCGAAAAATGTCGATCACGGAAATCCGTACCTGGGTGCGTGATCCCTACTCTATCTATGCCCGGCATTTGCTTGGCCTGCGGCCGCTCGATCCGGCCGACATGGTGCCCGGCCCGCGCGAGCGCGGCACCGCTTTGCATGATGCCCTGCAGGCCTGTGTTGAACGGTGGGTCGATGAGGTGCCGGCAAACGCGGTTGAGGAATTATGCCAAGAGGCCCGCTTGGCGCTGGTGGAGGCCGGATTTGCGCCGGAGGCACTGAGCCTTGAAATGCCACGCTTTGAACGCGCCGCGCGCTGGTTCGCCGACTGGGAAATCCAGCGGCGCAAAACCGGGCGCAAGCCGGCGGCGCTTGAAATCAAGGGTGTGATGACCCTGGAGGGGCCCGCCGGAGACTGGCAGTTGAGCGGACGCGCCGACCGTTTTGACCGCACACCTGATGGTCATCTGGAAACGCTTGACTACAAGACCGGAACCGCGCCCTCGGCCAAGATGGTCAAGGTGGGTTTCGAGCCGCAATTGCCGCTTACAGCAGCCATGGCGCAGCAGGCCGGTGTGTTCGACCGGCTCGAGCCGGGCGCGCCGTCTGCCCTGCTTTATCTCACCGTGTCCGGTAATAAGGAGGCGGGCCGGGAGACGCGGATCGACAAGGCCGACCCGGCCGAGGAACTTGCCCTCGATGCGTTGGAGAATTTGCGCAAGCTGATTGCCCGTTTCGACGATGAAAACGAAGCCTATCCGTCCCAGCCGCGGGCCCAGTACAAGGATGATTACGGCGACTTTGATCACCTTGCCCGGCGCGGCGAATGGGCCGTTGCCGCCAATGGTGAGGAGGGAGCGGAATGAGCGCCGGCTTTGATCCCGCCATCGTTGAAGCGGCGACCCGGGCGCAGCGCGATGCGGCGCGCCCGGATGTGCACGTCTTTGTCGAGGCTAATGCCGGTTCAGGCAAGACCCGGGTTCTGGTCGACCGCGTCGTCAATATCCTGCTCGATGGCACCGCGCCGGACCGCATTCTCTGTGTCACCTATACCAAGGCCGCCGCAGCGGAAATGAAGGAACGCCTGTTCGACCGGCTTGGAGCCTGGTCGGTGCTCGCCGACGAGGCATTGACCGGCGAGCTCACCAAGCTGCGCGGTCATGCCCCTGATGCCGGCAATCTGCCACGCGCCCGCAAGCTTTTCGCGCTGGCGCTGGAGACGCCAGGCGGGCTGAAAATCCAGACCATTCACGCCTTTTGTGAAAGCCTGCTGCGCCGTTTCCCGCTTGAAGCCGGCGCCCTGCCAGGTTTCCAGACGCTCGATGATGCAGCCCAGAAGGATATCGCCCAGACCGCCCGGCGACAGGCGCTAACGGCGATTTCACCGGATATTGTCCGCGTTCTGCTCGCCTCTGGTGGTGCCGAGGCGGTCGATCATCTGGTCGCTTGGGCGGATGGTCACCGGCATGATCTGCGCGCGAGCCTCGAACAGGGCAATGTTGTGGATGCGCTCTACGAGGTGCTGGATTGCGCACCGGGAGAGACGCCTGAAGCGGCCAAAAATGACGCCATGGCCGCTCTGCCCCGGGCCGAGCTGGACGCTGCCGCCCATGCCTTGCGCCATGATGGCGGCAAGCAGGACGCCGGCCGCGCCGATGCCATTGAGACGGCCCTGAGGGCCGGCGATATCGACCAGGCCTATCGCGCCTATCTGTCGGTTTTCTTTACCCGGAACGGCGAAGGGCACCGGGCCGCGCGGCTGGTCTCAGCCGCATGCTCCAAGGCGGCGCCCGCGGTTGCGCCGCTGATGGATGCGGAAGCCGAGCGCATGGAAACGGTCCGGCAAAATATCCGCACGCTCGAAGTCGCGGCTTCCAGTGCTGCGGCGCTGGAATTTGTTGCCCTCTACCTGGAACGACTGGATCAGGAGCGGGAGCGGCAGCGCGCGCTCGACTTTGATGATCTCATCGTCCTGGCCGGCAATCTTTTGAGCCCGGACAACGCCTTTTCCGGCTGGGTCGGCTACAAGCTCGATGCGGCCTTGATGCACGCCCTCGTGGACGAGGCCCAGGATACGGCGCCGCGGCAATGGGACATGATTGAAGGGCTGACCGCAGAGTTCTTTGCCGGTGAGGGCGCCCGCGCGGAAGAGCGCTCGCTGTTTATCGTCGGCGATGAGAAGCAGTCGATCTACTCCTTCCAGGGGGCCGAGCCGGCCCGCTTTGTTGCCGAAGGGGAAAGGCTTGAAGCCAAGGCGGCCGCTGCCGGTCTGCAAGCGGCCCGGCCCGGGCTCGATGTCTCCTTCCGCTCCGCTGCGCAGGTGCTTGAGGCTGTCGACCAGGTCTTCGCCGATACCGAGGTGAAATTCCTCGGTCCCGCCCCGGGGCGCCCGTTTTCACGCTACCAAGCGCACCAGGCCGCGCGTCAGGGCACGCCGGGCTGTGTAGAGCTCTGGCCGGCCTTGCCCCGCACCGAGCCGGAAGAGGTGAAGTCGATCTTTGATCCGGTCGACGCACAGCCCTTCGGATCGGCCCGCGATCGCCTGGCAGAAGCCCTGGCCCGCGAGATCAAGCGCATGCTCGATGATGGTGATGCGGTCTGGCAGGAGGCCGGCGGTCAATTCACGCCGCGGCCGGTCGAGCCGCGCGATATCGGCGTCCTGGTCTGGCGCCGGACCGGCGGTTTTGTCGAGGAGCTGATCCGTCAGCTCAAGCTGGCCGGGGTTCCGGTGGCCGGGGCCGACCGCATGCTCCTGAAGGAGCAAACCGTGGTCAAGGACCTGCTGGCACTGGGACGCCTGGCTGTGACCTCCAGTGATGACCTGGCGCTCGCGGAAGTCCTCAAATCGCCCTTCTTTGACGCCGATGATGGTGGGGTGCCGCTGATCGATGACGAGGCCCTGTTCGACCTGGCCCAGGCGCGGCCGACGAGTGATCGCGGCGGGCTGTGGCGGGCCCTGCTGACGACGACGGACAGCCGTTTCACCGAGGCCCGGGACGCGCTCAAGGCCTGGCGCGACAAGTCCGAGACCATCGGTGTCTATGCCCTGTATGCCGGTTTCCTCAATGCCCGTTCGGCAAGCGGTGAAACCCGCTGGGCCCGGGTCTTTGCCCGCTTGTCCGAAGAGGCGCGTGATGCGGCGGAGGAATTCCTCAACCGTGCCCTCGATCATGATCGGGAGGGCGGTGGCGCCCTGGCCAGTTTCATCGCTGCGATTGAACGCGAGGAAACCCCGGTCAAGCGCGAGCTGGCCAGTCAGCACAATGAAGTCCAGATCATGACGGTGCACGCCTCCAAGGGGCTGGAGCGGCCGGTGATCATCCTGCCTGACACAACCCGTTCGCCGCAAAGCGGCCGGGCGTCCTCCCTGTTTGCTCATGCCAAGGCCGGCCTGATCTGGTCGCCGCGCAAGGATGGAGACCCCGAGGTGGTGGCCGAGCTGCGCGAGACCATCCGCCAGAAACAACAGGCGGAACATCAGCGATTGCTTTATGTGGCGCTGACGCGGGCGCGCGACCGCCTGATCGTCTGCGGCTGGAAACAGGGGCGTGGCAGCGGCGCGATTGCCGAGGACAGCTGGTATACCCGCCTGGCCGAGCGCTGGTCGGGCGCGAATTGGGTGGCCTGTGAGACCCCTTTGTGCGGGCCTGAGGGCGAGAATCTGGGTGGTTTGCGTTTCGGTCCGGTGCCGGCGCGGCTCGGTCCTGCAGCACCCCCGCAAACGCGGAAAACGAGCCTGCCGGACTGGGCCGTCGCCATTCCTACCGCCGACGCCAGCACGGCGCGGCCGGCCGCGCCCTCGAGCCTGTTTGGCAGCGATGAGGAGGATGTCGCGGTCGTCTCGCCGCTGGCACCGGATGCCGGCTACCGTTTCCGCCGTGGTGATGTCATTCACAAACTCCTGGAAACCCTGCCCGACTTGCCGGTTGATCGCCGTGAGCGGGCGGCGGAGCGCTTTCTATCGGCCCAGAGCGATCTGTCTGAACAGATGCGGGCGCGGATCCATGAGGAAGTCTTCCACATTCTGGGTGATGCGGCCTATGCCCCGATTTTTGGGCCGGGCAGTCAGGCGGAGGTATCGCTGAGCGGTCAATTGGCCGGTCCAGCTGGAAAAGTTCTGGTTCGGGGTCAGGTCGACCGTTTGCGTATCACCGATCACGAAGTTCTGATCATCGACTATAAAACCAACCGCCCACCGCCGCAGACAGTCGCGGATGTGGCGCCGGTTTATCTTGGCCAGATGGCGACTTACCGGGCTTTGCTTGCGGCACTGCATCCGGGAAAACAGGTCCGTTGTGCCCTGCTCTGGACCGATACGGCGGACCTGATGGTCTTGCCCGACAGCCTTCTCGACACAGTTCCAATCGGGCTTCCCGCTTGACGTGACGGGCCTCGGTCCTTACCTCGGGCGCCATCGATGGAGTCCGGCGCGCCGGATTCGTCCCGAAGATAAGGAGTAGCCCCATGGCGACCAAACAGGTCAGCGATGACTCGTTCGAAACCGATGTGCTGAATTCCGGCGAACCGGTCCTGGTCGATTTCTGGGCGGAGTGGTGCGGACCGTGTAAGACGATCGCCCCTGCGCTGGACGAAATCGCGACGGAAATGTCCGGCCAGCTCACCGTGGCCAAGGTCAATATCGACGACCATCCGATGACGCCGGGCAAGTATGGCGTGCGCGGCATCCCGACCCTGATGATCTTCAAGGACGGCCAGGTGGCCTCCACCAAGGTCGGCATGATGGCGAAGGAAAAAATCGCCGAATGGGTGCGCGAAACCATCAGCTAAGCGCTGCCAGCCATGACAGGAAAAGCGGGCCGTTCCAGATCTGGAACGGCCCGTTTTCTTTGTGGCGATGTCAGCCGGCTGTCTTGTGCGGCGGTGCGCCGCCCAGGGCCAGGGCCTCGCCCGCCAGATAAAGCGAGCCGCCGATCAGAATGCGCGGCGGTGGCGAGGAACGGGCAGCAATGCGCATGGCCTGGATCAGGCCCGGTGCGGTTTCCGCCTTCAACCCCACCCGTTCGCAATCCTTGACCACATCATCGGCCGGCATGGAGGCCCCACGGCCGGTGTGGAACTCGACCGCGATCAGCTGGCGCGCCAGCCCTGCAAAATGCGTCGCCCAGGACTGCACGTCGCGATTGGCGGTAAAACCGGCGATGATGATCAGCGGCCGGTCCTCGCGCTCATCCATGTCGGCAAGGGCATGGGACAGGGCGCGAGCGGCGCTCTCATTGTGACCGCCATCGAGCCAGAGCTCGGCATTGGCGGACTTGGCGACCTCGCCGAGCGGGCCGCCGGTGATATTCTGCAGGCGACCGGGCCATTTCGCCTTGGCGATACCCTCAGCGACGGCTTCCTCCGGCCATTGCAGCACGGCGGCCGCCGCTGCGGCGGCGCCGGCATTGAGAATCTGGTGCGGCCCGAGAAGGCCAGGGGCCGGCAGATCCCAGACGCGGCTTTCATCTTCGTAGACGAGACGGCCATGCTGCGGGTAGGCGCGATAATCCTTGCCCCAGGCGAAGACCGGCGCACCGACGGTCGCCGCCTCCTCGCGCAAGGCCGCTTCCGCTTCCGCTTCCTGATTGCCGATCACCATCGGTACACCGAACTTGGCGATCCCCGCCTTCATGCGGGCGATCTTGTCCAGTGAGGTGCCGAGGAATTCCTGGTGATCCATGCTGACCGGTGTGATGATCGTCAGGGCCGGTTTGGCGATCACATTGGTGGCATCCGTGCGTCCGCCCAGCCCGACTTCCAGGATGAGCCGGTCTGCCGGGTGTTCGGAGAATAGAAGAAAGGCCGCCGCCGTCGTGATCTCGAAAAAGGTGATCGGCTCGCCAAAATTGGCCGCTTCGGCCCGTGCCAGCGCCTCGATCAGGGTGCGGTCATCAACCGGCTCACTGTCGAGCAGGATGCGTTCGTTGAAATTGACCAGGTGCGGCGAGGTGTAGATGTGGACGCGTTCGCCCTTGGCCCGCGCCATTTGCGCCAGGAAGGCGCAGGTCGATCCCTTGCCATTGGTCCCGGCGATGTGGATCGTCGGCGGCAATTGATCCTGCGGATTGCCCAATGTCGCCAAGAGGCGCTGCAGGCGCCCCATGGAGAGATCGATCTTTTTTGGGTGCAGCCGACCAAGCCGCGCAAGCGCGTCATCTAGCGCCTGACGCCTGGTACTAATGCTCCTCTCCCTGATCGACCACATGGTCGGCGGGAGGAGGTGTCAGCGCGGCAGGGGCTGACGATCCGGGTCGTTTCAGCATTACGCGTAACATGCGCGACAGCGTAGCCGGAATCTCGCGACGATGCACGACTTTATCGACCATGCCCTTTTCCAGCAGGTATTCGGAGCGCTGGAAGCCTTCCGGCAGTTTCTCGCGGATGGTCTGTTCGATCACGCGCGGTCCGGCAAAACCGATCAGGGCGCCCGGCTCGGCAATATGGACATCGCCCAGCATGGCGTAGGAGGCGGTTACGCCGCCCGTGGTCGGGTCGGTGAGGACGACGATATAGGGTAGGCCGGCTTCGCGCAGCATTTCCACGGCGATGGTCGTGCGCGGCATCTGCATCAGCGACAGCGCGCCTTCCTGCATGCGGGCACCACCGGCAGCGGTGAACACGACAAGCGGCGTGCGGCGCTTCACAGCGGCTTCGGCAGCAGTGATGAAGGCTTCACCGGCGGCCATGCCCAGCGAGCCACCCATGAAGGCGAAATTCTGCACCAGGACGACGCTTTCCACGCCGCCGATTTCACCCACGCCTATGGCCATGGCGTCATCGCGCCCGGTTTTCTTGCGGGCTGCAGCGATGCGCGAGCTATAGGGTTTGTCGTCGCGGAATTTGAGCGGGTCCTTGGGCACTTCCGGCGTGTCGAGCTCTTCGAAATCACCATCAAAGGTGAACTGGAAGCGCCAGGCTGGGCCGATACGCATGTGATGGCCGGCCGGGGTCACGAAGAGACCGGCTTCGAGATCCTTGTGGAAGACCATTTCATCGGAAATGGGGCATTTGACCCAGAGATTGTCCGGCGTGTCGCGCTTGGAGAAAATCTTCGACATCCCCGGCGGGGTCAGTTTGGACAACCAGTTCATTTCCGCGTCCCGATCTTTCATCGGCCCTATCTCACTTTTTCGCGCCGTGGGCGGCCTGAGACAGGGTGTGTACCAACTCAGTGGCGGCTGCAACACCACCCTCATGCATCGCGTCGACAATTGCCGACCCGACAACGACTGCATCGGCCTCTGCCGCAATCGCCGCCGACTGCTCCGGCGTGCGAACACCGAAGCCGACCACGACCGGCAGACCCGAGGCGGTCTTGACCCGCGAGACCGCGGTTCCGACCTCTTGGGCCACACCCGAAGCCGCGCCGGTCACACCCGTCGTCGATACGTAATAAACGAAGCCGGAGGTGTTTTCGACCACTGTTTCCAGCCGCTTATCGTCCGTCGTCGGGGTGGCGAGACGGATCAGGGCAATGCCGTGCTGACCCAGTGCCTCGCGCAATTCGCCATCTTCTTCCGGCGGAATGTCGACGCAAATAAGGCCATCCACCCCGGCCTTCTCGGCCTGACGGGCGAAATTCTCGAAACCCATATGGTGGATCGGGTTGGCATAGCCCATCAGCACCAGCGGCGTATCGGTGTCGTGTTCGCGGAATTTCGCCGCCTGGTCGAATACGCCTTTCAGCGTCATGCCGGCGTCCAGCGCACGCAGGGCCGAGGCCTGGATCGAGGGGCCGTCGGCCATCGGATCGGTGAACGGCATGCCCAGCTCGATGACATCGGCACCGGCCTCCGGCAAGGCGTTCAACAGCGCCTGGCTGTCGCCATCGCCGGCCATCATATAGGCGACGAAACCGGGGCGGCCATAGGCTTCGAGCTCGTTGAAACGGGTGGTGATACGGTTGGTCATTAGAGTTTCACCCCAAGCATTTCAGCCACTTGCGGCACATCCTTGTCGCCGCGGCCGCACATATTCATCAAGATCAGCCCGTCCGGACCCAGCTCCTTGGCGAGGTCGCGGACGCGGGCGAGGGCGTGGGCGGGTTCAAGCGCAGGGATAATGCCTTCCAGCTTGGTGCAGAGCTGGAACATCTCCATCGCTTCCTCATCCGTCGCCGAGACGTATTCGGCGCGCTTGGCGTCGTGCAGGAAGGCATGTTCCGGGCCGATGCCGGGATAATCCAGGCCCGCCGAGATCGAGTGGGCATCGATGATCTGGCCGTCATCATCCTGCAAGAGATAGGTCTTGTTGCCATGCAAAATGCCCGGCTCACCGCCCTTGAGCGAAGCGGCATGCTGACCGGTCTCAATGCCATGGCCGGCGGCCTCGACGCCGATCAGGCGCACGCTTTCATCCTCGATGAAGGGGTGGAACAGCCCCATCGCATTCGAACCCCCACCGATACAGGCGACCGCCGCGTCGGGCAGACGGCCGAGGCGGTCGAGCATCTGGGCGCGGGCTTCGCGGCCGATAATAGACTGGAAATCGCGCACCATGGCCGGATAGGGGTGCGGGCCGGCGACGGTACCGATGACGTAGAATGTGTCCGAAACATTCGTCACCCAGTCGCGCAGGGCCTCATTCATGGCGTCCTTGAGCGTACCGGTTCCCGAAGTGACCGGCACGACTTCCGCGCCCAAAAGCTTCATGCGGAAGACGTTCGGTGCCTGTCGCTCGACATCGGTGGCGCCCATGAAGACGGTGCAGGGAATGCCGAAACGTGCAGCAACCGTCGCGGTGGCAACGCCATGCTGGCCGGCACCGGTCTCGGCAATAATGCGGGTCTTGCCCATGCGCTTGGCGAGGAGAACCTGGCCAAGGCAGTTATTGATCTTGTGGCTGCCGGTATGATTGAGCTCGTCGCGCTTGAGCCAGATCTTGGCGCCGCCGAATGCCTCGGTCAGGCGTTCGGCAAAATAGATCGGGCTCGGCTTGCCGACATAATCGCGCAGGAATTCTTCCATCTCACGCTGGAAATTGACGTCGCGCTTGGCGTCCTCATAAGCCGCTTCCAGCTCGAGAATGTTGGGCATCAGCGTCTCGGCGACGAAACGTCCGCCATAATCGCCAAAACGGCCGCGCGCATCCGGCCAGGCCGAGAGCGCATTGGGACGGGTGTCGGCAGATGCTCTATCGCTCATGGCTCTCTCCTAGGGGGTCTGCGGCGCCAGCGCGCCAGCGAAGTCTTTCATCAATTCAGCACTCTTGATGCCCGGCGCAGTCTCGATCCCGGAAGAGACGTCGACCGCTTGTGCGCCTGCAGCATTTACAGCGGCCAGAACATTGGTCGGGCTAAGCCCGCCGGACAAGAGCCAGGGTGAGGAAAGTCTCAGCTTTTTCAGTATTGAATAGTCATATCCTTGACCCCAGCCGCCGGGGCGATCGGCGCCTTTGGGTGGTTTGGCGTCGAACAGGAGCCAGTCGGCGACCCCGTCAAAGGGTTTCGCAGCTGCGAGATCGGCGTCCTCGGCCACCGGCAAGGCCTTGATAATGCCCCGCTTTGCATAGCCGCGCGCTGCGATCACGCGCTGCGGGTCTTCCTGGCCGTGCAGCTGGATCCAGTCCGGCTGCATGGCGTCGCGGATCTGGGCCAGCAGATCGTCATCCGCATTGACGGTCACGGCGACGGTTTCGGTGCCCTGCGCCAGATGCGCCAGCTCACCTGCCAGCGCCGGGGAGACATGACGCGGGCTGGGCGGAAACACCACATAACCCGTCCAGCGCGCACCGGCTTCACGCGCGGCGGCGACATCACTGCCGGTCTTGAGGCCGCAGAATTTGATCTCGGTCATAACCCTCACCTTCTGATGCAAGGGTATAGCTCCCTTTTCCCGACCGGCCAGCCCCGGCGGGCACGTCCGGCCCCCCGGTTAGGGCTAGCTTGTCTGTGCAATTGTGCCGCAAGGGCCTGTTCCGGACACTGTCTGGCACCCGTCAGCCAAGCAGGAGCCTGCACCATGTATGATGATCTCTTGTATGAGGATGAGCTGGAACTCGACGAGATCGACGAAATGTCGGTCACGCAAACTGCCGGCGGTCTGGCGCAGGCCTTTTACGGCCGGGTCGCCAATGAAATGAAGGGACGCCTGGCCCTGGCCGTATCGCGCGGCCGGTCCGGATACGCCCAGGTCTGGCGCCTGCTCAGCAATGCCGGTGCGTCCCAACTCAACTACCAGATCATGCGCCTGGCCTATGAAATGATGGCGGCCCGCAACCCGCAAATGCGTCAGAGCTCCCAGGGTATCGGCGTGCTCCAGAGCGCTGCGCGGCAGATCGCCGGACGCCTGGGCGCGAGCTTGCGCCGCCAGCGCCATGTCTTCCTGCTCCGCTTCTCGCAGCCGCGGCCGGGGATGGTGAATTAGACCGCTTATCCTCTCTTGGTGTTTGGCGCGGATGGGCCGCCTTGGCTGCTCGGCTTGACCTCCCGCGATGCCCGGGGCTGGATTTCGAGGTTCGAAAACAATTATAAGTAGCTGGCTAAATCATCACACTGGGAGGGGTGAATGGCTGGCGCTGTCGTTGTGCTCGTGTTTCACGGGATCGGAACTTACCGGGACAAGTTCGGGACCAAGAAGAGTTTTGACCGGCCGCTTTGGGACGGTCTCTATCGCCGCATGGGCGAGGTGCTGGAAAAGGATGTGATCTGGGCCCCGGTCTTGTGGAGCCTGGAAGATCTGGAAGCCTACCAGAAAGACCTGATCAAGGAGCGCAAGGACTGGAAACGACTGTTCGGTTTTGTTGCCTCTGCGCTGGCCGATGCGTCTGCCTACCAGATGCTCGCCCTGGATCACGAGAACCGCAAAGGGTCGAATTATTATCGTGTCCAGCGCACGGTCTATGGCGCGCTACGCGGCGCCGCGGCGCGCGCGGAGGCGCTCGGCCATGAGCTCGACAAGACCCCGATCCTCGCCGTCTGCCAGTCCATGGGCTGTCATATCCTGTCCAGCTATGCCTGGGATGTCCGTCAGCACCCTGAGCGCATTTTCGATGAGGGAGAGGAGGTCGAGTACGCGTCCTTCGCCACACTCGAAAATCTCGCCTCAGCGGTCTTCACCGGGTGCAATCTGCCGCTGCTGACCGCCGGCATCCCGGTTGAACGCAAGGTGCCGCTCAGGATTACCCGTAATTCCGCTAAATGGGGCCGGGCGCAGCGTTGGCTCAACTTCTATGATCCCGACGATGTTCTGGGCTATCCGCTGGAAGAAGAATTTGCCGCCTATTGGGGTGGCCGGCATCCGGACCAGGAGCAACTCCTGGCCGAACGCGGTCGCGACCCTGACGCCGAGGTCTGGGTCAAGGACACGGAATACGAGATGCGCACGGTGCTCGGCCTGCCGACGCCGACCGGTATGTCGCCATTTGTCCATAACGAATACTGGCGCTCCGGCGAGGTCCTGTCCGCCGTCGAGCACGCGATACGCGCCTTGCTTGAGCGATGAGGCCGCAGGGGCGGTCTAGGCGACCAGAGCCGTGATCGCCCTGGAGGGCTGCGCATAGGCATTGGCAGCATAGGCCGTCATGTCCGTCGGTGCTGCCACCGCCGGGTTGGCCGGGCCGGTCCTGCTCGCCTCGTCCTGCTGGCGCATCTCGGCCAGTTGCGCGTTGATGTCCGGGCTGAGCTGATCCTGGGGGTCTTTCGGCGCGTTGGGGTCGGCTTCTTCCGCCTTCTGCGCGTTCAGCTCGGCCCGGGCCTTGGCGGACTTGGCGTCGGCCATCGCCGCGACCTTGCGGTCCTGGCCCGAGGGTTCGGCCGGGGCGAGCGCAGCGGCTTTGACGATGCGCATTTTCTCGATCGTCGCGGCCGGATCGCCGGGAATTTCGCTGGCATCGATCGGAACTTCGCCGCCAACGGCGTATTGTTTGCCATCCGGCCCGCGTTGATAGTCATAGCTGATGGCGCCGGTATATTGCCCGCCGACCGCCTTGTGAGCCTGTTCATGGGCGCGGACCTCACGGTCGCGGGCGGCCAGCTTGTTGACCTGTTTCTGCTCCGCGTCAGAGAGGGTGAAGGCGTCCTTGTTGTCGGTCTGGGTGGAGAGTTTGTCGCCGCAGCCCTGACAACTGCCCGAGCCACAATTGGAGCAGCCCGAGGCAACGCTTTTCGATTGAGAAGCGTTCGGCGACGCCGGCTGCGGCGTCGGCGGTACATAACCGGAATACGCGGATATGGCGGACATCGCCTGAAATTATCGGCTTATCCGCTTAAGAGGATGTGAATTGGTAGCGTTAAGCGGGGGTTCCCGCCTTGCAGGCTAGGCGATCTCGGGCGCGGTCTCGCGCGAGGCATCGACGCGTTCGCGCAGCTCTTTGCCGGTCTTGAAGAAGGGTACGTGCTTCTCCTTGACCGATACGCTTTCACCGGTGCGCGGATTGCGGCCGGTCCGGGCCGGTCGACGTCGCACGGAAAAGGCGCCAAAGCCACGCAGCTCCACCCGCTCGCCGCGCGCGAGCGCATCGGTAATGCCATCAAGGATCGTGTTGACGACCCGCTCGACATCGCGGTGGTAGAGATGCGGGTTCGCTTCCGCCAGACGATCGATCAGTTCGGACTTGATCATGCCGTGTCTCCAATTGTCCCGGTCTTCAAAACTGCCCCTTGCGAGGGGGCCCGTCAACGCATGATGACAAAAAAATCGGCCGGAGCGAGGCTCCGGCCGATCAATTTTTATGCGTTGTGACGCTTGAGCTTAGGACTCTTTGTCACCCTCGTTCTCGCGCAGAGCCGCGCCGAGGATGTCGCCGAGCGATGCG
>NZ_JASBRQ010000025.1 GCF_030149425.1 Maricaulis sp. | reverse complement strand
GGATTCACACTTCGTTACCGTTTCGGAACAGTCGACATTGAAAAATGAAGATTAAACCGGGACAAATACCCAGCCCCAAGACTTCCCCTTAAACCCCATGCCAGCCAGCTCGCCGTGGTGTAGCCGGGCGGTCCAGGGCGCGCAGCGCCGGGGCCCGGTTGAGACCCTTGACCGCCCGGCTTCAACACGGCCCCCTTTCCTGCATGAGGTGTATGGGGGGATGTGGATTGGGCGCTCCCCTTCTCCCGCGCGGGAGAAGGTGCCCGAAGGGCGGATGAGGGTGGTAGCGGAGACCTTCGAAGGCGGTGTCTTCCCCCGCTCCGCCCCGGCGCGGTGCGCCGGGCCACCTCTCCCCAAGAAGAGGGTGGGCGTAGAGCTTTGCTTTTCGAGGTCCTGGATTCCCCGCGTCCGCGAGGGCAGGCAGGTCCCGGATGAGGGGCGCTGAGGCTAGCGCGCCTCGTCGTCGCCATCTTGAGCGCCTGCCTTGTCCTTGCCGATGACGGTGAAGATGACCGTGGCCAGGACGCCGGCGCCGGTCAGGGCGATGAAGGGCAGGAGTTCGGGATCCCAGCCGAAGAACATCTGCATCAGGGCGAACCAGGTGATCAGCACGATATAGGCGCCGCCGGCCAGGAGGACGCGTTTCCAGGCGAGGCTGAGCAGCGGTTCGCCGGGGCTGTCCGGGCGTGTTTGAGCGGCCGGGGTATCGACAGGGGTGTCGATAGGAGTAGCGGTGTCATTGGCAGGCATGGGCGGATTTTCCTTGGATGATTGCATCAGGTCACGCAATTGCCCGGAGGTCAGCTCGAAACTTGCGGCCAGGGCGCGCAGGGTTTCCAGGCTGGGCGTCTCGCCGCGTTCGGCGCGCTGGATGGTGCGTTCGCTCAGCCCGCTGATTTCCGCGAGCTGTTCCTGCGACCAGCCTTTTTCAAGGCGCAGCGATTTCAGACCCGTCATCTGGCCCATGCCTGTTCGTCTCCGTAGCAATTGCAGGCCCGGTTTTTAGGCCGCCCCAAGCCCTGTCGCCCACGACACGCAGGCGACGCGAAGGTGACAATGACAGTGGGAGAAAGCAATGGGGGTGGCCTTGAGACGTCCCTCCTCGCCCTCGATGGGCGAGGTGGATCGTCGCGCAGCGGCGAGACGGAGTGGGTGCGCGCCGCAGGCGCACGAAAGACTGATGACGATGGAGACGGCTTTTTGTGCGCGGCTTCGCCGTTGCACCCACTCCACCACTTCGCGGGGCCTCGCCCATCAAGGGCGAGGAGGGAGGGGCACGCTTGCCGGGTGTGCAAAGCATGCTAGCGTGCTGTCCAACATCAACAAGCGAAAGGAGGTGATCCGATGATCAGTGGTTTTACCGGTTTGGGTCTTGGGTCGGAAAAGTGCGCGGACGCAAAGGCAGCCCGGCGCGCCTGACGCTTTTCACGGCCAAGCGATAGCGGGTCGACAGGGCATGTCCCTTGATCCAGGCCAAACCCGAAAATCGCGACCATAAGAGCCGCCGGTCCGGACCTGGACCGGCGGTTCGTTATTTCTGGCGCGGGAGGCGCTTACTCGTCGCCGCCGTCATCGCTTTCAGCATCGCCTTCGGCCTCAACGGCGTCGGCCATGTCTTCGGCCATGTCGTCCGCGGCGTCTTCGATCGCTTCTTCGGCATCGCCGGCCGCCTGGTCGAGCGTCTCCGCAGTATCCTCGGCCATGGCGTCGACCGCATCGCCGGCGGCCTCAGCGGCGTCTTCTGCCGGAGCTTCGCTTGCTTCGGTTTCGCTGGCCTCGGCTTCAACCGCTTCGGCGGTGTCGCCCTCAAGCGTGTCGACCTCGGTCATCATGGTGGTGAAAGCAATGCCGCCGGCCAGAGCCGCCAGCAGAATGAAAGCCAAAATACGCATGCGCTATAGTCCCCCCAGGACGTGTGAGCTGAACATTACAGTTAATTCAGGTTTTGAATAAACGCATCGCGACTCTCCTGACAGGAGAATTTCGCTTGCGCAGGCTGGCCTAGTAGCCGTGACGGACTAACGCTATAGTAAGAAAAAAAACATCGCCGAGACCCTGCTTGCCCCCCTCCGCCCGTTCATCCGCTAAACTGCGCCGGATTGAATATCTTGCCCTGATCGGCGTTCTGCTGGCGCTGCTGGCGTATACGAGTTTCTGGGGCGTGCTCGATCTGGCTGTTCGCATGGCCATCTGGCCGCACGGGCTGGTGCCCTTCGATGCCTATGACTTCACCGCATCGCTGAGCCCGTTGAGTGTGGCGGTGTTCTATGTCTGGTGGCTCACCAAGCCGGTCATCGCCGTCCTGCTGGTCCTGCGCCAGCGCCTGGTTTTCGTCGTCGCCCTGGCCGGGCTGGCGGCCAATCTGATGGATTACATCCTGCTGGCGGCGAACAATCAGTTCGATGCATCGGGCACCTGGATGTTCACCTTCGCGGCCGAAGTGCTGCTTGTCAGCCTGATCTGGCGCCAGAGGCGGCGCCTGGTCTAGTCCATCAACTCAGGCTTTCTGGCCAGTCTCGCTACGGCGGCGATCTTAAGCCCGAACCGGTTCAACCGGGCGCCCGGCCGTCGGCATCCGGATCGCTACCGCGCCAGGTCAGGGCGCGGGCGATCATCGGCATCAGCTTGTCCGGCTCGTGCAGAATATCATTCTGCCAGATATGCAGCACCAGATAGCCGGAGGCCTCGATGTCGGCGATGCGCGCCTCGTCGAAGACGGCGGCTTCAGCCGTGTCGCCGGAATGGATATCGATCGCCAGATGAGCCGTCTCGCAGGCGAAATCGACCGTGTGGCCGGCGATTACGGCATCCGGGCGAAAATCATATCCGCCAAGCTGGCGCGCGCAGATGCGCTTCCACAACGCGATGCGGGCATCCTGATACCGGCGCGGGCGGCTGTCGCGGGCGCTGGACGGGTCAGACAGGCGAACAGAGGAATTGGACACGTCACGCTCCGGCTGCACGCTTGAGAGACAAACTCTTTAAGCGTTGAACTGAAACGATTTTAGCGCTGTCATCCGGGTGTGCGCGTGATCGCCGTCACGCTGTCTTGATCAGCGGTTGAGCTCGATCAGGCGCGCGACCACGGTCTCCACCTGCTGTGCGGCTCGCTCATCGGTCAGCTTGCCCCCATCATCGAAGGCGGAAAAGGCAGTGCCGAGCGCGACTTGGCTGGGCAGGCACAAGACACCGAGATCGCTCAGGAAAGCGCGCAGGCGAGGCAGCATGCGTATGCCGCCCAGCCGGCCCGGCGAGGCCGCCATCACGGCCGCTGTCTTGCCCGCAAAGGCATTGGCCTTGTCCTCGCCGTCGGGGCGCGACACCCAGTCGAAGGCGTTCACGAGCAGGGGCGGGACGTGGCCGTTATATTCCGGGCTGATCACGATCAGCGCGTCGTGCTCCTTGATCAGGCGACGCAGGAGCTGCATGCGTTCCGGCATGCCGTGCTCGGTTTCCAGGTCGCCATGATAGAGCGGCGCATCGAACGCATTCATGTCCAGGAGCGTCGCCTCGCCGCCGCTGGCCTCGACCACCTTCGCCGTATGGACCGCCAGCTTGCGGTTGAAACTGTCCTTACGGGCTGATCCGGGGATGACGAGAATTTTCGGGGAAGACATTGGCGCGCTCCAGTGCTGTTGATCGCCATTTAGGGCGCCGCGTGCGGATTGTCAGCCCGGGAAGCTGGAAGGCATGCCTTCAAACTTGCTTAAACCCTGACGGGTAATGTGGCTTTCATAGGCTCCAGAGAGGAGAATGGGTGATGTCGAAAACCGTAACCTCCAGCTATCGCAGCGTATCGGACCGTTTCGAGCCGGACCTGGTTCAGAGCCCGGCGGAACAGCGCAAGCTGCGCGGCCATCTCGAACAGATCGACTACACGGTCTTTGCCGCCAATCAGGCCGTGCTGAAAAAGACGATCCATACGGTCGGTATCGAGGATTTCCAGAATCTGGCCCTGTCTGCCTCCAAGGCCCGCAGCGCCTGGGTCGATGCCGCCATGTCGGCTGCGCGCAGCCGCTCGCCGCTGGAAAAAACCGAGGTCGAGCGCCTGTCCCTGCTTCGCGCCGCCTATGAAGAGCTGTCCGAGGCCTATGACGCCATGCGGCGCATGGTCGAGCGCGGCTATCTGCGCCTGGAAGTGCCGCCGGCAAAGGCGGGCTAGCTAGCGCCGATCCGGGCCGTCATCCGGTTCCTGAGCGATATCGCGTGTATCCTGGAGGATGAGCGAGGGCGCCTCGGCCTGCGGGGCGCGATCAACCCACGTGGGTTCATCGCCGCCAAACTGTTCCGGCGCCGGTCGCCCCCATCCCGGCTCGCCACCCCCCAGCTCGTTCGGCTCACTTTCCTGGGCGCCCCAGCCGGGCTCGCCACCACCGAGGTCGTTGCGCTCGACATCGCGGACGCCCCAACCCGGGTCAGCGCCACCGAGTGCGTTCGGCTCGCCGCCCTGTGCGCCCCAACCCGGATCGCCACCACCAAGCTGATTGCGATCGCCGCGCTGGCCGCGAATACGTTCCTGGCCTGACCGGGTCACGCAGCGCTGGCCGCGCTCGGCATCGCGGCACAAGGGCAGTTCGGCCTGTTGGCGGACTTGCGGCTGCGGCCGGTTAGCCGGCTGGGCTGAGACGGCGGTCGCGGTAAACACCGCGGCCAACACGCTTACACCGATAATATGCGTGAAACGGGTCATCATTGAGCCTCCCCTGACGTTCGCGCTGATCCTAGCATGACGCTGTATGAACGCCGCCTGACTTGCGTGGCCGGGATTTTGCCGCAGTTTTCGCAAGGCCGATTGAACCGTTCCCACCCGACCTCGCACCTATGTCCGGAACCTGATGATTGAGGGACGGGCATGATCGAACAATTCGCCTATTGGGGCATTATCGCGTTTGCGCTCTGGCTTTTTGCCGTCGGCGCCGTGATGGCTGTGCAACCGGACTGGGCGCTCTTCCTGCTGCGCCAGGCGGCGAGCACGCTGCTCATTCATTGCGGTGAGTTGCTGATCCGAGGTGCTTTCGGGCTGGCCATGATCGCGGCCAGCAAGAGCGCGCTCTATCCGGCCGTATTCATGTGGATCGGCAGTTTCATCGCCGCCAGCTCGGTTGTGATCCTGGTGCTGCCGCGCCAATGGCATGCTGGCTACTCACTCTGGTGGGCTGATCATCTCCCGGCCTGGCTGGTGCGGGTTTTCTCCCTGATTGCCTTCGTCGCGGCGGCAGCCTTGATCCATGGGGCCGGAATTTGGTCGTGTGCATTGAACCCGATCTGCGCTTGAGTGCACCTAAGGGAAAAGCGGCGGTGCAGATCACTCGTTCGTAAAGGGAAGGGCCCGGCGCATGCGGCGCGATAAAAAGCGTGTTCTTGGCGAATACCTCGTCGCTGCCGCCCAGGCCGGTGATCGAAAGGCGTTCGACCGGCTTGCCCGGCTCTGGCAGCCCGATCTTCTGCGCCATGCCTATCGGCTGTGCGGGGAGGCCGATGCAGCGCAGGATGTATTGCAGGAAGCTTGGCTGGATATCGTGCGCGGGCTGGGCGGTTTGCAGGATGGCGCCGCGTTTCCGGCCTGGGCCTATCGCATCGTCACCCGCAAGACGGCAGCGATGATCCGCAAACGCCAGAGTGCCCGCCGTACCCGGGCCGCCATCGAGGCCGAGCCGGTACAGGCCGTCGACGGGAGTGCCGAGCTGGAACAGCGGCTGGAGCTCAACCAGGTGGCCCGGGCCCTGGCCCAGTTGCCGCCGGACCAACGCTCCGCCATGGCGCTATACCACCGCCAGGAAATGAGCGTGGCCGAGATCGCGGTCGTCCTCGATGTTCCCGCGGGCACAGTGAAGACACGCCTAATGCACGCCCGCCGCAAAATCCGTGCGGCGCTGGAAACTGCTGAGAATGGAGACAGCCATGAGTAATGCCGACAAGGACCTCGACGAATTGATCAGCGAGGCGCTGGATGATGAGGATCGCAAGCTCCTCGGTCGCTATGCTGAGCCGCCGGGCTTCTTCGCCCAGGTTTTCTCGATTTTTTCCGGCAGCCTGGGCTGGGTCATGGCGATCGTGATGATCATGGTGCCGATTTTCTTCGGCCTGTTTGTCTGGACCGGCTGGAACTTCTTCCAGCAAGCCGATGTCATCATGGCGCTGCGCTGGGGGCTGGGCAGTCTTGCCAGTTTGCAAATTATCCTTTTCCTGCGCGGAATATTACTCCAGCAGGTCATGACAAATCAGGTGTTGCGTGAAGTGAAGCGTATGGAATTACAGATGCTTAAATATCAGCACCGGGAATAGGTGGCAGCAAGCATCCGAGTGGGATGAGGGGTTTTTCTGTTCAACTCGGCTTCACAGCGCCGTGAGCCCCTAGCATTTAGCCGGTTGCGTTCCCAAATAGGTCCTCGAACCGGATAGTGGCTGGCTGGCCATGCGTGCCGGTAAAGGGATAGGATAGGTTTTATGGCAAACGCACTTGCAGCAACGCTGTCTCCAGAACAGGGGCTTTCCAGCTACCTGTCGGAAATTCGCCGCTTCCCCATGCTGGAGAAGGACGAAGAGTTCATGCTGGGCAAAAGCTGGCGTGAGCATGGCGATACCGATGCGGCTGAAAAGCTTGTCACCTCTCACCTTCGCCTCGTGGCCAAGATTGCCATGGGCTATCGCGGCTATGGCCTGCCGATCGGGGAGGTTATCTCCGAGGGCAATGTCGGCCTGATGCAGGCGGTAAAGAAATTCGACCCCGATAAGGGTTTCCGCCTGGCGACCTACGCCATGTGGTGGATCCGCGCTTCGATCCAGGAATACATCCTGCGCTCCTGGTCGCTGGTGAAAATGGGCACCACGGCGGCCCAGAAGAAGCTTTTCTTCAACCTGCGCCGGATGAAAAGCCAGATGCAGGCGATTGATGAGGGCGATCTTAAACCCGACCAGGTCGAGGAAATCGCCACCAAGCTGGGTGTCACCCAGGATGATGTCGTGTCCATGAATGGCCGCCTGTCCGGTCCTGATGCCTCGCTCAACGCGCCGCTGAAGGGCACGGAAGGCGACGGCCAATGGCAGGACTGGCTGGCCGATGATGATGCGGAAAGCCAGGAAGACGAGCTCGTCGAAAGCGATGAGTTCGACACCCGGATGCAGCTTCTGCAATCGGCCATGGGCGAGCTCAATGAGCGCGAACAGCACATCCTGCAGGAGCGCCGCCTGAGTGAAGAGCCCAAGACGCTGGAAGAACTGGCCGAGCATTACGGCGTCAGCCGTGAGCGCATCCGCCAGATCGAAGTGCGCGCCTTTGAAAAACTGCAAAAGGCGATGCGCGAGATGGCTGAAGACCAGGGCCTGCTGAACTAGGCGGCACCCGCTTATTCCGAACTGAATAAACCGGCGGGGTGACCCGCCGGTACGCCTTGATGTGCGCGCCAAGACGCGTAATTGATTAAGTGTGCGGCACCGGCCGCTTTCCGACGATGGGAGAGAGATGATGACGACGCAAACCCTGACCCTGGCCGGTGGCTGTTTCTGGGGCATGCAGGATCTCATTCGCCGCGAGCCCGGCGTGATCTCGACCCGTGTCGGATATACCGGCGGCCGCGTCGCTCACGCGACCTATGAGCTGGTGAAGACCGGCCATACCGGGCATGCGGAGTCGATCGAGATCGTGTTTGATCCGGAGCGCACCAGCCTGAAGCGTATCTACGAGATCTTTTTCCAGATCCACGACCCGACCACGATTGACCGTCAGGGCAATGATATCGGCAGCCAGTATCGCTCGGCGATCTTTTACGCCGACGATGAACAAAAGCGCATCGGCGAGGCCGTGATCAAGGCGGTAGAGGCGAGCGGGTTATGGCCGGGCAAGGTTGTCACCCGGCTGGAGCCGCTGGGGGATTTCTGGGAAGCGGAAGACTTCCACCAGGATTATCTCGAGCGTTATCCGGACGGCTATACCTGCCACTTTGTACGCCCGGACTGGAAACTGCCGGACGGCGTTCTCGAAGCGGTTTGATCAGGATTTGTGCTGGGCCAGTCCCAGCGCAATGCCCGCCTGCCCCAGATAATAGGTGACCCAGACGAGCCAGCCCGCCCAGGGGAGCTCGCCGGCAAACATGCGCCAGGCCAGGACCGTATCCGAGACGACAAACAGCAGGGCGCCGATAATCGCCAGGCCGGGTCCACGCCCGATCACGGCGAGGATGGCCATGATCATGATGATGGCGTTGTAAATGCTGGCCGGGATGCGCAGCTCGCCGAAATGCGGTTGCAGCGCGATCAGCATGACCGCTCCGAAGACAGCGAGCAGTCCGGCGCCGATATAGCCGGGCAGGCCGCGCGATCCGGTTTGCTTCAGGACGCCGGCGAAGAGCACGATATAGACGATATGACCGAGGCCGAAGGAGACTATGCCCAGCGCCGTCTCCTGCGGCTCCAGAGCCAGGAAAGCGTCGCCGGCCGAGCCGAGCCAGAGCCCGATGGCGAGCACGGGTTTGCCATGCAGGAAGGCATACAGGCCCAGCAGGATGATCCCCATCGCCTTGAAGACGACATTGGCAGGATAGGCAATCTGATCGCCAAGGATGAGATAGCACAGGCTGAATGCCAGTGATGCGGCCAGGATGATCTTGTCCCGCGTATTGAATTCCATCGTTCTGCCTCGGCTCTTCCCCTTATGAGCTTTCAGGCTAAACTCCCGCGGCAATGAGGAAAAGCGTGTACGTCATGTGTGTCGCCTGGGTGTTGGCTGCCGCCGCGCCAGGCCCGGCTTTGGAGCTGCGCTCGCCGGCGGTCGAGGCCGCTGCGGCGGTGCTGGCTGCGCGTCCTCATGCCGAGGATGAGGTGTGGCGCGATCTGTCCCGCCGCGGCCTGCCGCTGGTTGAGGACCACCCGGATGATCCGTCCCTGAAACGCGTGACCTTCGCCTTCAAGGGCCATGAGAACATTACCGGGGTGCGCCTCGACAGCGTCGTCAACGCGCCCTATGTGCGCGGCGAGGTGAGCGATTATGTGCGCGATTTCACCCTGCCTCTGACCCCCCTTGGCGACACCCAGATCTGGACCCTGACGCTGGACGTCCAACGCGATGTGGCGGCGACCTACAGCTTCCTGATCGAGCTCACCACCGGGCCGCGCCGCATGGCCGATATGGAAAATCCACGCCGTCTGCGCGGCGTGGCGGCGGAAACGGTGTTGATGCTGGCGCCGCGCGAGGTCGATCCGGCCATTCGTCCGGTGCCGTTCATGCAGCGCCAGCCGGCCAACGCCCTGGCCCTCGACAGTGAAGCCCTCGGGCGCACCGTCCTGTTGCAGCATCATGCCGTGCGTAATCCGCCGGCCGGGGCACCGGTGGTCGTGATCTGGGATGCCTTCCTCTGGGGCGTGCGCGCTCCGGCCTGGGAGATTGTGCAAAACCTGGTGGATCAGGGCCGGATGCCAGCGGCCCATGTCGTGCTGATTGATCAGCTGGATCCGGAAAGTGCCGATCAGCGCTATCAGGACCAGTCCGATTTTATCGGTCAGGAGCTACAGCCCTTCCTGGCAGAAAAGGGCATGACCGGACCGCTCACACTGGCCGGCGCATCCCGGCGCGGTTTGGCCGCGACACTGGCGGCGCTGGACAATCCGGCCCAGGTCGACGCCGCGATTTCAATGTCGGGTTCGTTCTACTGGTCGCCGCAGGCGGAGGCTCCGGAGTGGCTGGCCCGCACACTCGAACCGGCAACAGATTCCGCGCCCCGCTTCATCCTCAATGCCGGATCGCTGGAATATGTCGTGACCTCGACCAATCAGGGTCATGTCATGCAGAGCGCCAATCACAATATGACCGAGGCGCTGAGCGCGGCCGGGTATGATGCCGTGTATCGCGAATTCTCCGGCGGCCATGATACCGCCGGCTGGCGCGGCGCGCTGGCCTCCAGTCTGGACGCGCTGTTCGAGGATGTCGAAACCGCCAGCGCTCTCGCCGACTAGCTTCTGACCGATCAGCGCCCGGCCGATCAGCCTTTGGGCGGTTTGCCCGGGCCGCGCGGTCGCGGACCGTCATTGCCGATCCGTCCCGCCGCGAAATCATCCACCAGCTCGGCCCAGCGATCCGATCGCGCGGCGATATAGATCATCGGTCCGCCCGGATTGGAGCGGAAGTTGGAATCGGTGGCGACGATGAAATACTCCTCGCCATCGCGGATCATGAAGGGCGAACCGCTATCGCCGCGCGTGGTGTCGCAATCATGCGCCATCGTGTTGTCGCGATAGACCTGGGTCATGGTGCAATTGCCACTATTGCCGGACAGATGTTCGCCGGTATCCCAGCTATAGCCGGCCTGGAAGAGCGGGTAATTGCGCGCGGCGCGCTCGCCCTCATCGTCCACCAGGGCTCTGACCCCGACAAAACCAAGCTCGCGGCCGAGCGGGCGACGCAGGCGCAGAAGCGCCCAGTCCGTGCCGTCGATTTCATCGGTCGAACCGAAACGCTGGGCATTCCATTCCCGGTCGATGAGATAGCCGGTAATCCGCGCTGATTCCGGTCCGCCACGCCGGTCAAAGCCGGTCCGGAAGACGCCGCGGGCATCGACACTGTTATTGTCGGCGATGCAATGAGCCGCGGTGACAATGACATTTTCCGCGATCAGCGTCGCAGTGCAGCCACCGCCGGAATCAAACTCAACCTCCCCGACGACACTCCAGGGGAAGACCGAAGTGTCCATGAAGACCCGGTCGTCAAAGCCGAAATAATGGTCGTTAATCCCCATCGGCCGTTCACGCCCGAAACAGTCCGCCCGGTCGGTGCGGGCCGCGCAGCTACCATCGCCGACGTCGGGCTCGTTGCAGACACCGTCAAAGGCCGTCTCGCAGCTATCATTGCGGAAGCGCAGGTGGATCACGCTGCCGCAATCGGCCAGGTCGGTGGCCTGGGTACAGGCGCCGGTACCGAAACCGGGCTCATCACACTCACCATCATTGGCCCAGCGGCAGGAATTATCCTCGATGCCTTCGGCCAGACGCCAGCAGTCGGAATAGTCCGTGCCCTGGCGGCAGGCGCCGGTGCCGAGACCGGGATCATCGCATTCGCCGTCATTGGCGTGCTGGCAGCTGTCATTGCCGGTATAGCGCCCGGTCGAGACGCCGGTGGGTTTGACGGGTTTTTGCGTATAGGTGCGCAGATAACGGCCGATTTCACGACTGGACAGATGAACATCCTCGTCCGGCGTGGCCTGCGCCAGGCCTGCCGGCGTTGCCACAAGCGCCGCGATCAGCGCAATCCAACCCATCCGCATGCTCGAACTCCCGTCCCTATTGCGTTGCAACTATGAACCTTATTCGCGGCGAGACCAAGGCGGCTCGCACCGTTCAGCTAGATGACCCGAAGCTGAACTGGGCATTCAAGGCGCGCTCAGGCGCGCTGGTGTTTGCTGTCTCCATCAACGGCCCCATGCGGCCGCAACGGCAAAGGAGAACGCCATGTCATTCATCAAGAGCGCCATCGCCGCCGCCCTCCTGGCCGGCATGGGAGCAGCAGCCTTGCCCGCCGCCGCATCGGCCGGCACCTGGTATCTCAACGCCCGGGCCTGCCCGGACCTGCGTGAAGATCGCCGCGACCGCCGGGTTTATGAAGGCCGATGGGATGTCCGTGAAGACCGGCGCGACCGCCGTGTCATCGAATGCCCGCCGCGCGCCTGGACCTATGTCCCGGACCGCTGGGAGCGCCGGAATGGTCTCGAGCGTGGCACGGGTGCTCGCCGGGGTACGCCGGGGATTGTCTATCGCCATCGTGGCGAGTTCTTCCGCGAAACCCGTCGCGGTGACCTGCGCCAGATCGATGTCGTTATCGAACGGGGCCGCCGGGGCTATCGCGACCATCGTCGTGACCGCCGCTGGGACCGCAATGATCGCGGCCGCTATGGCAGCTATCGTCACCACTGATCCGGTCGCCTAGACCAGGATTTCACCTTCCAAGTAACGCGGCGCGTGGCCATGCAAGGCCACGCGATCGCCTTTGTGCTCGACCTCAAGTGCGCCGGGGCGCTGGCCGATCTGGCGGGCGATCAGGCCTGATTTGCCTAGCCGGTCCGCCCAATAGGGCGTCAGGGTGCAGTGAGCAGAGCCGGTGACGGGGTCCTCATCGACACCCGAGGCCGGGGCAAAGAAACGCGAGACGAAATCCGTCGTCCGGCCCGGCGCGGTGAGGATGATATTGGTATTGTGACGCCGCAGCAGGCCGTAATCGGGCAGGGCGGTGGACACCAGGCCCTCATGCGGCATCACCCACATCTGATAGCCGGCGCCATGAATGCGCTCGACGTCGTAGACTTCGTCGGGCGAGGCCTCGATGCCGATCGCCGCCTGCAGGGCATCGCTGGGCCGGCCCTCGCGATAGCCGATTGTCGGCAGGTCCATGGCAAAACGCTCGCCATCCTGGCTCACTTCGAGCCGTCCCGAGAGGGTATCGAACTTGGCGCTCTCACCCTTCACCGCATTTTCGCCGAACAGGACCGCGCCCGCTGACAGGGTGGCGTGTCCGCACAAATCCACCTCGACCGCGGGGGTGAACCAGCGCAAATGCCAGGTGTCCTCGCCCGTCGGGACGACGAAAGCGGTCTCGGAAAGATTGTTCGAGGCGGCTATGCCGAGCAGGACCTTGTCCGCCGGGAATTCCTCCATCAGGCAGACGCCGGCCGGATTGCCGCTGAACGGCATGGCCGGGTCGGAGAAGGCGTGAATTTCGAAATAGGGCAGGCGCGGCATCGGATAACTCCTCAAACTCCCCTCAGCAGGTGAACCGGATCGGCGGGGAAATCAATCTCTACCAACGATCATTCTCGGTGCGCGGCAAATCCAGTGTGAGATCGGGGTCGCTGGCATCGAAAGCGGCGACCAGGCTGAGCGTAATCTCCCCGCCATTGGCCCGCTCGGCCAGGGCGGTTTCGACCTGTTCGAGCGCGTCAGCGCGCAGGTCGCGGATCTGACGCGGCAATTGCGAGCGCCAGAGATCCACGGCGCGCTCCAGGCTGCGCATGTCTTCCGGACGGTCTTCTGCCGGCCCATCGCGCCAGCGGCCGATATCAGTGTAGGCCTGTGCCAGGCGGGCCGCTTCCTCTTCCTCGAACAAATCGATCTCGATCAGCATGGACTGGTAGACCAGCGAGCTCTCCGGAACGGTGAGGGCGGGGCTGGAATTGACCGCCCAGCCGGCGAAATAGGCGCGGACCTCTTCGATGCTGCGCGATGCCGCGCTGGTCCAGTCGCTGCGGGTCTGGCGGTTGAGCAATTCCTCGCTCACCGGGTCGATGATGAAAACCGTCGGTGTGCCGTATACCGCCGGCACGTTGAAACGCTGCATCACGGCATGGTTCTGGTCGCGCCAGCCGACATCGATATGACGCAGCACATAATGCTGTTCCAGCGTCGAGGCGAGTTCGGCATCCTCGAAATGATGCGCCAGCCCGCGGCTGTCATGACACCAATTGGCGCCGAGGATCAAAAGCAGCCGCCGGTCCGTATCCACTGCCTCGGCCAGAGCCGCATCGACCACGCTCATGGCGTCGTAATTCCGGTCATAGGGGCGAGGATGATCGTCATCGGCGCGCGCCGTGGGCGTTAAGACGATCAGGACGAGGCTGAGAATAAGGGCGAAGCGCATGGTCGCGAAAACTCCGGGTCGAACGCGGCGCAGCTAATCATGCTGCGCCGCGCTTGCCCAGTGACAGGACTGTGAGGCGGATCAGCCCGCCGCCAGCGCCGCCAGACGGGCATAGACCCCGTCAGTGCGGGCTTCGAGCTGGTCATGCGTTCCCTGTTCGACGATGCGGCCATTCTCGAAAACGAGGATGCGGTCGGCATCGCGAATCGTGGAGAGCCTGTGGGCAATGATGATGGTGGTGCGGCCCTGCATCACCGTCCCCATCGCCTGCTGGATCTCGCGTTCTGTCTCATTGTCGAGGCTGGACGTGGCCTCGTCGAGGATGAGAATGGGCGCATCGGCGAGGATCGCCCGGGCGATTGCCACGCGTTGACGCTCACCGCCGGACAGTTTCACACCGCGCTCACCGACCAGGGTGTCATAACCCTGCGGCAGACGATCGATGAAGCCATCGGCATGCGCGGCTTCGGCTGCGGCCTTGACTTCGTCGAGGCTCGCGTCCGGGCGGCCATAGGCGATGTTTTCCGCGATCGAGCGGTGAAACAGTGCCGGATCCTGCGGTACCAGGGCGATCGAGCGGCGCAGGCTGTCCTGCGTCACCGCCCGCACATCCTGACCATCGATCAGCACGCCGCCTTCGCTGACATCGTAGAGACGCTGGACCAGTTTGACGAAGGTCGACTTGCCCGAGCCCGTCGGGCCGACCAGGGCCACTTTCTCGCCCGGGGCGATGTCGAGGCTGAAATCGGTGTAGACCGGACGCTCCTGCCCGGCATAGGTAAAGCCGACCTGGTCAAAGCGGATGGCGCCTTCGCCACGGCGAAACTCGGCTGCGTCGGGCGCGTCACGGACCTCGCTTTGCTGCAGGTCGAAGGCGGCGAGATCCTGGATCTCGTCGAGGCCGCGCTGGACCTGCTGCACATGTTCGCCAAAGCGCCGCATATAGCTCGACACGATCATGTAGGCGGTCAGCGCCGCGACCACATCGCCGGCGCTGGCCGCACCGCGCGACCATTGCCAGACCAGGAGGCCGACCAGCGCGGCCTGCATGGTCAAATCGGTGGCGATATTGACCAGCCAGGAATTGACGTAGCGGCCCCAGGTCTTCCGGGTTTCCGCATGCCAGCGCCAGGTCAGCTTGTGAAAGCGGCCGTCCTCGCGCGCTTCCGAGCCGAAACTCTTCACCGTCGCCACGCCGCCGATCGAATCCGCCAGGGCTCCGCCGATCTCGCTGTCGAGCGCGTTGGAGCGGATATTCTGCGGCCGGATGTAATAGCGGCTGAGCAGCAGTGAGGAGATGACGAAGGCCGTCATGATGACAAACGCCGCGCCGCCCACCAGCGGCCAGCGCACGGCCATGACCAGCGATATGCCCAGCATGACCAGTACCGCCGGGGCGACGCCGAGCACGATGTTGAAGGTGATCGTGTCATAGGCCCACATGCCACGGGTGATCTTGCGCACCACGGAGCCGGCAAAAGTATTGGCGTGCCAGTCGAGCGAGAAACGCTGGACCTTGGCAAAGGCCTCCGTGGTCAGATCGGCCATATTGGCCGCCGAAAACGGCACCTCACAGCGCGAAGCGGACTGGCGCAGGGCATAATAGACCGCGGCCGCGCCGAGATAGAGCGCGAAAGCGGGCCAGGGCGAACTGGCATCGGGCCCGGCCGCGAGCGCGTCGATCAGGCGCCCGGCGGCAAGCGGGATCATCAGCTCGACCACGGTGGCGGCGAGCATGAAGACGATCATTCCGGTCAGCAGCACCGGCCGGCGGGCCCATTGCCGCGCGAGATAGCGCAACACGGCCATGTTGGAGAGCGTCTTCTTGGCGGGGTCGTCGTCTTGGTCTTCCAGTGAGCGGAAGTCTTCTTCATCGGTGACAGCACTATCGGTCATCGGATCGCGGACCGGCGGGTCCGTCCTCTGGCATATATCCTACGGGCAAGGGCTTATCGGCGAAGACAGGCAGCCCGCACGGCGTCGTGAAACGCATGGTGCAAGCTGTGAAAGCGGGCCGCCGGACCGCCCTCGATCGCTAGATATATGGTCGCACTGACACATTCTCCTGCAAGACGAATTGGGCCGCGTGGATACACCCGCGACCCGTGGCGGGCAAGATGGTGCGGCGGAAATGTCAGCCGGTGTGGCTTTTCTGCCGATCAGGCACGCAGGCCCGGTTTGAGAGCCGCGTCGAGGGCGGCGCGGGCCGCCGGGTCCGGTTCAATCAGCTTGCGCTGGTCCAGATCCATCGGCGCGGCGACGCCCTCCATCGTCCACCAGGGGCGGCCGGTTTCCGGATCGAGCACCCAGTGCACCAGATTGCGGACTTTCGAGGCCGCTGCGGTCAGACCGGAGCGGATGACATAGCCATCTCCGGCCCGTGGCCAGCGCCGTGGCAGGATGCGGCATTCCAGCAGGGCGGAGCCGATGCGTGCGCCGGACTTGCCCATGTGAAAATCGACCTCTTCGGGAAAGGCGCCGCGGAAATTCACCACCGAATTGGAGACCCGGCCGAGCAGGATATCGGAGCGGATGCGGCCGAATACGCTCATCTCATCGCTGTTGAAACGGCCCATGCCGATCTGTTCCAGACCGAGGGCATCGGCGCGCTCGATCGAGATATCGGTTTCGGCGCCGGCTTCGCTGAGGCCGCGCGGCCGGGCGATATCCGGTGTCGCAACGGTCAGCTCGGCCGCGTGGGCGGCGAAGCGCTCGGGCCAGTCGAAGGGGCGGCCTTCTTTCGGTGCCACGTGATTGGCCTCGATGCGGAAGCTGGCCGCGACCTGGCCGGACCCGGCATGGCGCATGATCAGGACCATGCCCAGGCTGGCCGGACCGGTCCCGGTAATGCCGCCCTCAATCATCAGCGGGGCGCCCGGGCGGGCCTCGGCGAGGAATTTGATGTGCAGGCTGCTCGCGGCGAGCGTCGCGTAGGCGTCGGCGCGGAAGATATTCCCGAGCCCGGCCAGGGCGGCGAGATTGGCGACCGCCTCACTGGCCTTGGCCAGGTAGAACTGGACATTCATATGCCCCAGCTCGTCGCACTCCCAAGCATTCGCATTGCCGCGCCAGAGCTCGATCATGTCATTTGTCCGTGGCCAGAAAGTGGATCAGGTACGGCAATTGCCGCAATGGCCGAAATGCTCGACCACCGAGCGTTCAATAATGAAGCCGTCCGGCGTCTGGGTCGATACGGGTGCGCCATGGCATTCCTGTACCGATCCGCAATCGGAACAGATGAACAGTTCGGCACCGCCACAGCTATGGCTATGGCTGCAGCCGACATAGGCGTTGAGGGCTTCGACCTTGTGGACCAGGCCGAGCCCGAGCAGGAATTCGAGGGCCCGGTAGACGGTTGGCGGCTTGGCCGAGCCGGGACCGGGCTTCAGGGTCTCAAGCAGGTCATAGGCTTTCACGGGGCCGTCGGCCTCATGAACAAGCTCCAGGACGCGGCGACGGATCGGCGTCAAACGCTCACCGCGTTCGTCACATAGTTTTTCAGCGGCCTGCAGGGCCGGGGAGGTGGTTTCACGACTCATCTTGCCAACATTTAATCGCTTCTGGCCGGGAATTACAGGTGTGTGCTCTTGCTGTCACTGCGACGTTATAATATTACACCCGAGAATTAACCGCCGAGAGGGGATATCCGGCCGTGTCCAAAGTACTGAAAAACACCGTTGCACCGGTTGCGCTGATCGCTGCCCTTGCAACTGCACCTGCTGTTCTGGCTCAGACTGACGAGATTGATGACGTCATCACCGTCACTTCGAACCCGCTTCTGACCGGCGCCGATGAAGTCGCCGGTTCCGTCGAAGTGGTGAACCAGGATCACATCATCGACAATCTGTCCGGTTCGCTGGCCGATACGATCGCGCACGAGCCCGGCGTCTCCACCACCTATTTCGGCCCGGCCGCGAGCCGCCCCGTTATCCGTGGCCTCGGCGCTGACCGGGTCCGTGTTCTCGTCAACGGCACCGGCCTCATCGATGCATCGACCTCCAGCCCGGACCACGCCGTGGCCTCCGAGGCGCTGGAAGCCGAGCGCGTTGAAATCCTGCGCGGCCCGGCCGCGATCGCCTATGGCGGCGGTGCTATCGGTGGTGTCGTCAATGTTATCGACGGCCGCATTGCTGAAGAGCGCGCCGAAGATGATTTCGAAGGCCGCTTTTATGGCGGTCTGACCACGGTGGATGAGGGTGAGACCTTCGCCGGCCGCGCCCGCTTCAACCTGGGTGAGTTTGTCTTCCACATTGAAGGCCTGAGCCGCACCGCGGAAGATTTCGATATCCCGGGCTATGCTGAGTCCGCCCTCTATCGTGAGCTTGAAGAAGAAGAGCACGAGGAAGAGGAGCACGAGGAAGACGAACACGAGCACGAGGAAGAGGAAGTCTTCGGCACGGTCGAGAATTCCGGCCTCGAATTCACCACCGGCTCCATCGGCGTGTCCTGGGTTGGTGAAAACGGCTTCATCGGTGTGGCCTACAAGCAGTCCGACGCCTTCTACGGTGTTCCCGGCCATGCTCATGCTCATGAAGAAGAACATGAGGAAGAAGAGCACGAGGAAGAGGAGCACGAGGAAGAAGAGGAAATCGTCAGCATCGATATGGAACAGACGCGCTTCGACCTGCGCGGCGAGTTCCGTAATCTCGGTGATGTTGTCGAGCGCTTCCGCTTCTCCGCCGGCACCGCTGAATACGAGCATACCGAGCTGGAAGGCGATGAAATCGGCACCCAGTTCTCCAATGAAGGTTGGGAAGCACGCGGCGAGCTGCGCTTTGTCGAACGTGAAATCGGCGAAGGCACCTGGACTGGCGCGGCCGGCATGCAGGCCTTCTCCCGCGACTTTGTGGCCCTGGGCGAAGAAGCCTATGTGCCGCCGTCGCAGACCGATGACTGGGGTATCTTCACCGCTCAGCGCTGGGATGCCGGCAGCTGGGGTCTTGAAGGCGGCCTGCGCCTCGAAAGCCGTGAGATCGAAGCCCTCGGCACCAGCCGTGACTTTGATACATTCTCCGTCTCCGGTTCGGTCTTCTGGCGTCCGGCTGATGAAACCTTCCTGGCCCTGACCCTGTCCTCCAATGAGCGTGCACCGACCGATGTCGAGCTGTTCGCCGATGGTGAGCACGTTGCCACCCGCACGGTTGAGAACGGCGATGTCGATCTTGATGTCGAGCGCGCTGTGTCCATTGAATTCACGGCCCGCAAGGATCTCGGTGACTGGTCGATCGAAGGTGCTTTGTTCAGCGCCGATTATGACGGCTTCATCGGCGCCTTCCCGACCGGTGAAGAGGAAGACGGTTTCCTCGTCGTCGATTACCGCGCCGAAGACGTCAACCTGTCGGGCTTTGAAGGCCGTATTGAAGGCCCGCTCGGCGCCTATGCCGGCTGGAATTTCACCGGTGACTTCACCGCGGAATACGTCACCAGCGACATTGATAGCGGTGGTGACCTGCCGCGTCTGCCCCCGCTGGCCTTCACCGCAGGTGTAACGGCGGAGAAGGGCATGCACGAGCTGCATGCAGAAGTGGAATGGTTCGACGAGCAGGAAAACACGGCGGAGTTCGAACTGCCGACGGATCGTTACGCGCTGTTCAACGTCCGCTACTCGGTGACGCCGCTGCAGACGGATGACTTCCGCTTCATCCTGGAAGGCCGCAATCTCGGCGACGAGGAAGCCCGCCTGCACACCTCCTTCCTGAAGGACCAGGTTCCGCTTCCGGGCCGCAATATCCGCTTTGCGATCATCGCGGATTTCTAACGAAACCAGAGCGTTGGCAGCCTGTCATGCGACAGGCTGCCGCGCGGCGAAACGTGCCATACACTTAAGGTAGGTCCAGGTTCATAAAGGCCCCATCGAATTTATGGGGACTTAAGGATCAGGACCATGAAAAAACTTCTGCTGACTGCCGCCGCTATCGCCATGACCGCCGCTGCGCCCGCTTTCGCGGACAGCGGGGACTGGCTGGTGCGTTTCCGTGTCATCGATGTGATGCCCAATGAGAGCGCAGACATCGATCCGATCGGCGGCGATGTCGATATTTCCGACAGCATCGTTCCGGAACTCGACATCACCTATTTCATCCAGGATCAGTGGGCCGTTGAGCTCATCCTCGGCGTCACGCCGCATGATGTTAAGGCCACCGATACCGCGGTTGGCGATGTCGACCTCGGTGACGTGACCCTGCTGCCGCCGACCTTGACGCTGCAGTATCACTTCGCTCCCGATGCGGACGTCCGCCCCTATGTCGGTGCCGGCGTCAACTTCACCCACTTCTTCAATGAAGATCTGCCCTCTGGCAGCGCTCTGACTTCGATCGACTACGACAGCAGCTTCGGCTATGCGCTCCAGGCCGGCGTCGATTTCCAGACCAATAGCGAATGGTTCTTCAACGTTGATGTCAAATACATCGACATCAACACCGATGTGACCATTGACGGTGCGATCACCGCCGATGTGGACATTGATCCGGTGGTTCTCGGTGTCGGTTTCGGCCGCCGCTTCTGATCTGCCAATCACTGAGCTTGAGCAATGCCGGGTCTGACCTTCAGGCCCGGCATTGTCCTGTCTTGAAACAGGTGCGCGATCTCGTTGCCGGTACAGGCCATTTGGGCTATTACCCCGGGACCGAATAACAAGGGGGTTCTCCAATGGCTGACGCCGCGACCAACGAGCCGCGCATCACCGGTTCTGTTCCGCTCTACAAGTCCGTAGAGCCGCTCAATCGCCAAAAGCACGCCGCCTATGGCGTGAATTCTGTCAAGGAGCCGTTTGGCTTCCTGCGTGACTGGCATTTTGTCCCGGCGATTGCAGCCGAATTTGGCGTCGCAAGCGGCAGCTTCCCGATCGTTTTCCTCGGTGAGCGTAAAATGCCGGTCCTCGTCATGGGCCTGCGCCAGGGTTCCAACCTCTTCATCACCGAAGACGGCAATTTCGAGCAGGACCATTACGTTCCCGCTTATGTTCGCCGCTACCCGTTCGTCAGCGCCGCCAATCCGGGCGAGCAGCCGTCGACGGTTTGCATCGATGTCGACGCTGAGTTCGTCACCGACAAGAACCCGCAGCAGCCCTTCTTCGACGAGAATGGCGAGCCGACCGATTACACCAAGCAGGCCGTTGATTTCGTTTCCGCTTTCGAGCGTGACGCTCAGATCACCGAAGCCTTCGTCAAGCGCCTTGTCGATCTCGACCTGCTCGAGAAAAAAGAGATCAAGGTTGCTAACCCGCAGGACCCGGACAACCCGGTCACGGTTGCAGACTATTTCGGCGTATCGCCGGAGAAGCTGCAGGCCCTGCCGGACGACAAGATCGCTGAGCTGCACAAGAGCCACGACCTGTCCGTCATCCACGCACACCTGATTTCGCTGCAGCGCTGGGAGCGCATCATGCGCCGCGTCGCCATGGCAGCAACCGAAGACCAGGCTGCTCAGAGCTAGGTTTTGCGGTAAATCGCGACAAGAACGGCCGTACCGGAAGGTGCGGCCGTTTTACTTTGCAGTCACGCTTGCGCGAGGACTATTAGACGTTTCAGGATTTCCCGCTATATCGCCCGGCAAGACCCCGTTCCGGGCAGCGTCAATAAGGGTATCCGCATGCGTTTGCTTCTGGCCGTTCTGGCTTTTCTCATCCTGCCGCTCAATGTCGCCAAGGCGCAGAGCGACGCCATGCCCGGCTGGGCGCTGGGCGATGAGATCATCGAGGCGCGGCTGATTGCCGATCGCAGCACTGCGGCGCCGGGCGAAGAATTTTATCTCGGCCTCAACCAGATCATGCCGGAAGGCTGGCACACTTACTGGAAAAACCCTGGCGATTTCGGCCAGCCGCTGGAGCTGACCTGGTCCCTGCCGGACGGTGTCACAATCGGCGAGGTAATCTGGCCGGCCCCCGTCGAGCTTCCGATCGCCGACGGCGAGATCATGGATTACGGCTATTATGACGAAGTCACTCTGCCGATGCCGATCCGGCTGGCAGAGGATTTCGCCGGTGATCGCCTCGATCTCGTGGTCGATGCCTATTGGCAGGTCTGTGACGAGGTCTGCGTCCCGGAAGAGCGTCAGCTCAGCTTTTCCATTCCTGTTGCTGCCGATGCCGAGCAGGACGAAGCCAGCCACTGGATGATCCAGGCCTCGCTCGATGCGGTGCCGCCGCGCGATAACAGCGTTGCCGCCGTGCTTGACCGTGTCCGCGACCGGCTCGTCCTACAGCTCGACGCACCGCTGCTTGCCGATGCGGAGAGCTGGCGTGATCTGACTTTCATGCCGGGCGAAACCGGTTTGATCGAGCACGCACCGGAACAGGTTCTGCAGCGCGAGGAGGGCGGGCGGCTCTTCCTGATCATGGAACCGAGCTGGAAGCTCGAGGGCGAGATCGCGTCGCCGCGGCTGGGCCTGTTGAGCTTTGAGCGCAATCAGGGCGGCGGGATCTGGGCGCGTGAAAGCGTCGAGATCGAGGCGCAGCCGGGTGACATCTCGATTGCATTGCCGTCCCAGGTCGCTGCACCGGCAGCTCCGATCTCGATGACCAGCCTCATCAGTCTGATCATCCTCGCCCTTGGCGGCGGTCTGATCCTCAACCTGATGCCCTGCGTCTTCCCGGTCTTGTCGATCAAGGTGCTCAAATTCGTCGAGGTGGCCCAGCACGATCCCAACAAGGTGCGCCGCCACGGCCTGTATTTCCTTGGCGGTGTGGTGCTCAGCTTCCTGGCTCTGGCCGGGCTGCTGGTCCTGTTGCGCGAGCTCGGCATGCCGGTCGGCTGGGGCTTCCAGCTGCAATTGCCGATCGTTGTGGCCGTCCTGGCCCTGCTGTTCTTCGCCATCGGTCTCAACCTGCTGGGCGTGTTTGAAGTGGGCACCAGCATTATGGGACTCGGCAGCAGCCTGGCTGAAGCCCCCGGTGCGCGCGGCGCCTTCTTTACCGGTGTGCTGGCCGTCGTCGTTGCCGCGCCCTGTGTCGGGCCCTTGGCCGCTGGCGCGCTGGGGCTGGCTCTGACCCAGCCGGCGATCATTGTTCTCGCCGTGGCTGCAGCGATGGGTGTGGGCCTCGCCTTGCCCTTCGTGGTTCTGACCTTCGCACCGGCCCTGCTGCGTCTGCTGCCGCGTCCGGGCAAGTGGATGGAGACCTTCAAACAGGCGCTCGCCTTCCCGATGTTTGCCGCCGTGTTGTGGCTGGTCTGGGTGCTGTCGATCCAGGCCGGGCCTCAGGGCGTCCTGTTCCTGGGTCTGGCCATGCTGGCCCTGACCTTCGCCATCTGGGCGTCGCGCCAGGGCGGTATGGCCTGGTCGGGGATTGCCATGGCCTCGGCGCTTGGCCTGGTTCTGACCACGGTCTGGATCGCCCGCCTGCCGGTCGGCGATGCGGCCAGCACCGCCGGTCCGGGTGAGGTCGTGTGGTCAGACGCCGCCGTGGAAGACGCGCAGATGGCGGGCAATGCGGTCTTCGTCGACGTCACGGCAGCCTGGTGCGTGACCTGTCAGGTCAACAAGATGCGCGTGCTCAATGATGGCGTGGTTCAGACCGCCTTCGTCGATATGGGCGCTACCTTGATGCGCGCCGACTGGACCAATCGCGATGATCGCATCACCGATCTGATTTACCGCCATGGCGGCGCCGGTGTGCCGCTTTACCTGGTCTATCCGGCTGGCGGCGGCGAGCCGCAAGTGCTCCCCACCGTCCTGACGCGTCAGATCGTTCTGGATGCGCTCGAGGCAGCCTCGAGCTAGCCGGCGGAACAGGTCGGCAGCGGCATGCTGGCGCCCAGAGCGCCATCATCGGCGGCCGGGGCAATCTCGCTGGCATCCCGCATCAGATCGGCAATGGCCCGGTAGATCCGCGCCTGCTCACCGGCACTGTCGGCTTCATTGAGCGCGCCGAGACGCGCTTCCGCATCGCGTGACATGCCGCGGAAGATGCATTGCAGGTCCTCCGGACCACCGGTCTCGGTGAGGGCGCGGCTCAGGCGCATGGCATCAACCGAGAACTGCTCGAGTTCAAAATAGAACGGGTCTTCGATGTCGATCGGGTCCGCCGGTGCCGCCGGACGGGATGCGGCATCGCCGGCGCGCATTTGCGCCTCGCCGCGCAGCTCACTGGCAAAATCCGCGAAATCCGCCCCGGGGCCCGCAAGGGCAGGACCGCTAGAGAGCAGAACAGCAACGAGAACAACACCGATTTTACGCACAAAACACTCCTGATTTGCGCCCAGATTAGCCCAAGGCTGCACTGAGACCACCCTGGCTCTTGCAACTTGCGTGCAAGACAGGTGAAAAGACGCCACTGCCAGTCTGCGGCCGACGCGGCCCGCTCATGTCCCGGAGAATAGCCGATGAGTGCGAAAAAAGCCTTTCGCCCCAAAGCGCGCCGTCCGCGCGGTTTCGAAGATCGTTCGGGGGATGTCCTGCGGGCTGAGCACCAGCTGATCAGCGCAGCCAGCAAGATCTATGATGACTGGGGTTTCGAGCCGTTGCAAACCCCGGCGTTCGAATACGCGGAAGCCCTGGGGAAATTCCTGCCCGACGAAGAGCGCCCTAATGAGGGCGTGTTCGCGCTGGAGGATGATGACGGCCAATGGCTGTCGCTGCGCTATGATCACACAGCTCCGCTGGCGCGCTTCGTGGCCGAGCACTATCAGGACCTCAACAAGCCCTATCGCCGCTACCAGGCGGGCGATGTCTGGCGCAATGAGAAGCCGGGTCCGGGCCGTTTCCGTCAATTCGTCCAGTGTGATGCCGATACGGTCGGGTCTGCTTCCGCGGCTGCCGATGCGGAAATGATCGCGCTCGCGGCCGAGGTCATGCGCGCCGCTGGCCTGACCGATGAGGAATACCTCATCCGCGTCAATGATCGCCGCATTCTCGATGGGGTTCTGGAAAGTATCGGTGCGGCCGATCCGGCCCGGCGCATGCGGGTCCTGCGGGCCGCTGACAAGCTCGACCGTCTGGGACGCGAGGGCGTCGCCCTGCTGCTGGGCGAGGGGCGCAAGGATGAGTCGGGCGACTTCACCGAAGGCGCCAAGCTGGACAGCGCCGGCATCGACACTGTTCTCAACTTCCTTGATGCGACCGGCGGTGGCCGCCAGGACGTAATCGCGCGCCTTGAGCCGCTGGTCGGCGGCTCCGAGACTGGCAAGGCTGGCCTGGCTGCGCTGGCCGAGATCGATGCCGTGCTCCGCGCCATTGGTGTCGGCGATGACCGCGCTGCTTTCGACCCCTCTGTCGTACGCGGATTGGGGTATTACACCGGCCCGGTCTATGAGGCGGAACTGCTGGCTACCGCGCATTATGACGACGGTCAGCCGATCCAGTTCGGCTCGGTCGGCGGCGGCGGGCGCTATGACGACCTGGTCGCGCGTTTCACCGGTCAGGCCGTGCCGGCGACCGGTTTCTCCTTTGGTGTCAGTCGCTTCGCCGCGGCTTTGCGGGCTCTGGGCCGTGCCGGCGGGGATCAGGAACGCCCGCTGGTTATTGTGGTCGCTTCGGAGAAAGACCGCTCTGCCGATTACCTCGCCATGGCGGCGCAGCTCCGCGCGGCCGGATATCGCGCCGAGGCCTTTGTTGGTGGCGGCAATATGGGCAAGCAGATGAAATATGCCGACCGGCGCGGTGCCAGCGTGGCCGTGATCGTTGGCTCGAATGAGCGCGAAGCCGGCGAGGTGACCCTGAAAGATCTCAAACTCGGAGCCAAGCTGGCCGCCAATATTGAGGACAACAAGGCCTGGCGTGAGGACCAGCCGGCCCAGATGACGGTGCCGGGTGAGCGCTGGATCGAGGCTGTGGGCGAGATTGTTGCCCGTCATCAGCACTAGGAATACGCGAAGTTTTCCACGGTAATGCCTTCGTAATGTGCTGATTTTTCAGATTTCAGGGTTGACGTATACGTAACCCTGCTCCAACGTCGCGAACAGGGCAGGGCCTGACCGTCCGGTCCACGGCGTTTCGGGGAGGAGACGCCCTTTATCGACCAACCGTAAATTTAAGGGGCTGGCAGTTTGCCAGCCCCTCTTTTTTAGCGTCGTTGGGCAATCCCGAAAGCGGGATCAGCGCTTAGTCATTCCCGCCATCGAGGCGTTCGGCCTCCAGGCGATTGAGCCAGTCGGTGAGGTTGTCGCCGGTTTGCTCCTCGCCATTGACCCAGACACGGCGATTGCCGTCAGCGTCTTCAACGATGCGGATGCGGCGGCCTTCTTCGGCAGCACGAAAACGGGCACCTTCTTCAGCGTGGCGGCGTTCAATCAGAACCCGGCGCTCGGCGTCGCGGCCCTCGCGGCGGGCGGCACGTTCTGCGTGACGCTCGGCGCGGCGCAGCTCACGTTCAGCCAGGCGCATGGCCCGAGCCACTTCGCGCTCGGCCCGAGCCGATTCACGGCCGGCGGCAGCGGCTTCTTCGTGCGCGCGCAGCACTTCAACGCGGATCTCGCGATTATTGGCGGCCATTTCGCGTTCGACTTCGGCCAGTTCGATGCGAACTTCAGCCATGGCTTCGCGGATTTCCGCCCGTGCTTCTTCCAGCTCCGCGCGGACCTCTTCCTGTTCTTCAGGCGTCAGGTCGTTCCAATTGCGGCCATCATGATCGCGGTCCATGCGGACGACGAAGGTGTCCTCGTCGAGGCTTTCCAGGGTCTCTTCCAGCGTCGCGATCACATTGGCGCTGATACCGTCGACATCGATCTCGGTGAACACGGCGTGGCCGATGCTATTGCCCATCTCAACCATGACTTCTGCATGGTCGGTCCAGTCGAGACGGTGGACGAAGACATTCTCGTGATCGCCGGTGTGATTGATGATCTCGACATTGCCGTCCTCGATAATGACGATGCCGTCATCCTCAAGTTCGATTTCCTGGCCGTCGACATAGACGACGCCATCACGGATCGAAATTTCCGCGCCATCGGCGCTGATGACCCGGCTATCATCCTGTTTGGTATGGAAAACGAAAGTATTGTCGTCGTCGACGGCAAACGCGGCTGTGGCCGCCAGAATAGATGCGGCACCCGCCAGTAAAAACTTCTTCATAGGACGTCCCTTGCTCCTCAAGTTCCGGCGACATCTTTGGCTTTGCATCCTTACCGGCCTTGTTCAGGAGGCTAAACTTTTTGTCAGATTATTATGGCGCAAAAAGAAGGCGGCCGGCATGGGGTGCCGACCGCCTGTTGGACTCGGGGGGACCGCGGCGTGAGATTCGTGTGTGCGTCGCGGCTGATCATGTTTATCGCCGCATCAGCCCTGCCGGAGATTGAAGAATGAATGACCGATTGGTCACACAGTGGCGGATTTGTGGCGCCTTGCCGCCAGCTCGCCTTCAAGGCAGGTTAGCCAGATACCGGATGGAGAAGTGTGCGTGAAAAATCCCGATCGCCGGCAAGTCATTGGCTGGGCCTCGGCAGCGGCCGTCGCGTCGCAGTTTCCAGCGGCAGCCCAGGACGGGTTGAGCCTGGCCGAGAAGGTCGGCCGGATGCTGCTCCTCGGCTTTATCGGCTCGCGCCCGGATACGACCGGGGCCGATATTATTGCCGACCATCTCAGTGAGCGTCGCATCGGCGGCGTGCTCTTCCTGCGCCATAATGTGCGCTCGCGCGAAGGCGCGGAGGGGCTGGCCGCCCGGTTCAGGGCCATCGATGCGAAAGCCTGGATGGCGATCGATCAGGAAGGCGGTCTGGTCCAGCGCCTGTCGCGGGATCTGGGCTATTCCTGGATACCGCGAGCCTCGCAGGTTGTCGAAGAGCGCGGTCTTGACGGTGCGCGTGAGCTGTATGCGCTCGCCGCGCAGGAATTCCGCGCCGCCGGCTTCAATATGAACCTGGCCCCGGTGGCTGATCTGCACGACCCCGAGAACGCGGTGATCGGCCGGCACGGGCGCTCCTACGGGACTACGGGGCAGGATGTTGCTGCCTATGCCTGGGCCTTCATCGAGGCCTTCGAGGCAGAAGGTTCGGTCTGCGTCATCAAACATTTCCCGGGACACGGCCATTCCCGCGGCGACAGCCATGACGGCTTTGTCGATATCTCGGAAACCTGGAGCTATGAGGAGCTCGATCCGTTCCGCAGGCTCGTCGAGGCCGATGTGGCGCGCTGTATTATGGGCGGGCACCTGATCAACCGGGATCTCGATCCGAGCGGACTGCCGGCGACTTTCTCCTCGGCGATGATTGACGATCTGCTGCGCAAGCGCCTCGAGTTCAAGGGCGTGGTCATGACCGATGATCTCGACATGGCCGCCATTCGAGAAAACTACGATCAGCGTGAAGCTGTGTTGCGCTCAATCGAGGCCGGCAATGACATCATCATGCTGTCCAACTCGGCGCGCCCCGACCCGGAATTGCCGCAGCGTATTGTCGGCTGGGTTGAGGAAGCGATCGATCAGGGCCGCTTTGACGAGGCACGGATCGACCGTTCGGTTGCGCGCATCAATGCCCTCGGCGCCGGATAGCCAGGCGGGACAACTGCGCGTCTAATCCCGCTCGCCGAGTGTGGTTATTATCCTAGCTTGTCCGGGACGCCATTCTTGGTCGGACCGGAAGGATCGAACGATGCGTCACCTATTCGCTGCCAGTGCGGCCCTTGTCACAGCCGGTGTTATCTCAGGATGCTCGATAAACGACGTCCAGCCCGGCGGGTTTGACGTCGGCACAGCGACCCTGGCGATTGCCGATGTCACGGTGATCGATGTGACCAGCGGCCAGGCCATCGCCAGCCAGACGCTTTTCCTCAGCCATGACGAGATCCTCGGCTATATGCCGACAAGCGATGCCCCGGACCATCCCGCCGACGCGGCGCTTATGGATGGTGCGGGCCTGTTTGTCATGCCCGGTCTCTGGGACATGCATGTTCACGCGCTGTCTGACCCGGATGATGCGATTGACCGGGTCTTGCCGCTTTTTGTCGCTCATGGCGTCACCGGTGTGCGCGATATGGGCGCCGTGATGGCCGGTCTGACCGAAACCCGATCCCGCATCGCCGCCGATCCCGGTATCCTGGCGCCGGCGATTATCGCCGCCGGTCCCTTGCTCGATGGCCAGGCCTTGCCCTGGTATGGTGATCTGCCGCTCGTTCTGGAGACGCCTGAAGCTGTCCCGGGGGAGCTGGCCCAGCTGCGCGAGGCGGGGGTCGATTTCTTCAAGGTCTATGGCGGCCTCCAGCCGGAGGTTTATGACGCGATTATCGCTTACGCCGCCCAGCAGGACGTGCCGGTCGCCGGGCATGTACCCAATGCTGTCGGCCTCTTCAGCGTAGCTGAGGCCAATCAGACAACGGTCGAACATCTCTCGCCGGACGCGTTCCGGGTCTGTGTTGCTGAGCCGCAAGCCTATTTCAATCGATCTGTCGAGACCCGTTTCGGCGGGGACTATGATGGCTATTTCCAGAATTTGGTCGACTGGTTCGAAGAGGCTGAAACCGCGCCCGCCTGCGCCGAGGCCATCGCCGCGCTGGCTGCCGCCGACACCTATCTGACCGCGACCCTGGTCATGGAGGTCTTCAATACCGGCCGGATCGACAGTGAAGCTCTGGGCTTCATGCCGGCTCAGGGACAGTCATGGTGCCAGACCAATCTGGACGGTGTCGCCAATGCCGACCCGGCCCTGCGTGAGACAGCCTATGCAGGCTTCTTTGCTTTTACCCGGCGGCTGCGTGAAGCCGGGGTGGGCCTTCTCGCCGGGTCAGACATGCCGAATTTCTGCAATGTTCCAGGGGCGAGCCTGCACTGGGAACTGCAACGTCTGGCCGAAGCGGGTTTGCCAGAGGCCGAGATTCTCCGCATGGCGACGATGGAGGCGGCGTTGGTGGCCGGGCAGGGCAGCCAGCGCGGTCAGATTGTGCCGGGCTATACCGCGGACCTGGTCGTGTTACGGGCCAATCCGCTCATCGATATTGCGGCGACCGAAGAGATCGAGACCGTTATCCAGGCCGGACGCCGGATTGACCGGGCCGGACTGGATCGTCTGCTCGACGAGATCGCTGCGGGCGTCGCATCGGCCGATACCGCTCAGTAAGGCCTGCATGCGCTTCTAAAGTCCTGAGGTTTCCCGCATAGTCCCGGATATTCAGCTGTTAGTTTTGCCGGTCATTTCCAAGACTGCGCCCATGATTGGCAGTCCTGATAGAAGTGGAATGAAGCATTGGCAGGCATGAAATTTGGCGAGTATCTGCGCCGCCGCCGCGAGGCAAACGGCTGGACCCAACCGGAAGCAGCGCAGCGCGCAGGCATCGAGCAATCTTATTTGTCCAAGCTGGAAACCGGGCGCTCCTATCCCTCCGAAGAGGTGTTTGCGCGGCTGGCGGCGGCTTTTGAAATCGATCCCTCTGAAATGGCCGAACAGGTGACCGACACCGAGATCGACCGCTTGCGCGAGGTTGGCCAGGTCCGCGAGGCGGTCGCCGGCCGCGAGCGTCGCCGCATGAATGTGTCGCGCGCCTGGATGGTGGGCGGTTTGGTCAGCCTGATCCTGGCGGCGGCCAGTGGCGGTATCGCCGTGACGGCACAGGACATGGAACAGCAGGAATACCATTACCTGTCCTATGGCGTGCTCAATCTGGATGAGAGCCTCGACGCGTTCGAAATCGTCGATAGCCGTGTCGATGCTCAAGATGGCGCGGAGTCTCAAAGGCAAAGCGAAATGGTGGCGCGGCTAGCCGAGGATTACCGGGTCGTCGGCCGGTTTCGCGGGCGTAGCTATAATGTCGATGTCGAGGGTGGCCGGCGGCATTATCAGCTGGTTGATGACCGCCTGGTCGTAACGCGCACACCGCTGCGCTGGTTCGCCGTACCCGGGCTGATGCTTCTCGCTGGGGCTATCGGCGCCTTCTTCATCAGCTTTCGCTGGAAGAACTAATCGCCATGCGGCGCCTGGATCAGATCAGAAACGTAATCTGATTGTCGCGCTAAACGCGCGATTAACTCCACAAGATAATTAAAGTTGCGATTCGACGTCGGGGGAAATATGACAAAGCTGCAATCTAAGGGAGAGAAAAAATGAAACTCATTGCAGCTTTTGCCATGGCCGCCAGCATGGCCGTTATCACCACCCCGTCCGCGACCGCTCAAAGCCAGCAGTGCATCGATGATGCAAAGGAAACCTGCGCGCTATTCCAGCCTGTCGGGTCGTTCCAGTGGGCCTATTGCGTGGAACAGCTCATCGCCTTCTGCCCGCCCTCGGCACAGGCGGATATCGAAGAAATCATCCTGCTGTTCCGCGAGGAGGGGCAGTAGGCGCAGGCTGGCACTGCGAACCCGCGAGTACCCATATCTCACCAAACGGGCCCGCTCTACGGAGCGGGCCTTGTCGGTGCTGTGCTTCTATTCTGCCGCACCAGCACTGAGCCGGAGCAATAGCAGGTCGCGGACGAGGGCACTGGCGAGATCGGGGCGATCCCGGTTGATATGGGCAATGATGACGATCTCCGGGGACATGAGCCGGATGGCAATTGTCGCATATCCGGCGATCGAGCCGCCATGAGCGACATAATCAAAACCGATCTCATGCTCGGTAAAACTCGGACCAAGGGCCCGATAACGGCCCTCGCCATGTTCAAACTTGTCGGACAGCATTGATTGCCCGATATCGGCCAGCTCACCATCGGCCGCGAACAACGCGTTGAGCACGTCGGCGGCTTCGTCTGCGGTGGCGAAAACGCCTCCATCCGGGCCCATATTCTCCTGTAGCAGGTAGGTATCGACCTCTGGATCGAGCGTGCTGCCATAGCCATGAATAAGGTCATTCGGCGCGAACTGGATATTGTACCCTGTGTCGGCCAGCTGAAGCGGCGTGAAGATGATCTCCTGCATGAGCTCGCCCAGCGGGCGGCCCGAAACCTGTTCAGCGATCAAGCCGAGAAACTGGTAATTGCTGTTGGAGTAGGCGTACTCCGTCCCGGGTGCAAAAAGGGCCGGCTGCTGGCGGATGCTGTCGAGTGTATTCTGCGCCGTGTTCACATGCTCGGCATCGACCGTCGCAAACCAGTCATCGTCATAATAGTCCGGTATGCCACTGGTATGATTGAGTAACTGTCGAACAGTGACGGTGTCCGCATTGGCTATACCGGTGAGCCAGGCGGGTTCGATATATTGCCCCAGCTGACCGTCGAGATCGAGCGATCCATCCAGCACCATGCGGTGAATGACGGCGGCCGTATAGACTTTGCCGACACTGGCCATGCGCAGCAAATGGTCAGCAGACATGGGGCGCCCCGTCTCGCGCTCCGCCAATCCCTGCGCAAAGACGACCCGTTGACTGCCGTGCTCGATCAGGACGATCGCGCCCGGCACATCATGTTCGGCCAGGAAGTCGTCGATCAGGGTTTCGATTTGCGCACGGCCGGCGGTCTGTGCGCCCGCACCAACGCAAAGCAAACAGGACAATAATCCAGCGCAAATCACGCGGAAAAGGGACATCATCGGGAACTCCTCTTGGTCATTCTCGAATTCATATCGCGAAAAACTGGACGATATCGGGCGAAATCCGTACACCGAACGCCGAAATTCGCATCCTTGGAGGCCAGCCATATATCTCGACCCCTTCGACCGCGCGATTTTGGGCATCGTTCAGAGCAATAACCGGCTGGCCAATCGAGAGATTGCACAACAGGTCAATCTCTCCGAAACGGCTGTAAGGCGCCGGCTCGAGCGCTTGCGTAAAACCGGCGTGATCGCTGCCGACGTCGCCATTCTCGACCGCAATCAGATCGCGGAAACCTTGATTGTCTCGGTGATCTTCCGGGATGATCAGGTAGGGCATTACAACGCCTTCCGCCAACGGATGCTGGAAGATGCGCAGGTATCGCAAGTCTATTCCATCGCCGGAGAGGTGGATTTCATCTTGCACGTTCACGCCGAAAACCTGTCCGGCTACGAGGCTTGGGCCGAGACACAGCTTCTCTCCGACCCGGCCATTCAGCGCTTTGAGACGTCGGTGGTCTTTACCACGGTCAAATTCGATACCGCCCTCGCGCTGAACGAGCGCGACGAGCATCAGGCGATGTAGACTTAGCGGTCGGCCGCAGTGCCGATGCCAAAAAGAAAAGGCCCGCTCGGTGGAGCGGGCCTTCACTTAAGTCGGTCAGATGACCGGCATGATTACATCATGCCGCCCATGCCACCCATGCCGCCCATGTCCGGCATGGCCGGGGCAGCGCCTTCTTCTTTCGGCGCGTCGGCGACAGCAGCTTCCGTGGTGATCAGCAGGGAAGCGACGGAGGCCGCGTCCTGCAGAGCCGTGCGGACAACTTTGGCCGGGTCGATGACGCCGAAGGAGAGCATGTCGCCATACTCTTCGGTCTGGGCGTTGAAGCCGAAGGTGTTGCTGTCGTTCTCGAGGATTTTGCCAACGACGATGGAACCTTCCACGCCGGCATTCTCGACGATCTGACGGATCGGCGCCTGCAGGGCACGCGCGATGATGCGCACACCCTGGGTCTGGTCAGCATTGTCGCCTTCCACACCGTCCAGCTTGCGGGACGCACGCAGGAGCGCGGTGCCGCCGCCGGTGACGATGCCTTCTTCAACGGCCGCGCGGGTCGCGTTGAGGGCGTCGTCGACGCGGTCTTTCTTCTCTTTCACTTCGATCTCGGTGGCGCCGCCAACCTTGATCACGGCCACGCCGCCAGCCAGCTTGGCCAGGCGTTCCTGCAGCTTTTCACGATCATAGTCGGAGGTCGTCTCTTCGATCTGGCGGCGGATCTGGGTCACGCGCGCTTCGATCGCTTCCTGGCCACCGGCACCGTCGACGATGGTGGTGTCGTCTTTGGTGATGTTGATGCGCTTGGCGGTGCCGAGCATATCCAGGGAGACGGTTTCCAGCTTGATGCCGAGGTCTTCAGAGATGACCTGGCCACCGGTCAGGATGGCGATGTCTTCCAGCATGGCCTTGCGGCGATCGCCGAAGCCCGGAGCTTTGACAGCAGCGATTTTCAGACCGCCGCGCAGCTTGTTGACCACGAGGGTGGCCAGCGCTTCGCCTTCAACGTCCTCGGCGATGATCAGCAGCGGACGGCCGGACTGAACAACGCTTTCCAGGATCGGCAGCATCGGCTGCAGGGAGGTCAGCTTCTTCTCGTGCAGCAGGATGAAGGGCTCTTCCAGGTCAGCCTGCATCTTGTCGGCGTCGGTGATGAAGTACGGAGACAGGTAGCCGCGGTCGAACTGCATGCCTTCAACGACGTCCAGCTCGGTTTCCAGCGACTTGGCTTCCTCGACGGTGATCACGCCTTCATTGCCGACCTTTTCCATTGCGTGTGCAATGTCATTGCCGATCTGGCTGTCGCCGTTTGCGGAGATGGTGCCGACCTGGGCGACTTCTTCAGAGCCTTTGATCGGGGTGGACTGAGCTTTGATGTCCTCGACGATGATGGCGGTTGCCTTGTCGATGCCGCGCTTCAGGTCCATCGGGTTCATGCCGGCAGCAACCGACTTCATGCCTTCGCGGACGATGGACTGGGCCAGGACCGTCGCGGTCGTGGTGCCGTCACCGGCGACGTCGTTCGTCTTGGACGCGACTTCGCGGATCATCTGGGCGCCCATGTTTTCGAACTTGTCTGCCAGTTCGATCTCTTTGGCGACAGAAACGCCGTCCTTGGTGGTGCGCGGAGCGCCGAAGGACTTTTCGATCACCACATTGCGGCCTTTCGGGCCGAGCGTGACTTTCACAGCGTTGGCGAGGATGTCGACGCCCTTGAGCATGCGGTCGCGGGCATCGGAGGAGAAGAATACGTCTTTAGCAGCCATGATATGGCTCCCTTATTGAGTGTGTTTCAGGTTCGCTGGGCGGTCGCTTAGCCGACAACGCCGAGGATGTCGGACTCGCGCATGATCAGCAGCTCATCGCCGCCGAGCGTGACTTCCGTGCCG
>NZ_JASBRQ010000022.1 GCF_030149425.1 Maricaulis sp. | reverse complement strand
GGGAGAGTAGGTCGCTGCCCGGTCTGCACGCTAGATCAACCCTCTCCAATCAAAACAAAAACCCCCGCTGATAACTCAGCGGGGGTTTTGTCGTTCACGGACTGGCCAAGCGAAAACACGCCCTTGCACGGCTACATCATCAAGTCACAGGCCGGGAATTCGAATTCCGGATCGACACGCTCATAGGTGAATTCATTGCCGGTGGAGGGATGGCGATAGGTGGTATGGGTGCCGTCATAGCTTGTGAGGATGTAAGTGTTTTCCAGCCGCGTGGCATAACCGTCGACGAGATCGGCCTGGGTGCCCCAGAAGTCGCCATTCACCCACCAGGTACCGCTGATCGTCTGTTGTTCGATCAGCTGGCATTGTTCATAGCGACGGAATTCCAGGATGAAGCGTCCGTCAGGCGTGCGCTCGGCGATGCGCTGGTAATAACGATCCTGGTCGCGGTGATAATCATGGCCATACCAGCGGCCAACAAGGCGCGGATCATCCCATTGTGCTGTGGCCCCAGGCAGGGCTGTGGCGAGTACGAGGAGGGCGGCAGGCAGGAGCGTGTGCAGTATTGCGCGCTCTTGGTGGGGTTTAGCCATGTCTTTATCATCCCGGGCTGTCAGGCCGTGTGAGTGTCCAGCTTGCCCGACACCGGGCCGGCTGCAAAGCCCAGGGAGAAAAGCTTAATGGGTCCAGGCCTATCGACGCGCTGCAGAGCAAAGGCTGAAACCGCAGCTTGAGTGTTGACGGCGCCCGGCACACATCCTACATACGCGCTCCTTCCGGCGCACACAGCGCCTTGGGACACCTCTTGATGCGGGGTGGAGCAGCCCGGTAGCTCGTCAGGCTCATAACCTGAAGGTCGTAGGTTCAAATCCTACCCCCGCACCCAAAATAAACCCGCTAACTCAATGAGTTGGCGGGTTTTTTGTTTTGGGCGCAAGGTGGCGATTTCGGATTTGGAAGCATATTGGAAGCAGGTGGGTTGTTGCAGCCAGGGCAAAGCTTACCGCAGTCGCCAAATCATCCTGTTCGGTGAATCGACTTTAGGTATTCTATCGAACGAATTGGGCTTAAGGTCGTGATCCGTCTCGTTTCGCAGGGAAGATGCCGATGATTACTCTCCTCGCTCTGTCTTTGGTGACATTGACGCAAGCTGAGGCCGTTGGGGTCGCTTCCGTGGTGGACGGCGACACTCTAGAGCTAAATGGCCAACGCATCCGCTTGCACGGTGTCGATGCACCAGAGAGCGGGCAATCTTGCCTCGATGAAGCCGGGAATAGATACAGGTGCGGCCAACAGGCGGCGCACTTTCTTTCCAGGCTAATCAACCGACACCCAACCCGCTGCCTAGTGAGCGGCGAGGATCGCTATGGAAGGCTGATCGGAATCTGTTTTTCGAATGGTGTCGAATTAAACAGGGCAATGGTGAGCGAGGGGCACGCACTCTCGTATAGGCGATATTCGCTTGATTACGTGCACGACGAAGATAGGGCGCGTTTGGAACGAGTGGGAGTGTGGCAGGGGAATTTCATAGAGCCTTGGCGGTGGCGTAGAGGTGAGCGCCTAGAGTCAGCTTTGCCGCTAGCCAATCCGGTCAAAGGCAGCGACCGTAATTGTGGTGACTTTGAAAGCTGGCGTGAAGCTCAAGCATTTTTCGAAGCTGCTGGTCCCGGTGACCCCCACCGTCTCGACCGGGATGGGGATGGGATAGCGTGTGAAAGCCTCGGTTAGAGGGTCAATCGAAGGCGCCCATTGAGGCCAAAATTGCTAGCACGATGAAGCCGACGAAAAATATGAGGCCCCAGTTTGAATCGGTGGAGGCGCGCGGCGAGAACCGCGATTGATCGGGCGCCCCTTCTTTGAATTGATCTAAAAGCTGGGCTTCCACGCGGATTTGGATTTCGTGCTTATTAACCTGGAGGGTGGACCGGGCGACTGCTGTCGTATCTGGATGTTCGCGCACCTGGTTCTGAAGCATCGGTAATTCCAGCGAGATTTTTTCGAGCGCTAGCTTCTTCTCCTCCTCCCTAAAATGGTTGAGTAGCTTCTCCTGAAGCTCGACATCCGCTCCTGCGAGCCAATCAAAGCGCCGCTGAACATTCTGAGGGGTGTTATATGGGGTTACTACTGCATCTAGCCGCGCGAGGACTTCGTTTAGAACTAGCTGCTGCGGCGTGTCAGGGCCCACTCGGAAGTAGTTTCGGGACGATGGGCCGAAATGTCGCCAAACATTTCCTGCAAGCTGGTACTTCGTCCTAATCGGCATTCTCGGAGGAAGAAAAGCGAACAAACGCTTCGCAACCAACCCAGACATCTTCGTAGTTCCGGTTCTCCAACGACGGTAAGCTGATCGTGCGTATTCCTCCTTCTCAGGGCCATATTGCCGACCGTAGTCCCTCAGAACCTGATTTAGCTCCTTCTCCGGGAGATTGAAGAAATACTCTTTTACGTCTCGGTCTAGTCCGCCCATTTCTGCTGAAAAAGCGTCAGCTTCCCGGATGTGCTGTCTCGCGCGCTCCGAACCATACGACGGGTATCGGGGTTTAGCGGATCGCTTTCGCGAGGTCGGTGGGCGTTTTCGGGTGTATCGGGACATTATCGCTTTCCAGCGATTAGCGACCAAAGACGAGTGAGCCAGGGTTGCGGAGCGTTCGTGGCCGCCACAGTGACAGCGTACCCCTGACCGGTAAAAGTCCGCTCGATACGAATGAGGCGAGTTAAATCGCTCGACAATTGGTTGATGAATTGCTGAAGCGTCAACTCGACTTGTTCGTTCAGCATATCCCGCTCAGCCTCAGAAAGGCGAATTTGCTGGACTTCTTGCTGAAACTGCCGGAGCGCACTTCGCGCTTCTTCTTCTGACCGGCATTTAATCTGACGACGAAACATCAATTAAAGGCGATCAGGGCGATCACTATGGCCGCGCCGGCTCCAATCGCGGCTAGCCAAACCGTGATATCTGCTTGGCCCGCGGCCGAACGAGAAATTTTTCCTGATGCCGCGCGTTCAGTGTTCCCAATTACCACCTCTGTCCGGCCCGCGGCCGTTGTCTGCGTGTGGGTTATAGTCGCGCTATGACCCGCTTCTGATGCCCTGGTTGCTTGGTCATTGAAGGTGCTCAGGCCAGCTTCTAGTGCGCCGACGTCAACTTTAAGCTCCTGTGCTTTTCGATGAATGTCGATCATTCCGGAAGCGTATTGCCGTCGAAGTTCAGAAGCCTGGTCCTCGGAGAGACCTGTTAGATCGACCACCTGAGATGTGCCAAGATCGATCTGGTTGGCGGGAACCGAGCTATCATCGTTTCCTTCGAAAGTCGTCATTTCTTTAGTGCGGTCAGTCATTCGTCCACCCCTGATTGTGGCTTGAGCTTATGTCACTTGGCTGCCATGAACAAGGAACGCTGGTACCGCTTAAGCGCGTTAGTTGGCGTAGGCCGAAGTGGTGAGGACTAACGAGCGGTGATCGCCGATCCAAAGGGCGCTCATTCGAAGTTTATAAGTTTGGTTTGAAGCTATTGATCGTGGAATGAGAGTATGGCTGGCAGGAAGCACCACTTCATCCCCAGATTTTTCCTCAAGGGCTTTGGCGCGCCAGAAAAACCAACTCATCTTTGGCGTTTGACACAGGCAGGTGAGCCTAAGCTCGTAAACATGACTAATCTCGCCGCACAGCGAGATTTCTATGGGGCTCCAGGCCCGGACGGAACTAGCGAGGACGATGATCGCATAACGGTTTATGAGCGCTCACTAATTGATACGGCGGAAGCACTGCGGAGCGTGGCTAAGCTAGACGATCAATTGAGTAGCAACGCTGCACGCCTACTTGCTCACTTGTTGCTTAGAGCGAAGCACCTACGCGTAGCCATGTATGAGCTACAATCTAACTTGTTCAACGACATTGTAGAGACGGTATCCGAACCCGAGTTTCTGAAAGCTCAACTTTTTGGCGCTGATGGCAGAATGCACGAAGCGTTAGAAACCGGCCTACTGCGAGAGCTCGCCCATAATAACGTAGCGACTACACTCAATGTGCCTACGCACGTTCTGCAGCGCATAGTACGACGAGTGTTGCGAGAGAAGGCGGACACTTTGCTAGCGTCGGTTGAGACGTCTTTCGAACCTTTTCGTGAATACTTGGATCAGAACGGCTTGGACATAGCCAGAGAAGCACACCTTAAAGCATTGCGTCGAGACCTGGCGCCTTCAAAACGAACGGAAGAGTTTGCAGGGCTTGAGTGGGAAATTATTAATTCGGACTCGCCCTCAATCATTCTACCGGATTGTATCGGATTGGCAGTTGATAGGAATGGAAACTGGAGCCCCGCGCTGCTTAACAATTCCCGCGACCAGGGCGCATTCATTTTTCCGGTATCTTCCCGTCGCGTACTTGTTGCCCACAAAGGCGACGGCTTTGAATGGAACGCTGAAACCTATGCTCAGCAAGCCATGCGCTTAGCTTCCGAGTTTGTACTAGCGCCCACGCTTGGGCAAAAGACACCTGCTGACTATGCGCGCATCGGATCGGGAACACTCGATGTGGTTCAGCAGTTCGTGGACGAGGCGAAGTCGGGATTGCTTTCACCGCCCACGCCGCAGTTAGCCAATCCGCCAATTGAAATCGCCACGGACACTATCCCAAGCATACCGGTGGCCTTCCACGGGGGGGGCGACAAGGAAGAAGCGCACGATATTGCAAACTCTGCGGCGATGGTTGCTCGTGCGTATCACAAATACTTTCCATTGAACGGGCTAGATGGGATCACCTTTACAGATGATCTTTTCCATTCGGCGCGCGCATTTGCTGATGAGCACAATTGCGAGCCCACGCTGCCGTCAAATCAAGAAGAGCACTATATAACTAGTTCTGTAACACAGACGTTTGAAGTCGATGGAATTACGAAATCACACCCCATCATTCATAGCAGCTTTGGCAGGATGCTGCTTGATGAGCAAAGCATGAACTTCGGCATACAAGCTGTTGCGGGCGCACTCGGTCCAGTCATTCTGACGGATTTCCGCGCACGATATACCCAGGCTCCCGAGGATCACATCGATAGCGACCTTCGCAGAGCCCTTTCCAGGTATAACTTCTGCCCACTCGATTGTTATTTTTCACAGCGTTTGGCTGCTGGGCTGGGTGGGGAGGATCACCTAGAGAGTGAAGTGGACACGTATTCTCGATATCTCACCGAGGCTGTCGAGGGGATGGTGGCGCTGCTAACTTCAGGCGAGGTCACTGATCCGTCCGATGTGTTTCATCCGGGGTTGGGACACGCGATTAACTTGGGTCACTTGTCCGCCCGAATTGCAGGATTCTTGGATGCGGTGGGAACAGAGTTTTCACCTCCCTCAGCCTTGGTTGACGCATTGAGAGAAGCGGACCTGTTCGACTGGTTTCTTTTATTTCGCAGCGACTTACAGGAGCAGTTTGATGCCCTTCCGTACATTCCTAATCCATCTACTGATCCCATGTTGGACCATCTAGATCGCCTCTTAATGGCGTTGCTTATATGGGTGCGGCTCGAAGATGAGGGGCTTTGGGTGCAATGGTGGCAGCCTGGTGATTAGCCCATGGCCGTTAGCTCGCTTTAGGGTTTGAGGGGTTATTTCGAACGGGACGAGCCGCTTAGGTTCGAAATTTCGAACGAACGGCTGCAGCGCGTCGCGCAAAATATTCTATCACATCGTCCCCTTTCGCCGCGAGCGCTTCGCTGACATCAAGTCCGACCTGTTCAAGCATCACTGGGATGTCCTTTGCACCAATTCCGTACGCACAGGCTTGTGACACGATCAGGCCAACGGTTTGCTTTTCCAACGTTCTAAGATACTCGGAGTGCAATTGCTTTGCGATCTGATCGACGTCATACTCAAGATTGAAGGCAACGCTGATTTCGTCAATCGTCTTCTGGCAATGGTCCCAAAGTGTCGAATTTGGCCAGCGTGCCCGGTTCTGATCTGAATGTGGCTCAGCTAAGCGCGTTTGGTGAGCGATCTTTTGAAAAAGCAGAGGCGGATCATTCGCAAAAGCCTCCCATGTCTTCCGCTTCAGACACTTCGTAATAGCATCCCGACCCGCCCGAAATTCGAAGCGCCAGATTTCAGATGCCTTTGAAAGCTTAACGCCGTTCGCTTGAGCCCTTCTGGCCCAAATTTCCCACCAAAAAGACTTTCGCTTATCGATCACCTCGCGACGTTTGTCGTAGATGCATATCTGAGCGTTTGGCATCTTTCCGATGCGGATGCCATTGTATTTCGTTCCGCGCTGATCGGCTGAAAATTCGCCGTCTAAGGCTTTTGACCGTCGTGCATGACAAACGAAATTTTCAGGCTGAATCTCGAAGCCAGGCGCGAGGAAATCGATTGCGTAATCGATCCGAGAAATCCGACGATCCACCTCGGTGAAGACGATCCCTAGATCGGTCAGAAAATCATCCAGGCTTTTTTTGACTGCTTCGAGCCCGTGCACTGCGAGGGGGAGGGCACGGCAAGAAACGCGAACGCCCCAAGGGTCTTGCGTTGAGCGAGGCTCTTTGAACCACCAGAGCGCCCCGAGCTCGCCAGTGTTCACCACAAATGTATAGCCGCCTCTTGCGCCGTGACCTTCGACCAGAAAGCCATGTCCTGCGAACGTTGCCGGCTGCGCTCGCCTCTCCTCGGCGGCGACCGCTTTTGCGGCGCATAGCGCGTTGTGGAGGTCGGGACCTATCTGCGTGTTGTAGGAAAGGTCAAGGCCGTCAAAACCGGCGTGAAGAAGTATGGGGGCAGTCATTTTGAGTGCTCGTGTATGCCCAGAGAGGGGTGATACAAGGACCCCTCTCTAGGACCTCTGGCGTTCTAAGCGGATTGTTCCTGGCGACGCCGCCAAGTGGCGACGGCATCATCACCGTCCTTGAAGACGGCGAAGTTGAGCGGATGGGGAAGACTCGGGTCGTCGAGGGTGACGGAGAGGAATGTGCCGCCCGCGTTGGGGCCGCGATTGAGCGTGCGAGACCAGGCGCTGCCAAGCTCCATCTGATCGCCTTCCGCATCGCGAACATAGACGCGGTGCGACGGAGCGTCGGGGCTTGCGTTGGGATCGCGGATGGCTTCCACGCGGATATCCGCTTTGAAATTGAGAGTACGGATTTTTCCGCGAAGGTCGGACCAAAAATCGCCGGGGCCGGTCGGGTTCAAAATGCCGATTTTCGACATGAGAAGTTCCTTTCTGAGTTTATTGAAGTGCGCGCTTCGCGCTGAGACCCCTTTCTTTTTTGGAGAGCGGATAAAGCTCTCCCGTCGGGGCCGGAGCGATCTCCGGCCCCTTTTCGGGAGCGATGCTCTCCAAAAATCCCTGACGGTGGGGTCAGCCCCGCCAGGGCAAAAACTGGTTAGTGGAAAATGCCGAGGTCAGATGTCGAGCGGCGGGTTCGCTTGTCTGACCAGTCGAGCAGGTCTTGGACGCGATAACGAATGCAGCGCGTAGAGATTTTCACGAATTTCGGGCCGTTGCCGCGAGTGCGCCAATTGCGCAACGTGCGTTCTGACAGGCAGAGGAAGTTTGCAGCGGCGCGCTCGTCGACCAGAGCGCGCGGGTCTTTCGCATCAATTTGATTCATTGGTCTCTCCAATCGTTCCGGCACACCGTGTGCCTGGTGATGAAGAGAGACTGTTAGGAGCGCTGCGGAATGTCCCGTGGGTAATTCGATGAAAAAATTTTCAAAAAATCCACGCGGACTAACCCGCTGAACGGGCTTCAGAAATCGCGTGTTGCATCGCTGTTTCGATGTTGGAAATCGTTGCCTTCGGGGCGATAGACCGAACGACTTCGAAAGTGAAAGCGGTCGCTTCATTGCCTGGTTTAAATCGGTCCTCGGTCAGTCGACACGAGAAATCCCGGCCTAAGTCTCGATGCCAAAACCGCCTCACGTTTTCGACTGCAATTGCGATAGCGTCGGGACCTTTCGCACGCGTCGGTCTTCCGCGTGGATGCAGCTTCCTCTCATTGATCAGATAGGACGCTCCGTCGATAGTTTGCTGCGCTCCTTCGATCAGGACGGCGAGGCTGGATCGTAGCTTCGCGAGATCGATGGTGTAGCGATTGGGGTGCTCTACCAATTGATCGAGCACCCCGGTCTCTTTCGCGGTCGTTGTGTCTGTGTCGTCTTCTTCGATCCAAATCGCGGAAACGGCATTGAGCGCGTGCGGTGGCGTGTCTTTGAGTAAGCGTGAGAGCCGCTTCGCTGCGGACTGGATCGCTTTCGCCTCGGTACGCATTCGAGAGGAAGACGGGCGTTGGTCCTGGTGGATATCGGCACGGTGATAAGCGTCCGCCCAATTAAGCAGGCGGGATTCGAAGTGAAGCTCGGCGGGTACGCCGTACTTCTCCGCTATGGCTTCAATTTCTGGCGTGGATGGAAGGGCAACACCAGCATGTTGGAAACGCTCGCGAATGAGAGCGGCGGCAATCTGCTGTTTGTTCATTAGGCAATATCACTTCGAATAGGAGTTACGTTGCTCTCGCTCGATTCGCCGGAGGGGCCGAGAAAGCCGGAAATCAGCCCGTCGACCTCATCGGCAGCGCGACGCGTCACAGCGTCGGCCAGGTGCGCATAACGAGCGGTGGTCTGCGCCTGCGTGTGACCGAGAAGCTTGCCGATCATATGAAGGGAATGCCCGGCCATTGCCGCGAGCGAGGCGTAGGTGTGCCGAAGATCATGGATGCGCACGTCTTCAAGCTTGGCTTCCTTGCGGATGCGTCGCCAAGGTTTTTGGAGATCGGTGACATGCTGGCCATCTATAGCGCCGACGATCACGTAGGGATTTCCATCAACGCTCGGCAAGTCCGCGATCAATTGCAGGGCGGACGCGCTTAGGATGACACGTCGAGGACCGGTCTTGGCGTCGGGAAGCCACAGCGTGTTTCCGCGTATGTAGGACCACTTCATGGTCTGGATTTCGGATAGGCGGCATCCGGTGAGCAGCAAAAGCTTGAACGCGGCGGCGACATGAACCGTCTCATCGCCACGTGTAACCACGTGTTCGAGGGTCTGCCACAGGGTTTCGATCTCTTCAGGTGAAAGGAAACGCTCGCGTTTGCGCTCTGGGTACTTTTGCACGTGTCGTGTCGGATTAGACCCGTCGGGCCGCAATCCCCAGACTTCCGCGAGGTTGAACATCTTGGAGAGCACGCCGAGAACGCGGTTCGCCTGATAGGGTTTGTTGCGCAAATTGTGATGAAGCTCGGCCACGTCGGGACGGGTTACGTCCTGGATGCGATGCGTGCCGAGTTTGGGCCGAATGAACAGATCGCAGGCGCGGCGATATTCGCGCGCGGTGGTCGGCTTGCAGCGAAGCGGGACGTATTCGTCCAGGAAGCGATCACACAAGGCGTTGATGTTGGGCGCGCGGCGCTCGCGTTGAACCTGCCCGGACGGGTCTTCGCCGCTGGCCACTTCGCCCAGGCGCTGACGTGCGAGGTCGCGCGCCTGATCCGGCGTGATCGCGCCGTGAACGCCGAGGCTCATGCGGCGGGTGCGTCCGCCATTTCGATACTGGACCACATAGACCTTCCGGCCTTTCGGGGAGACGCGCACGCCGAAGCCGGGAATCTGGCGATCCCAGACGAAGAATTCGCGGTCTTTCGGGGTGAGGGCGTCAACGGAACGTTTCGTGATCGATTTCATGGCGTCAAAAATTTGGAAGCATATAGGAAGCAGTTGGGAGCGTTTCACAGGGTGGTCACGGTGACGCTCAGAGTCATTCGTGTCAACGCAACATCTTGAAAATAAGTGATAAATGGCGGCATGGCGACGCTCGGCGTCATCGCGTGACAGCCCCCGGAATTCTCTCATAACCTGAAGGTCGTAGGTTCAAATCCTACCCCCGCACCCAAAACAAAAGCCTCCCGAACGGGGGGCTTTTTTTGTTGGCCCGAGGCAGATGTTTTGAAGCTGCGAAAAAGTAGGTTCAGCCGCCGGCCCAGCCGGGCGGGAGCCCGGCGAAAAAGGGCCAAGGCCGGCGGAGCGCTGAAAGCGCGGAGTACAATCCTACCCCCGCACCCAATAAGAACCCGCTGGCGGGTTTATCTTTGTGTCCGCTCCGGTCTTGGCCCTCGACACTCTCAGATTAACCCCGGTTGAACCACACACTCAGGCCCGGCTCAGCCTGCATGGCGCAGTCTTGCATCGATCGCGGGCTTTGGTGCTCGCCCGAGTAGGGAGTGGAGTATGATGCGTAGCTTGAAGACAAGCGGAATAAACCTTCTGGCCGTCGCAGCGGCGAGCCTGTCATTGGCTGCTGCGGGAGAGGCCCAGTTCCAGCCTCAGTCCCAGGCCTGCCAGATCGAGGTGCGTGAAATGCCGGTGGGCACTTCGGTGCGCGTGCGTACGACGGCAGTGCAGGCGGGCTATTATTCCTTCTCGCTGCAGGAAAATGTGCCCGACAGTGAAGTCCTGATCGATGCCAGCGGGCCGTTCAGCCTTGGCGCCGGGAATGACCGGATCTTGATGACCTTCATGCGTCACCCGCAAATGATTCCGGGTAACTTCCTGCACAGCCGCAATGCCCCGGCCCGGACCCATGGTCATCTGATTGATTATCGCGGCGAGCTGCGGGTCTTCGACCGTCGCGGCCGCGAGATCTGCCAGACCCGGGACGTCGGGATTTTCAATGGCCGCGGCGAACCCTTCCCGACGGCCCAGGCTTCGCCGCAGGCCTCGGCTCAGCTGCCTTCGCGGGCCCAGTCCCCTGCACGGCGGCCAATGTTGCGCTTCTAGCGCGGCACACCCGCCCTTGCGCCTTGAAAGGCCCGGCCAACCGCCGGGCCTTTTTCGTTCTGCGGGCCTGTCCATGCAGCGTTCAGCTAGCTGGCGGCTGCCTGAATACCGGCCTCAGCAAGCGCTCATCCGGGCTGGTTTAAACCTGTTCCTGCCTTTGATGCATCGGGCGTCGGGCACACAGTAACGGAGTAAGTACATGAATATGCGTTTCGCTATCGCCAGTGCCATTGCCGCCATTTCTGTCCTTGGTGTGGTTGCACCGGCAGAGGCCCAGTCACGCAATCGCGTCAGTGTTCAGCAGCAGGGCTATCAGAATGAAATCGCCGGCCGCCAAGGCGGGCATGCCCAGCGCATGGTGATCCGTCAGCGCGGCGGCCGCCAGTATGTCACGGTGATCCAGGACGGGGCGCGCAATGGCACCACGGTGGGCCAGAACGGATATTTCAACGAGTCCCATGTCGACCAGTATGGCCGCGATAATGACGCCGTGGTCGGCCAGGACGGGCTCTCCAACTTCAGCTATAGCCGCCAGACCGGCAACCGCAATATTGTCGGCGTGTCGCAGATGGGGCGCAATAACAGCGCTGTGACGGACCAGTTCGGGTCCAATAATGGCGCCGGTATCATCCAGGTCGGCGACGGTCATGCGGCCTCCATCCGCCAGAGCGGCAATGGCAATGTGACGCTGATCATCCAGGGCGATCACTAGGTCGGTTGGTCACTTTTGCCAGCCCATTAAATCCGCCAGGCTTTCCGCCTGGCGGGTTTTGTGTATCTAGGGCGGTGTGATGAGCGTCGACGAGAACACCGATCCGGGGCCCCGCGCCTTTGTGTATGACCCGCCGCCGGCGGGGCCGTTGCCGGTTATCCATGCCGATGATCATATCCTGGTTCTCGACAAGCCCTCCGGCTTGCTCACCGTGCGGGGAAAGCCTGAGGCCCATGCTGATTGCCTCGAGGCGCGAGCACGGGAAGTCTATGCTGATGCGCGGATCGTGCACCGGCTCGATATGGATACATCCGGTGTCATCATCATGGCGCGTAATGCCGAAGCGCATCGCCATCTCGGCCTGCAGTTTGAAAAGCGTCAGACCCGCAAAACCTATCAGGCACTGGTGTCCGGCGCGATGAGTGCTGATACGGGAGAGGTCGAAGCACCGCTGATTACCGATTGGCCCAATCGCCCCAAGCAGATGATCGATCATGAGCGTGGCAAGGCGGCTCTGACGCGCTGGTGGGTGCTTGAGCGAGCCGCCGCTCAGACGCGCGTCGCGCTGGCGCCGATGACCGGGCGTTCGCACCAATTGCGGGTGCATATGCTCAGCCTGGGCCATCCGATCCTGGGCGATAATCTCTATGCCGATGACGCCGCGCTGGCGGCGAGCACGCGTTTATGTCTGCACGCCTGCAGGCTGGAGCTAAGGCATCCGGTCGGTGGTGAAGCCATGGTGTTTGAAAGCACTGTGCCGTTTTAGCCCCAATGCCGGCGCGTTCTTGCGAGCAAGCCCCTCACAGCATCAATCCCCATTTTCGACACGCAGGAAGCGGAGCTGTTTTGGCCTGAGATATGGGCCAATGGGCAAGGGCGCCGCTGGGCTTATCCCCACCGTTCAGCGCGGCGCTATGCTTCCCGGAGCGTCAACGGAAGCCCTGTCTCATGCTGCGATTGCCTTTATTCCCCTCATTGTCCTGGATCGGTGGTGCCCTGGCTGGGGCAATATTGATGGCGGCGCCTGCCTATCTCAAGGGGCGGGGCGATGGGGTCGACGCTCAGCGCGAACTCGAAACCCGCGCGGAGCTGGCCTTGTTGCGCCGCCAGCGTGCTGCCGAGCGCTTTGAGGTCTCCGCACTGATCACGCGCATTGAGGAGGAGCTCGCGCTCCGGCGCAGCTTTGACGCCGCTGCCGTACAAGCCTTCGAGGACGCAGCCCAATCCACCCAGCTGGCGCTCAAACGCCTGGGAGAAACCTATGACCCGACGCATGCCTGTCCTGCTTCTGACGATGATGTCCGCGTGTTCAACGCCGCCTTCGCCGTCCCCGGTCCCGGTGTCGAACCCGGTCGTGCAGTTGCAGCAGTTGAGCACAAAGATCCGCAGTGAAACCCCGCCGGCCTGCCGGCGCTCGCCGCGCGACCCGGAGCCGATGCGGCTGGGCCGGGACTGGCGCCAGGCCGCGGGCGTGTACCGGGCCGATGCCGAATATAATGCTGCGCTCTTACGGGCCTGCCAGGGCCAGCTTGAGCAACTCAATGCGCCAGGGCTGCCGCCAGCTCGGTGAGGTCCGCCCGGATATCGGTGACCTCGACCGGTCGCTCCAGAACGCCGGCGAGATTGTCCGGCGCAGCGATTTCAGCATTGATGACGGGCTCGACCGCGTCAGCGAATTTGAAGGGATGCGCCGTCGCGGCGACGATCCAGGGGCGCTCTTTTTGTGCATCTGCATCCAGCCGGTCAAAGGCCGCCAGCCCGGTGGCCGTGTGCGGGCAGGCGATATAGCCGGTTTCGCCATGCCATCGACGGATGGTGGCGCGGATGTCGTCGTCATGAACGGATGCAACGGAATGGATCGCCCGGTCGGGCAGGGCGCCCAATCGTTCAAAATTGCTCGGCGCGCCGACATCCATGGCATTGGCGAGGGTCGCGATTGAGGCCCGCGGCTCGAAGACGCCATGCCGTGCCCAATCGGCGAGCGTGGCATTGGCGTTGGTGGCGAGCACAACGGGTCCGACGGGAAAGCCGAGATTGCGCGCGATCAGAGCCGCCAGCGCATTCCCCAGATTGCCGCTCGGAATGATCAGACCGGGGGCCTGCCCGGCTTGCGCCGCATGTCCGAGCGCGGCGTGGGCCCAATAGCAGACCTGGGGCAAAAGCCGGCCGATGGAGATGGAATTGGCGGAGGTCAGGCCATGCCGGGCGCTCAGCTGCGGATCGGCGAAGGCCTGTTTGACCAAGGTCTGGCAGGCATCGAAATCACCGTCGACGCGCAGGGCTCGGACCGGTGCACGCCAACAGCACAGCTGGTGTTCCTGAAACGCGGAGATCCGCCCTTTGGGAAACAGGATCACGGCGCGGGCATGGGCCCGGCCTTCCGCTGCACACCCCACCGCGCCACCCGTGTCACCCGAGGTGGCGGCCAGCACGCTGACCGGTGCGTCGGCGCCGGCGATCCGGTCGAGACAGCGAAACAGGAAGCGGGCCCCGAAATCCTTGAATGCGCCGGTCGGGCCGTGAAACAGCTCCAATACGCTTAACTGGCCCAGATCCACGCTCTTCAGCAGAAAATTGAAAGCGTCTGCCGCCATGGCTCGGGCTTCACCCTCAAGCGGGCTGCCGGCCAGGAAGGGGGCGAGGATATCAGCTGCGGTCTGCGCTAGCGGTCGGGCCGGGTCGAATTGCTCAATGTCGAGCACAGGCAGGGCTGCCGGCATGTACAAACCGCCATCCGGAGCTGCACCGGCGCGAATGGCGGCGGCGGCATCGACCGGAGCGCTGGCCTGGCGGGTGCTGACATAGATCACTGCACCGGCTCCACTTTGAGGCCGGCCGAGACCAGCGGCGCGGTATAGGACGTCGCCGTCAGTTGCTCGGCATCGAAGACATGCTGCATCGCAGCTCTGACGGCCTCGAAGCGGGCGTCAGGCATAAGGGCGAAAACGGACGGGCCGGAGCCGGAGAAGGAACATCCCAGTGCGCCGGCTTCAAGCGCTGCGGCCTGCAAGGCTGCGAGTTCGGGCAGCAGCGGCAAGCGCTGCGGCTCGATCAGAATATCGCGCAATCCGGAACCAAACAGGTCGAGATCTCCGCTGTGGCAGGCGGCAATGAAGCTGGCCATATTGCGGGCATGCTCGACGGCGGTGTGCAACGCGACCGTCTCGGCCAGCAGGTCGCGCGCGGCCTGGGTTTCGATTTTGCGGTCGGGGTGCCAGAGCAGGCAGGACAGGCCCTGCGGCAGTGGCAGGGGGCGGATCAGCGGCGGGTCTAGCCGCGCGGCAAGGACGAGGCCGCCATACAGGCTGGCCATGACATTATCCCAGGGCGGTGGATCAGCGGAGACGCGCTCGCCTTCCATGGCCAGGGGCAAGAGCGTCTCGTTATCAAACGGCTCGGGAAGAAGCGCATTGACCGCGCCGGCTGCGGCTACCGCAGAGGCCGCAGAGCCGCCCATGCCGGCGCTCAGGGGCACGCCCTTGTCAATATCCAGAACGACCCCGAAATCGGCTCTGGCAGCATCGAGAACGGCTTGGGCGGCGGCGAGCGCGCAATTCTGCTCCACAGCCGCCGGCAGGCTGGAGACCAATCCGGTGACGTCGCCGAGCCGGGCACCCTGGGCATCACTGCGATGCGCCACAACGGTATCGCGGGCAGCGTCAAAGGCGAGGCCGAGTACGTCGAACCCGACCGCCAGATTACCGATACTGGCCGGCGCCGTAGCGCGGACCGTCTGGCCTGTCCTCATGCCGAGGCGTCTCCCATAAGCTCTGCCTCAGACTTGGCCAAAATGGACGGGATTGTCGAGGGCTCGAGCCCGGCGCCGCTGACGGCGCGCTGGATATCCATGATGTCGGCAAACACTGCCTCTGCGGTCGGCCAGCGTCCGGCCCCCTTGCCGGCGACCCAACCGGTCTCGCGCGGCCGGCGGATAAGAAAGCCATTGGCTTCGTTTTTCAGGCTGGCAAAGGGATGGCTCTGGGGCAGGGCGCGGATCTCCACCCGGGCCCGGATCTGACCGTCCTCGGCGATGTCGGCGCGGCCAATCTGCTTGAATACCAAACCATCCTCGCGGGCCGCAGCGATCCGTTCCGGGGCGAGGGCGCGCAGCGTGTCCCGCTCGATATCGCGAACATCGACCCGGGCACCGAAGGCGTGCCAGCACAGGATGGAGAGTTTGTCGGCGGCATCATAGCCGTCGATATCGGTGCTCGGATCGGCCTCGGCAAAACCCTTGGCCTGGGCTTCCTTGATGGCGTCATCCAGGGCGATGCCGTCATCGAGCTGGCCGAAAATGAAGTTACAGGTGCCGTTCATGACGCCTTCAATGGCGCCGATATCCTTGTTGGGGCCGAGCCGGTCGATGGCCTCCAGGACAGGGGCGCCGCCGCCAACCGCAGCGGAGTAGCGCAAATGCTGACCGCCGGCACTGGCCAGCGCATGGAGGAGTTCGAAGTCCTTGGCGATGACCGCCTTGTTGGCCGAGACCAGATGCGCGCCCTCACGCAGGACACTCTGGGACAGCGCACGGGCCAGGCCCGTACCGCCGATGGTCTCGACGACAATATCGGGGCGCTCGCCGAGGGCGGCCAGCGGATCGTCGGTGAACCTCAACTCTGGATGCGGGCTGGCCTGGATGTGTTTGCCGGGATCGCGAACCAGGACCGGGTTGAGCTGAAACCGGCCGGGATGGGCGAGCAGGTGTGCGCACACCCCCTGACCGACCGAGCCATGACCGAGCACGGCGACGCGCAGCGGTTCGGCCTCGTGCACGCGGCCCGGGCGGGCCTCCACGGTGGCGATCCGCGTCGCATAGGCCCGGCCCAGGGCGGCAACCTCAATAACCACACCGAGGGATTGCGCGGCATGGATCGCCTTTTCCTGGACCAGGCCGCGGCTGACCTGTGCTGCCTGGGCATAATCGAGCTGGTCGAAACGCTTGGCGTTGGCGACCTTAGCCGGATCATCGGAATAGACGCCGTCAACGTCCTTGATGAGACGGGCCCGGTCGGCGCCGAGCCAGCTGGCGAACATCACCGCCGTCAAATCCGTTCCGCCGCGGCCGAGCGTAGAGGGCCCGTGATCGCCTTCGCCAAAGAACCCGGGGGCGACGATAACATCGTGCTGGTCGAGATGAGCAAACACCTTGGCCGCGTCCAGCCCTGCCAGATTGGCGTCGAGCGGCGCCCCTTCCGCCCGCAAACCCATTTCATGGGGGTCAAACACCTGACACGCCACACCCGTCCGCTCCAGCGCCAGCCCGAGCAAGGCGGCGGATTTGAGTTCGCCACAACGCACCAGCCGCGCCAGCAGGGCATCATGAGCGCCCGCGCCAACATCTTCGCCAAGGCCAAACAGGGCATCGGTCTCGCCGTCCAGGGCCGAAACAACCGCGACGACTTTCTCACCCTCGCGGACATGGCGGTAAATCTCATGCGCGATGCGTGCATAGTCATGATGGTCACGCAGGACCGAAGATCCGAATTTGAGGACGCAGATGCGATGCTGGCTGCGTTGCGGGCTGAGAGCGTTCACGGGTCTATTCCTTCGAGTTTGGCGTTTGCTGGCGTTGGGCGTTGGTGTTTGGGCAAGAAAAAACCCGCTTCCGGAGGCCGGGAGCGGGTTCGGTGTTCTGCGGTTTTTTAGTCTGTCCGCTAGTCCACGTCGTCCGCCCCCCGGGTATAGGAGGTCGTCATGATGGTGGTCATGGTGGACATGAGCATGGTCTGCGCGCGCGAAATCACCCCCGGCAGGCGGATGGCCTGTACGGTCGTTTCGCTGGCGATGACATGGCTCATAGACATGCGGTTCACTTAATCCGTTGCGCGCAACACGTCGCGCTTCGTTGAAATCGTGGCCATCAAACCGTCAACACGGTCCTAACGTCAAACGATTTTTGCGCCTGCGAACATAAAAGGCATCACTGATGCAAAAAATCCCCACCGGATATCCATGGCGGGGATTTTCTGTTCAAAGGCCGAAAAGCGTTATTCCGCAGCGGTTTCCAGCGTCTTGGTCTTGGCGGCCGGCTTGGGAGCAGCGGCGCGCACATAGGGGGCCACATGGTCTTCGAACTTCGTGAAGTTCTCGGTGAACATGGCGGCCAGCTTGCTCGCTTGGGCGTCGTAGGCGTCCTTGTCGGCCCAGGTCGAACGCGGGTCCAGGATGGCATCGTCCACACCGGCGACGGATACCGGGACCATGAAGCCGAAATTGGCGTCTTCGCGGTAAGCGGCGCTTTTCAGGGATCCGTCGAGCGCGGCATTGAGCAGAGCCCGGGTGGCCTTGATCGGCATGCGCTGACCGGTGCCATAGGCGCCCCCGGTCCAGCCGGTATTGACCAGCCAGCAATCGACATCGTGCTCGGCGATCAGTTCTCGCAGCAAAGCCCCGTAATCGGCCGGATGGCGCGGCATGAATGGCGCGCCGAAGCAGGCGGAGAAAGTGGCGGACGGTTCGGTCACACCCTTTTCGGTGCCCGCGACCTTGGCGGTGTAACCCGACAGGAAGTGATACATCGCCTGGGCCGGGGTCAGCTTGGCGATCGGCGGCATGATGCCGAAGGCGTCACAGGTCAGCATGACGAGGTTTTTCGGATGACCGCAGGTGCCCGTGGCGCTGGCATTCGGGATCGCGCTGATCGGATAGGCGCCGCGCGAGTTTTCCGCTAGGGTGGCATCATCCAGGTCCAGCTCGCGGGTGACCGGATCCATGACCACGTTTTCCAGCACCGTGCCCCACATCTTGGTGGTGGCAAAGATTTCCGGCTCGGCCTCTTCGGAGAGGCGGATCATCTTGGCGTAACAACCGCCTTCGAAATTGAACAGGCCATTGGGCGACCAGCCGTGCTCGTCATCGCCGATCAGCTCGCGATTGGCATCGGCGGAGAGGGTGGTCTTGCCGGTGCCGGACAGGCCGAAGAAAATCGCGGCATCATCATCCTTGCCGGCATTAACCGAGCAGTGCATCGGCATGATGCCCTTGGCCGGCAGCAGGTAGTTGAGAATGGTGAAGACGGATTTCTTGGTTTCACCGGCATAGGAGGTGCCGCCGATCAGCACCAGCTTGCGATCGAAATCGACACCGATGACGGTTTCCGAGCGGCAGCCATGGCGCTCCGGGTCAGCCTTGAAGCTCGGCAGGTTCACGATGGTGAACTGGGCGTCGAAGCCGGCATATTCGTCGGCAGCCGGAATGCGCAGCAGATGGCGGATGAAGAGCGAGTGCCAGGCCAGCTCATTAACGACGCGGACCGGCAGGCGATGCTCGGTGTCAGCGCCGCCGAACAGCTGTTGCACGAAGAGTTCCTTGCCGGCCATGTGGGCCCTGAAGTCGTCCCAGAGGTTGGTGAACTGCTCTGGCGTCATGGAGGCGTTATTGTCCCACCAGACCTGGTCTTCGGTGGAGGCATCACGAACCGTGAACTTGTCCTTGGCGGACCGGCCGGTGTGCTCGCCGGTCTTCACGACCAGGGCGCCGCCCTCGGCGACTTCGCCTTCGCCACGGCTGACGATTTCCTGATACAGGCGGGCTTCATTCCAGTTGAGATTGATCTGGCCGGTTTCGATGCCCATGGCGCTCAGGCCGCCGTCGAGACGGTCTGCTTCGGTACGATCACTGGTGGACATGTTGTCTAACCCCCAACTGGCCCGCTCCTACACTTGGCGGGCATGATGCTTGGCGGTGCTCCGGCCTCTTTCAGGCCGGGCAATCCGCGCACTCCTATGCCGGCGGCGCGTTGTCGCGTCTCGTCCGGCTCCCGGTTGAAGAGCCGCCGGTACCAGATCAAATCCGGCCGGGAAAGCCCCTAAAGACACGAGAGTTTAGCACAGTGAAAATCGGAGAAGCGGATGTTATCGCAAACATTTTGCCGCCATCCGCGTTTTCCCATTTGTCCGCAGTGAGATGGCCAATCGGGGCTGTCTTGCCCGGCCTGGATCCGGGCAAGCTCACTTTTTGCAACAAAATTCGCAGTCGAAGGTTTTGAGGGGCCGCAGCGCGCGCCTAGCCTTCGGGAAGCGGGATGAATTCATCCTCGCCTTCGGGCATTAAAAACCGCCCGCCGGCCGGGAAACCGGTCTCGCCGGCTTGCTGCCAGGCCGCCTTGGCGGCCTCGATCTTGTCTTTGCTGGTCGCAACAAAATTCCAGTAGATGTGGCGTTCCCCCAAGGGCGCACCGCCACAGATCATGATGCGGCTATCCGCCTGCGCCGCCATCTCCGGAGCGGCTCCCGCGGCGATAACTGCCATATCGCCAGGTTGAAGCGCGACGCCATCGACCGTCATCGCGCCCTGGACGAGATAGACGGCGCGCTCTTCATGCTCGATGTCGAGCGGCAAGTTCGTGCCGGCCGGTAGCTCGCCGTGCAGATAGAAGATGGGGGAGTATTGCCGGATTGGTGCGACGTGGCCCCACGCGGTACCGAGAATGAGCCGGAAGCGGGCGCCATCGCGCTCGAAGTCGGGCAGCTCATCTGCGCCCGCATGCTGGAAGCGTGCTTCGTCTTCTTCATTTTCTTCCGGCAGGGCGACCCAGGTCTGAATGCCATACATGTAGTGACCATCCTCGCGTTCGGGCGAGGGGGTGCGCTCGGAGTGGGCGACGCCATACCCGGCGGTCATCCAGTTGACCTCGCCCGGGCGTATTACCGTGTCGATCCCGATCGTGTCCCGGTGCCGCAATGCGCCGTCGAACAGGTAGGTTACAGTGGCCAGACCGATATGCGGGTGCGGGCGGACATCAATGCCTTTGCCGGGTTCGAACTGGGCCGGGCCCATCTGGTCAAAGAAGATGAAGGGGCCGACCAGGCGCCGTTTGGGGGCCGGCAGGACCCGCCGCACTTCAAAACCACCCAGATCGCGGGCACGGCCGGAAATAACGAGCTCAATTGAGGTAGTCATGGCGCATCCTTGTGCTTTAGCGCAGATCGAGACATTGCCGATGCAAGGTCCCATCGCGTAGCTTCCCCGGCATATCTAAGGGAGGCACCGTTGAAATCAATTCTCGCCGCCGGGGCGGCACTCATTTTGACCGTGCCTGCGTTTGCGCAGGACCGGCATGAACTCGAACCACATGAGGCGGAAACCGCGCAGCTGCTGATCGAGCAGGCGCTGGAATCGGATCTGGCCTGGGACATTGTCGAATCGCTGACCACCGATGTTGGTCCGCGCCTCGGCGGGTCTGAGGCGGAAGCCCGAGCCCGCGAATGGGGGCGCGAGCTGGGCGAGGAGCTCGGTTTCGACCGTGTGAGCATCGAAGAGTTTTCCATGCCGTTCTGGGAACGCGGCGATACGGAAATCACCATGACCGCGCCCTATGAGCAGGTCCTCTACGGCACCTCGCTTGGCGGCTCGGGACGCTCACCGCGTCTGCGCGCCATCAATGCCGAGATCGCCTATTTCCGAACGCTTGACGATCTCATGGCTGCCGAAGACGGTTCGCTGGAAGGGCGGATTGCCTTTGTCGATGGCGAGATGATGGTGAAGAGCCAGACCGGCGCCGGCTATGGCCCGGCCAATCAGCGTCGCCGTGTCGGCTGGCAGCATGCCGAGCGCGCCGGTGCCGAAGCGCTGGTTGTGCGGTCGGTCGGCTCGTCCAACCGCCGCTTTGCCCATACCGGGATGATGTCTTCGCTCAATGGCGACTGGGCCGATATACCGGTGCTGGCGGTCTCCAATCCGGATGCCGACCATCTGCGCCGGTTGCACGAAAGTGGCGAGACCATTGAATTCCGCATCCGCTCCGGCGCCGGCTGGCGTGGGGAAGTGACCAGCGGCAATGTCATTCTTGATATTGTTGGCCGCGAGCGCCCGGATGAGATCGTGCTGATCGGCGGTCACCTCGACAGCTGGGACCAGGGTACGGGCGCCGTCGATGATGGGGCGGGTATTGCCATTACCGTAGCGGCTGCCGAGCTCATTGCCCGTTTGCCGCAGCGTCCGCGCCGGACCATCCGCGTTGTCATGTTCGGCGCCGAGGAGGTGGGCCTATTGGGCGCGCGCGCCTATGCCGCCCAGCATATGGGCGAGGTGGCCAACCACGTCATCGCCACGGAGTCCGATTTCGGTGCCGATACGATCTGGCGTTTTGTTTCCAACGTGGATGAGGGCGCCAACCCGGCGATTGATGCCATCCATCGCGAGATCCAGCATCTCGGCATTATCCGCGGCGGCAGCAATGTGCCGGGCGGTGGTCCGGATATCATCCCGCTGGCCATGGCTGGCGTGCCGACCGTGCGCCTGCAGCAAAACGGGCGGGATTATTTCGACCTTCACCACACGCCGGACGACACGCTGGACAAGATTGATCCGGAGGCGCTGGCCCAGAATGTGGCGGCCTATGCGGCCTTCACCTATCTCGCTGCGGAGATGGATGTGGAGTTCCGCTCCGACATCGAGCCGGTCGGCGAGTAAGCCTCGGCAAAACGCGCAAGAAGAAAGCCCCGGCCAATTGGCCGGGGCTTTTTCACGCCGAGCTGGGTGGAGGAGGGATCAGCTCGCAAAATCATAAGCGCCGCCGCGTTCCAGCGCGGCCTTATAGGCCGGGCGTGCCTGGATGCGGTCTACGAAGGCTTTGACATTGGGGTATTGCTCGAACATGTCCGAGCGCGATCCGCCGGCTTCCAGCGGAAAACTCATCTGGATATCGGCTGCCGAGATCTCATCACCGACAAACCATTTACGGCCTTCCAGATGCTCATTGATATAGCTCAGGAGGTTCTTGATTTCCGGGCCGGTGTAATTGGTGTCCAGCTGGTTCGCGATCGCCTTGATCACCGGCTTGACGAAGAAGGGCACTTTGGCCTCGGTCAGGCGGCCGACGATCAGCTTGACCAGCAGGGGCGGCATCAGCGAGCCCTCTGCGAAGTGCAGCCAGTAGACCCAGTCGCGGTGCTCCTGCGTCCCGGACTCTGGCTTCAGCGCCTGGCCGTAGGTGCTGGCGAGATATTCGATAATCGCGCCGGACTCGGCGACCGTGATATCGCCATCGGTGATGACCGGGGACTTGCCCAGCGGATGAACGGCGCGCAGGGATGCGGGCGCGCGCATGGTCTCGGCGTCCCGGTCATACTTCGCAATCTCGTACTCGACGCCGATCTCTTCCAGCATCCAGAGCACGCGCTGCGAGCGCGAATTGTTCAAATGGTGGACGGTAATCATCCGCTCATGCCTCTATACTCAAACGCATACTCAATACGAGGCAGATAGAGCTTAGATCACCCAGCTCAATAGATTATTCAGCGAAACTGTCACACGGCTCGACCGGACGCTGCCAGCCTGCCAATTGCATATCCAAATCCAGACCGGCGCGTTGCAGGCGCAGGCGCAATTGTTCGGCTAGCCGCGGATCGCCGCCGGAGAGGTCGGTCAGGGTGTAGATACCCAGCCGGGCGACATCACCGACATGGGTGTGACCGTGATCTGCCAGGGTGAAGGCGAGTTCGACAAGATGCGGGCTCGGCGTGCAGAAGCTGACAATATCCTGGTCGACAAAGGGATTGCGGCTCGAGCGCGCCCAGCGCCAATCAGCATCACTGTGAAGGGAATACATCGCCATATCACTACACCTAGTAGCCGAGTGTTCTATCGATACTAGATATAGTGAATGATCTTGCGCTGAGTCGGAAGCGCGCAATGCCGCCAACTCCGTCAGAGCCTGTGGAGCGGCGGCATTTCCAATTTCAAATCAGCGCGTTGTCAGATGCCGGACCAGCGTGCCCGCATGCCCAGACGGTCAAAGACATCGTCCCAATAGGCGCGGAGCGGTCCGCGCTGGTCGGCTTCCCAGCGCTCACGCGGGATCAGGCGGATTTCGATCTCCACCCCGCGCAGATTATCGCCATAGGTGTCGCGGATCGCATTGGCCACGCTGGCGGCACTGGGCAGGCGTTGGGCGAGATCGCCACGGCTGCGGCCATAGACGGAGAAGATCTCCGAGTTCTGCAGCATGTCCGACACCAGCACGATGCGGCGGCCCGGAACCGTCTCGTCGAATACGGGCTCCTGGCTCAGACGCGCCAGGGCCTCGATGATCGGGCTGTTGGGGGCGTTTTTCGGCAGGATGAGATCGGCGAGGGCGCGGTCGAGCGGATCGGCGAACAGGGCTTCATAGCGCGCCTGGACCCGGTCCGGATTGCGATAGAGCGGATTGACCTGCTCGCCGGCGCCCGGATTGCACAGGGAGAAGCGGTTGGTATTGCGCAGCTGGCCGCTCTCATTGAGCTCGTACAGCGACATGCGTTCGCCGACATCCAGGCCATCGCGTTCGCGCAGGATCAGGCCTTCGATCGAGCCGGCCTGTTGCGGTGAATACAGATCGGTCTTGTCGATCACGACCACGCGGTGCGGCGGTGTGGCGCCGACCAGGCACAGGGTGTCGTTATCGTATTCGTCCGGCGTCAGGACGAAGGCTGCGTAGCTGATACCGCCCAGAATGGCGGCGACAATGATCAGATTGAAAAAACCAATTAGGTCGCGCCCCGACATATTCCCCCCCGTCGCTTCGCTGTTGAATGAGGAGCGGCACCCAGCCGCCGCTCCCCGTTTGATTATACCGGATCGGCCTTGCGCTCGCCCAGCTCGCGCATGCCCGGACCGGCGAGGTCAGCATTGACCTCGATCAGCAGGTCATTGGCTCTGGACAGCAATTCCAGCTCCGGCTCTTTCAGCTTTTTGACATTGCGGTAGCCCGCTTCCGTTGCCCGTTCCAGATCCTTGGCGGCCGTTTCCAGGCGTTTGGACACGCCGGCATAGCCCAGGATCGGATCGGAGAAGGTGCGGCCCTTATACGCCGCGATGGCGGCAAAGGTCGTCCCCAGGATGAAGAGCAGCAGGGCTTCCAGCGTCTGGAACCCGAACGGGTTCTCGCGCACGGCCAGGACCGGGGCCAGGACTTCACCGGTTTCGCCAGCCCCACCCAGCGCCAGCGTCGCGGCGTTGAATTCCAGCAAGTCGCGGAAATGCGCCGCCGTCAGGTTCAGCATGATCAGCGCCACGGAGGTCGCGACAATGGTCACCACGCCGAGCACGATATGCAGGCGGCGATGCGGGTTGGACATCAGGCGGAAGCCCAAAAACCCGATCAGGAAGAAGGCGGCGATGACATTGGTGAAGGAGACGGTGATGGCCTGCAGCCAGCCGCCCAGCAAACCCAGGTCAGAGCCCTTGGAGAAGAAATAAGCGTTGGCCAGGCCTTCAAACAGGACCAGCGAGGCCAGGATCGAGAAGTGCATGATGTGCGATTTGGGATAAATCGCCGCCCGCTCGATCGGCTTGATCGCGCTTTCGCCCTGGGTGCTCTTGAACGACACCGCGCCATCCCAGGTGCGGCGGAACAGGATCATGTCATGGCGGCGGGCATCGGCGAAGGACATCGCCTTGCGCAGCCGGGTCATCTCGACCGGTGAGCGCAGATCATACTGCGCATCCTGGTCTGCAGGACGCTCGAAACTGTCGTCCTCATACTGTTTTGCGACCGGACGATTGATCGTCCCGACCTCGCGGTTTTGTGCAGCGTCTAAGGGCATGGCCTCCCCCTTAAAAAGTTCGCCCGGTAGGGTTCATTAACATGGTTAATCAGCAAATGTGGCAGCGGAATGCGCGCATACAGGCAATTTTGCGCGTTGCAGATGAACCCGGGCTGTCTGCCCTTGTGTCATGCATGCGGAAAGGCCTAGTTTTAAAGGCGAATAGCGCTGGGGAGGGCGGTCCGAGATGGGCAGTACGAGACGTGATTTCCTGAAGGTTTCAGCCGCCGGAGCGGCCTTGGCGGGGGCCGGATGTCGCCAAATGGGGCAGGAATCGGGCGAAACGGAAGGGATTTCCGATTCGCCTCAGGGGGGAGAAATCTCCAGCGAGCAGCTGCGTTCCGCCGAGGCGCTGTTCGATGTCAGCTACACCGAGGCCGAGCGGGCCCAGATCATTGACGGGCTGGAGGAATGGAAGGCCTGGGTCGAGCAGTTACGGGCGCTGGACAAGCCGAACCATCTCGCACCGGCCACGGTATTCGACCCGCGCCTGCCCGGCCATGACTACCCGGCCCAGGAGAATTCTGTCACCGGCGCCGGCGCGGATGCGGGCAGCCTGCCGGGCAGCGATACGGCCATCGCTTTCGCCCCGCTGTGGAAGCAGGCGCAATGGCTGCGCCGCGGAGCGCTGACCTCGCAGCGCCTGACCGAGATCTATCTGTCCCGGATCAGCCGCCATGGCGCAGCCCTCGAATGCTTCGTCACGGTCACCGCCGATATGGCGCGCGAGCAGGCCGCCCGGGCCGACCGCGAGCTGGCTGAGGGGCGCGATCGCGGACCGCTGCACGGCATCCCGTATGGCATGAAGGACATTATCGACGTCGCCGGCATTGCCTCGACCTGGGGCGCCATGCCGTATCGCGACCGGGTCGCCAGCGAGGATGCCCATATCACCCGCCTGCTGACCGAGGCCGGGGCGGTGCATCTGGGCAAGACGACGAACGGCGCGCTGGCCTATGGCGATCTCTGGTTCGGCGGGCGGACCCGCAATCCGTGGAATCTGGAAGAGGGCTCGTCCGGATCAAGCGCCGGTTCGGCCTCGGCGACCGCGGCGGGCCTGGTCAGCTTCGCCATCGGGACGGAGACGCTGGGCTCCATCGTCTCGCCCTCTAATCGCTGCGGTACGACCGGCCTGCGGCCGACCTTCGGCCGGGTTTCGCGCGCCGGTGCCATGGCTTTGTGCTGGAGCCTGGACAAGATCGGACCGATCACCCGGTCGGTCGAGGATACCGCATGGGTGCTCGGCGTCCTGAACGGCTATGACGCTGGCGATGCCGGATCCATTGCCCATGGCTTCACCGCCGATCTCAGCGCCGATGTGCGCGGCCTGCGGGTTGGCTATGATCCGGCCTGGTTTGAACAGGCTGGCGCGGCCGACCGCGCCGCCCTGGATGCGGCCCGCGATGCCGGTGTCGAGCTGGTCGAGTTCGCACTTCCCGATCTGCCCTATGATGCGCTGTTCGCGGTTGTGGAGGCTGAATCAGCGGCGGCCTTTGAAGAGCTCACCCTGAGCAATCGCGATGACGAGCTGCGCTGGCAGTCCGGTGTCGCCTGGCCCAATACCTGGCGCCGGGCGCGGCTGATTTCGGCTATCGACCTGATCAATGTCGACCGTCTGCGGCGCCGCATCATGCACGAGTTCGATCAGGCCATGACCGGGCTGGACGCCGTGATCGGACCGAATTTCGCCGGCTCCATGCTTACCATCACCAATTATACCGGCCATCCGCAACTGGCGGTGAAGTCGGGCTATAACGAGATCGCCAGCCGCGTGCCGAACGGCGAGACCGCAGCCGATCCCGAGGCATTGCACCGCGTGCCGCAAACCACCAGTGTCTGGGCGCCGCTATTCCGCGAGGACAATGCCTTGCGCCTGGGGCTCGCCATTGAACGCCGCCTCGGGGTCGCCGAGGATCACCCGCCGCTTTTCCTTTGAGGGTTCCATGAAATTCTATGACTGCCTGACCGCCCCCAGCCCGCGCCGTGTTCGCATGTTCCTCGCGGAGAAGGGCATTGAGATCGATACCGTCCAGGTCGATCTGCGCCAAAAGGAACAGCTCTCGGACGCTTTCCTGGCGATCAATCCGCGCGGCACCGTTCCGGCGCTGCAACTCGATGACGGCACCGTGCTGTGCGATGGCGCCTCGATCATGCGCTATATCGAGGAGACCCATCCTGACCGGCCCCTGCTGGGCGCGACGCCGCTGGAAAAGGCCATGGTTGCGGAATGGACGGCGCGTATCGAGTTCGAGGGTTTCATGGCGACCGCGGAGGCGTTCCGCAACTCCTCCAAGGCCTTCAAGGACGCCGCCCTGACCGGCCCGGTGGCGCACGCACAAATCCCCGAGCTTGCCGAACGCGGACGCGCGCGGGTGGCGGATTTCTTTGCCGTGCTCGATCAGCGTTTGCGTGGCAGTGCCTATGTCGCCGGGGATAATTTTACCGCCGCCGATATCGCCGCCTTCGTCTTCGTGGAGTTTTCCGGCTGGATCAAGCTGGTTCCCGAAGAGGGGCAGACCGCCCTGAAAGCCTGGCGTGACGCTGTTGCAGCGCGGCCAAGCGCGGCGGTTTAGCCTTCGTCTCAAGGCGCAGCAATTGGCGGCAGGACAGTGCGATGAAGTGCCCTCCTCGCCCTCGAGGGGCGAGGTGGATCGTCGCGTAGCGGCGAGACGGAGTGGGTGCGCGCCGAAGGCGCGACAAAGACTTGCGCCCAGGGTCGGATTTCAGTAGCGGCTTCGCCGCGTCACCCACTCCCCCGCTGCGCGGGACCTCGCCCATCAAGGGCGAGGAGGTAAGCGCTATGGATTTCTTATCCCGGATAGATCTTTGGTCGGCTTCTGGCGCTCGGTCCCAGTCCTAGCGCGGGCCGGGCGGATAAACGCGCTCGCCCTTGAGCTTGAGTTCGAACAGGTCGGGCCGGGAGTAATGGCCAGCCGGGTCGCAGGCGGCCTTGGCCTTGCGCACCTCGTTGAGGTCGGCCCGGGCCATCAGGATGGTTTCGCCTTCGGCCGGTCCGGCGATGATCTCACCGCGCGGATCGATAATGGCGCTCTGGCCGGTGTGCTCAAAGGCGCTCAAAGGTCTGAAGCGCTCGGGCACGTGTTCGGTCAGGCGCAGCCCGGCCGGGGCGATGACATAGGCGCCGGCCTGGCTGGCAAAGGCGCGCGAGAGGAGAAGCTGGCGCGACCAGACTGGATCGCTGGGGGCGGTTTCCGGTTCGCGCCCGGGCCAGGCAGCGACATGGATCTGTGTGCCCTGGCAGATCAATGAGAAGCCGGGCAGCATGATATTGTGCTCCCAGCAATTCAGCCCGGACAATCGGCCATATTCGCGCGGATAGACCTGCAGGCCTTCGGCGTCACCATCGCTCCAGACCGAGCGTTCGTGATGGGTCGGCTTGATCTTGCGGTGGCGGCCCAAGATCTCCCCGTCGCGCGAGATGAAGACGAGGGAGGCGTAGATCGAGCCTTCCGTCGCCGGATCCAGCTCGGCGATACCGATGACAACATCGCAACCGGCCTGGCGTGCGGCCCTGGCGATCTGCGCCAGCTCCGGCCCGTCCAGCCGCACGGCCTGTTCCAGGTAGAGCGCATTGGCTTCCCACCACAAATCACTCAGCGGCGCTTCGATGAAGAACGGGTAGCCGGGCAGCCAGGTCTCGCCGAAGGCGGCGATATCAGCCCCCTGTTTGCCGGCTTCAGCGATCCAGTGGCAGGCCTTCTCGGTGGAGGCGGCCTTGTCGAAAAAGACCGGTGCGGCCTGGATGGCGGCGAGATGGATCAGGCTCATTCCGCTTCAGCCTCCAAGGCCGGGTCATAGCGTTCGAACCAGCGCAGGATTTCCGCGACCTTGGCCAGGAGACGGCTGGGCGTGGAATTGGAGATGGAATGGAAGCTGTCGGGAATGACCACCAGATCGGTCGGGACGCCGCGCAGTTTCAGGGCCGAATAATATTGCTCGGTCTCGGCCGGCGGAGTGCGGACATCAGCGCCGCCGACCATCATCAATGTCGGCGTGTCGACTTCGCCAACCAGGGAGAGGGGCGAGCGCTGCCAATAGGCATCCGGGTCTTCCCAGGGCTCAACACCAAACCAGTAGCGCGAGAAGAATTGCGGCAGGTCGGAATAGAGCACGAAGCTGGACCAGTTGATCACCGGCTTGACTACGGCCGCGGCGGCGAAACGATCGGTCTGACCGATCGCCCAGGCGGTCAGCGTGCCGCCGCCGGACCCGCCGGTGATGAACAATCGGTCCTCATCGATGAAGCCGCGCTCGACCATATGGTCCACGGCGCCCATCAGGTCGTGATAATCATTCCCGGGATAGGCATGGTGGATTTCGTTCGCGAAATCATATCCATAGCTCGTTGAACCGCGCGGATTGGTGTACAGGACAACATAGCCCTGGGCAGCCATGAGCTGGAACTCGGCGGAGAAGACCGGACCATAGGCGGAGAAGGGACCGCCATGGATTTCCAGGATCATGGGATAGGTCTGGTCCGGATCAAAACCCGGCGGGTAGAGCACCCAGCCCTGGATCTCCAGCCCGTCATGCGGCGAGGCGAAGCGGATATCTTCGACCTCGGAGATATAGCGTCCCGCCAGCACATCCTCATTCAGTGCGGTGAGAACCTCAAACCCGTCGGCAGTATTGCCCACGGCCAGCTCCGCCGGGCGGGTGCCCGAGGCAGTGGTGTAGGCGATCTGTCCGTTCGCAGCGACGCTATAGCTGCCGCCGGTATAGGGACGTCCGAAAGCGGCGCCGCCAATGCCGGAGGCGAGGCGCTCGACGCCGCCCTCAAGATCGACAAAGGCGATATGGGTATCGCCCTGATCGATCATCTGCACATACAGCCCGCTGCCGTCTGCGGCCCAGACCGGTGCGGCAACCGAGCGGTCGAGGCTGGCGGTCAGGGAGCGCGCGCCGGAGCCGTCGGCGGCGGCGATGTAGAGCTCGGTATTGTGATAGCCCATCAGCCGGTCGTCATAGCCCAGATAGGCGATCATCTGCCCGTCCGGAGAGGGGCGCGGGGCATTGTCGGGACCACGGCGGTCGGTGATGGCCGTGATGGCGCCGCTTTGCACATCAAGGCGATAGATATCCGTGTCGGGAGCTTGCGTGCCGGCATTCTCACGCCGGTCGGCGGAGAAAATCAGCGCCGAACCATCCGCCGACCAGGCGAAATCGGCGCCGCTGCTATTGGCCTCCCGGGTAATCTGGCGCACCGCGCCCTTGGCCACGTCGAGCACGTAGAGCTGCTGCCCGCCGCGCGGCAAAGGGCCGATACCGTCAATGCGGAAGACGAGGCGGTCCTCGACCTGCGCTGCCGCTGCCCAGTTATGATCGCCGCGCTCGGGCAGGGCGGCCGGCGGCAGGGGCGGTTCCGGTACAAAACCGGCAAAGGCGAGGAATTTGCCATCCGGCGACCAGCTCAGCCCGGCCGCACCGCCGGCCAGTTCCAGCACCTGCTCGTCACGCCCGTCTGCCGGCAGATAGATATTGATGCTGGTGACATCGCCTTCGCTGCGGACATAGGCGAGGCGGTCTGATTGCGGCGACCAGCGCGGTGAGGACATGGTGGCAGCGCTGCCATCCATGGCGCGATGGCGCTCACCATCGGCATCGATCAGCCAGATGCTCGAACGCGTGCTGTCGGTGGTGATGTCATTACTGGCGCGCAGATAGGCGATCTGCGACCCGTCCGGAGCGAATTGTGGCTGCGAGACCGCCTCCAGGCTGAAAACATCCAGCGGCTCCAGTGCGGAATCCTGGGCCCAGGCGGGCAGGGGGGCGAGCAGGAGCAGAAGGGACAGGTGACGCAGCATGACGGTCAATCTCCGGGTTTGAGAGTTTCACTGAAGCCGGTTTTTGCCGCCGGGCCAATCATACATGTGTGATTTCAGTCCGCCGTTGCAGCAATCGGGCAAAATAAAAGGCCGGAGCAAGATGCTCCGGCCTCTCATCAGGTTTGTTTCAGCGTCAGATCAGCGCGTGATCGTCAGCTCGAAGCCGATGGTGCGGCCCGGCTTGAGCGGGGACAGCGTACCCACAGCCGGGTAAGCGCCGAACGGCTCGTTGACGCCGTCATTCAGGCCGGCAAGGCCGAACAGCGGAGCGACATTGCCGCCAAACGGCAGCTGGGTGTCGCCACCGGCCTGCACTTCGTCGAGCAGGTTACGGCCGAAGATGGAGACTTCCAGACCGTCAACCGGCGTGTACCAGGTCAGGTTTGCGTCGAGCATGCCTGCGTCCTGGATCCAGCCGAAATTGCTGTCCGTGTAAGCGATACGGTCACGATACTGGTAGTTCACACGCGAAGAGATCGCGCCGTTATTACCGAGATCGAGATCGTGGATGAAGCCGATGCCCCAGGTGGTTTCCGGAACACGCGGCAGGGCCAGGGCGAGGTCATCGCCATCGACCAGACCGCCGGCATCGCCGGAGATGTTGAAGCGGACAGCGTCATACTCAGCGTCGATCAGACCGACATTACCCATGATCAGGAAGTCGTCGGTGATCGCATAGCGGCCTTCGAATTCGAAGCCGGAGATGGTGGCATCTGCGGTGTTCAGGATGGTCTGGACCACACCTGCGACCGGATCAGACGCGTTCACCTCACGCTGCATGTCCTCGACTTCCGTCATGTACGCACCGATGGAGAACTGGCCGCGGCCATCCTCGGTCTGGTGACGCAGGCCGATTTCATAGCTGTCGACGGTCTCTTCGTCGAACGCGAATGCGCCGCCATTGGAGGCAACGATCGCCTCGAACGGAGCCGGAGCCGTGATGCGGAAGTTATACCCACCGGAACGGAAACCACGGGTGTAGTTACCGTAGATATTGGTGTTGTCGTTCGGGAAGTACTGGAAGCCGACCTTCGGCGTCACATTGGTCCAGTCATCGGCATCGGAGAAACCATTATTCTCACCCGGAACGAACGGGTTGGTGCCGGTGAACGGGCAGGTGCCGTCGACGATGGAGCATTCCGGGCGCGGGCGGAGATAGGTCACGCTGGCGTCTTTTTCCTCGCGCGAATAGCGCAGGCCGAAGCTACCAATGAAGTTCTCGGTGAAGGAGTAATCAACCTGACCGAAGACGCCGAAGACGGTGTGGTCCTGGCGGCCGCCGCCGTAGAAACCGGCTGCGGACACGGTCGGCAGGTCGCGGATCTCGGTATAGCGGATTTCCTGGTCGAAATAGTAGATGCCCGTCGTCACATCCCACTGTCCGAACGTACCGGCATAGCGCAGCTCGTTGGAGAACTGTTCCTGCACGGTTTCCGAACCGGAGTGGAAGAAGAAGCCCGGCGTGGAGTCGATATCGCCGTAGGAGCTGCCTTCGCTGTCACGATAGCCCATGATGTTGGTGACCGTACCGTCACCGAAATCGACATTGAGGTCAGCGCGCAGGGAAGCGAGCCAAGCCTCGGACTCATAGAAGCCGCGCTCGTCGATCGAGAAGTCGAACGTGTCACGCTCGAACAGGCCGCGGTTCTGGGTCGACGGACCGTCGCCTTCGCCGGTGGAACGCTCGAGCTTGGCCAGGAAGGTCAGGTCCTCAGAGGCAAACCATTCCAGCGAACCGCGGACGATGGTGGCTTCGTTGGCGCCATGGTCGGAGCCGTCGAACAGGTTCTTGAAATAGCCGTCATCATCGTTGCGATAAGCGCCGAGGCGACCATTGAGGACGCCTTCGACGATCGGGCCGGAGATATAACCCTGGACCGTGCGGGCCCAGCTGCCGCGGTCGTCATCGATCGGGCCTTCCATGCCGATACGGCCGGCATAGGTCAGATCGTCGGTCGGCGAACCGGTGTTGATGACAAGCGCACCGCCGGTCGTATTCCGGCCGAACAGCAGACCCTGCGGGCCGCGCAGAACCTCGATCGAGTCGAGATCGAACATGTCGAAGACGAGGCCGCCATTATAACCCATGTAAACGCCGTCGATGAAAACGCCGACGGTCGGGTCGATGGACGGAATGGAAGAGTTCACACCTAGGCCGCGAATGGAGAAGTTGGCGGTACCGCGCGAGGTGGCGATATCGTCCAGCGTCACGTTCGGCATGGTGTAGCTGAGGCTTTCCAGGTCGCGCATGTTGAGCGCGTCGAGGCTGTCCGCATTGAACGCCGTAATGGAAATCGGAACGTCCTGGACATTCTCGGCATCGGGACGCTTGGTCGCGGTCACCTGGATGACATCAAGAATGGCGCTGACGCTGGAGCGGCGATCGTCCTCGTCCTGGGCGATGGCGCCGGTCGAGCAGATGGCGATCGCGCTCGCGCTGGCGAGCAGAGTTTTCGCGAAATCAAATTTCATTTGGTTCTCCCCTGATTTCACTGTGATTGTTTGCCCTGGCTGTTGTCCGGTTGTTGTGATTATTCCGGAGGCCCTTGGCAGCCATATCGTTGGGCGGTGGCGATGAATTGGTTCTCTTAGGAGCGTTCAACGCGGTCGCTGATCATACGGTGCGAGAGGCAGGACGGACCCGGCTTTACGCAATGATCGACGACTGATGTGGGCTTACCCTCCCTCGCATGACCTAGTTTGGCCTGACCGTTCGTCTAGCGGAAGCTCGCGGAAATTTGCCGAAACCGCAAAATACCACCGCTGAGCAAGCTTAGACCCGCTTCGCGCTTTGGGTAAATCCCTGTACCGGCAAGGAATCGCGCGCGGCTGTCACATTTCCATCAATGTGATGCATAGACGTCGCACTCAAAGACAGCCAGCGCCCGCTCTGGTTGGGGCATTGCCCACTGGAAGTGGCTAACTTTTAATGGTAATTCGGATATTCACATCGTCCCTGGCACCTGCGCGGCTAGGCTGTTGAAAGCCTGTCGCCGAATCGGTGTCCTATCGCTGCAATCGACCAATTGAGAGGGGTCATGACCGATCGAGTCCGCCGACTTTATGTGATCGCTGCCGCGGTCTGGATCGCCTTTGCTGCCCTTGCCATCACCGTCGGCCCGTTCTCTGCCGGGGCGATCGAGAGCCGGCTTGAGCGCAATGCACTCATGGCCTTGCAGGATCGCGGCCTGGACTGGGTGCAGGTGGAGATGCGCGGTCAGCGGGCCGTGCTCACCGGTGCTGCACCGAGCGATGATGCCCGCGCCGAGGCGATGGCCGTGACCCTGGCGTCGACCTGGTCCGGCGGCATTGTGGCTGGCGGTACGACCGGCGTCGTCGATGACATGACCAATGCCCGGCTGCAGCGCAGCTTTGCCTTCCGCGCCGACATGGCGGTGCGCGGCCGGGTGCTGATCCGCGGCGATGCGACCGACGCCTCCGCCCGCGACGGAATTGCGCGCTATGCCGCGTCCAGTTTCGCCAGTGGTGCCGATACCGATCTCACTCTGGTGCCCGGCGGATCGCAATCGGCGGAATGGGAAGAGGCGGCCAAGCGCTTGCTCGGGCAATTGGCCCGGCTCGAGCGCGGGTCGATCTATCTGGAAGGCCAGCAGGCAGCCCTGGTTGGCGAGGCGGCCAATCCGCAGGTCGCGGCCACGGCCGTTGCAGCCCTGGCCAATCTGCCGGTGCCCTATGTGGCAGCCAGCGTGATCACCCCGTCCGGGGCCCCGGCGGAAAGCTATGTTCCCGATGAGGCGGCCTGCCGCGCTGTCGTCCGGGCCGCACATGGCTCCGACGCCCTGCGTTTTGACCGCGAGGCGGCGACGCCGAGCCCGCTGACCGATGTGGCCCTGCGCCGGGTGGCCCGCATGTTTGCAGCCTGCCCTGACACGATGCGCCTGGTTATCGGGATTGCCGTGGCCGAAGGCGGCGAGGCCCTGGCGGCCGACCGGCTTGAGGCGGTGCGTATCCGCATGATTGAAAACGGTGTCAGCGAAAACCGGCTGGCGCTGGCACCGGCGGCCAATGCGCCGCGCATGATGACGTTTGAAATTGAAGCGATTGAGGGCTGATCGATGTTCTACCTGATCTGGCAGATGGGCTTTGTCCTTCTCGTCTCCTTTGCCCTGGGCTTGTTCTTCGGCCGGCAAATCTGGTCTGGCGATGCCCGCAGCGCCGAGGCGGATGAGGCCTTGGCTGAAGCCGCCCGCCTGCGCCGCGAGAACGAGAATCTCGCCCGGCGCCTGGGCGAGGCTGAAGCCCGTAACGAACATCCGCCCCATGCCGAGCCGGAAGAAAACATCAAGACCGGTGCGGCGGCCATGCCGGCGGCCGAGGTGAAGCCGAAAGCCAAGCCCGCGGCGAAGAAGGCCGCGTCCAAGGCCTCCAAGCCTGTGGAAAAACCTGTTGAGAAGCCTGTTGAAAGCCCTGTTGAAAAGGCTGTGAAAAAACCGGCGGAGCCGGCGGGCAAGGATGATCTGACCCGGATCAAGGGGCTCGGCCCGAAAGCGGCTGCCGCGCTCGCCGAGGGCGGCGTGACAAGCTTTGCCCAGCTCGCGGCCTGGAGCGAGGCCGATATCGCCAGCTGGGATGAAAAGATCAATGGCCGCGGCCGCATCACCCGTGATGACTGGGTCGGCCAAGCCAAAACTCTCGCCTGATCCGCAATGGATCGCGAGACCTTCCAGGCGTTTTGCGCAGACCTCCCGGCGACCAGCCATGTCGTGCAATGGGGCAATAGCGATGTCTGGAAGGTCGGCGGCAAGGTGTTTGTCGTCGCCGGATTTACCGGTGAAGACCCGCCGCGCTTCTCCTTCAAGGTCTCCGACATCTCCTTCGAGATCCTGCAAGACCAACCCGGTCTGCGCCCGGCGCCCTATCTCGCCTCACGCGGCATGAGCTGGATCCAGCACTATGATGCCCCCGGCCTCGATGACGAGGCCCTGCGCGACTATATCCGCGAAAGCCATCGTATTGTGGCATCGGGGCTGAGCAAGAAACGGCAGCGGGAATTGGGGCTGTTGGGCGAGGGGCGTTGAGAATTAAACCCTCATCCCGGACTTGATCCGGGATGAGGGGTTTAAAATGTCAGCACTCCATACCCACGCCAGCACATCGCGCCTCTCCCCGGGGCGAAGCGGGGGAAGCATCTCCTGCGAGGATTGTGTCTCCACCCTCATCCGCCCTCCGGGCACCTTCTCTCGCGCGGGAGAAGGGGGTAAGCGCGAGCGCCTTTTCTCCCTCTCCCCAACCGGGGAGAGGTCCCGCGATAGCGGGGGTGAGGGGCGCGCGGCGATAGCCGCGCATCACGACCACACACCGGGGCAAGTTTTTAGCGAAACCCCTCATCCGCCCTTCGGGCCGTGTCTTCCCGCTGGGGGAGAAGGAAGCCGGTGCCCTAATACGCCACTCGCGCCAGCACATCGCGCGCATCATAGGCCTCTGGTCCAGCCTCGGGCTCGCCGGTGCGGACCAGGATTTCCAGCGTCACGCTTTTCTCGCCGGCGCTGCCGTCGATGGACACGCCGAGCCCGACCGAGGAGCCGGAATAGCCGCGGCTGCCGATCGTACGGCTGACCGAGCCGCCAACCCGGACCGGGTCGCGATCATCGCCGTCGCGCAGGCGGGCCACGACGAGGAACCAGTCGCCGCCCTGTTCCAGGGTCAGCTCGGCGGCCCGGCGCAGGGCCAGGTCCTCGGTGCGGCCATAATCAAGATCGGAGCCGGCCGCGAAGCTAACCCGGAAGCGGTCGCTTTCAATCTGCTGCTGGGAATAGCCGCGATCACTGCCGCCCGCCGGGCCATAGACAGTGGGGGCGCTGACGCAGGCCGTCAGGCTGAGCGCACAGGCAAAAGGCAAAAGCAGACGCATCACTCGATCTCCATCCGGACAAGACCGGGAGATCAAACCGCTTCTCCGCCCTCCAGATCAACCCCCATGCGGTCCGTCGTGGTCACAGGCCTATCCGCGAAGCGAGCTGGAAAATGTGTCTGTCCCGGTTTTTTCCGGGTATAGTTTTGACTACAGCTGCCAAACGCAGAGTTTTTTTCCCAGAGCAGGATTTGCTCCTGGAAGTGGGAGAGCAATCAAGGGGATCCGGGAGATGAGAGGGCTTCTTTTGATATTCGGTCTGGCAGCATGTACCGGCGCATCGGATGGCGCAGGCGTTTTTGATGATGACGCAGCGGTATTCACTACGGTGCCGGAGGTCGAGGACGTTTGCTATCATGAGGTGCGGGTTCGCGAGGAGTGGTACCTCGAGCATGGCGCAGCATTTGATGACGCTATGCTGGTTCTCATGAGAAGATCATACGGCAACCCTCTGATTGGCTTCCCATTTGGCGCCGACAATTACCTCCATTTTGCTACAGCATGTGACCAGCAGGTGCTTGATGTGTTCGATGGGATACCGGTGGAGGCCGTTTTGATCGATAGAGAGATGTTTCTTGCCAACTATCAGACGTGGCGAAGCGGATTTTAGGAAGGCGCTTCCCTCGGGCTGCGAGCGAGATGCGTAATCGGTTGATCTTTTACGAAAAACCGGGGCAGAAAACTGTCTCAGAAAACAGGGACACGTACCAATTTTCCGTACTGATTGCTCAATCGTTTGCGGGGTGGCGCAACATTAAAGGGTACGTGTCCCCGTTTTTTCCCATGATTTGATGAGATAGAAAGGGACGGCGTTTTGAGGACCAGAACTCAGTACGGTTTAGTATTGTTTTTGTTGGGCATGGGGGCTCATGGCCTAAATATCTACAACCTCTACAATAGCGGGTTCCATCTAGGGGAGCATCATCTCTTCTATTATGGCGTCTTTGCTGTTGTCGGGACCATCGCCGCATTTGTTGGCTGGAAGCTACTGCGGGAGTAGGAAAAACCGGGACCGACACATTCTCCGGAATAAACAGGGACATGGACCAGTTTTTCCGTACTGATTTCTCGCTCGTTTTGCGGGGTAGCGTGCCATTAAAGGGTACGTGTCACCGTTTTTTCCGCGCCATTAAAGGGTACGTGTCCCCGTTTTTGCTCATCTCCTGTGCATGAGTATTAGAGAAGCCATGGCATGAAATACGCTACACTTTTACCGCTCCTGATCGTCGGCATATTTGCATTTAGCTCCTTGCCCCGGACAGAACCGGCGCAGACCGCTTCACAATTGCGCTTTTCAAACCGCTTCGTGGAGGGATGGCTTTGGGAAGTCGATTTTGAAGCGGGGAGATATAATGACAGGGGATCTACCGGTCACATACGGAGCTGCGGACCGGGTTGTTTTTCTGCGCCGGTAGTCTTTGAGTATCCCGTCTCTCACGGTTTCGACGGTATAACCCAATGGGAGCGCGGGGGAGATGAGTTCGATCTATCCGTTGAATTCCAAGTCATCGGTTTTATTGAAATGGAGTGGTGCGGTAGCGTTGTATCCGCACTGCACGTGAAGAGTTATAATGGAGCCGTGTATGCAGACTTGTACTATACGGCGCCAGCCGAGCTGATTGCGGTTCAAAGTGGTGGCCCAGGGCCGCTCTATTTAATGTGCTCGGAGGCAGGCGAAAAACTGGGACACGGACCAATTCCTGCGCACTGATTTCTCACTCGTTTGCGGGGTAGCGCGCAATTAAAGGGTAGGTGTCCCCGTTTTTTGGCCCCGGTCCTTCAACAGTGCAGTGAGTGAGGTTAAAAGATGATATCTAGGCTGTTCTTGGCTGTGATCTCCTTCGTGTTATCGTTTTGCTTGTTGTTTTTCTTTATCGCTCACTTCACGGAGTTGAGTGAGGTTTATTCGTGGCTGTCTTTTTTTGAGGGGGGATTGTTTTTTTGGGGGCCGCTTATTTTCTTTTTGGGCCTTGTTCAATGGATTAACTATTCGGATTTTTGGTTTGGTCGGAAATGATGGATTGAAGAAAAGAAGGGACATGGAAAAGTTGTCCGTACTGATGTCTCACGCGTTTTGCGGGGTAGCGCGTCATTAAAGGGTACGTGTCCCCGTTTTTTCGTGTCCCGTTTTTTGAATGTGTCGGTCCCGGGGTTTCCCCTATTCACCAACTCGTAAGATGCCCGCGCGCCCATTGCCGATCGGGATCGCCGAAGCCAATACCGCAATCATCGACATACTGATTGAAAAGCAACCTCAGAGTGGCCACGCCTCCAAAAGCTTCGTCAACTTCGCTGAGAACATGCGGAGCACCGCCCAAGACGGTGAAGCGCAACTGCTCGTCACACACCATAAAGAATGAGGCGTCCAACGACATGACGGCCACCGGGCTGAATATGAGTTCTGCCTTCACCCAATGTCGTAGCGTGGCGTCGTAGGCTCCGTTGAACACACCGTGCTTTGATTGACCAATACCCCAGACAGCAACACCTCGGGGAAATAGCACCTTAAGCTTGGCCTCCAACTTTTCAGCGTGCTCTGGCCCTTCCTCTTCAAGGAACAAGATTCCATCTGGCAAGACTCGAACGCGCGATGCATCGCAGGGCCAGTAGATCTGGCGACCAGCTTCTCGCCCCCAATCGTCCGCGGGAGTCGCGCGACGCTCCACAAGAGCGTCAAATTTCTCGAGCAGGTCATCAGCCTCGTTCTTCGGTATCAAGCCGATTGATTTTGGAAGCGGCGACCGCGTCCAGGGCAATGGCTCGTACTGTGGTGTGGCAGATGCGTTTTCAGAGGCCATTCGTTCGGATCACTCACAGAATAATCGGGGACACGTCCCCATTTCCCCGCACTGACGTTTCCTTCGTTCCTCTCAGGCCTCTTCCAGCTCCACGCCCATGCGTTCCAGCATCACCACCGCGCTGTCGGCGATCACCGTGCCCGGCGGGAAGACGGCGGCCGCGCCCATCTGGCGCAGGACCGGCTCATCATCCGGCGGGATGACGCCGCCGACGATGACGAGAATGTCTTCGCGGCCCTGATCGCGCAGCGCATCGCGCAATTCCGGCACCAGGGTGAGGTGACCGGCGGCCAGTGAGGAGGCGGCTGCGGCGTGGACGTTTTCGCTGACCGCCAGCTTGGCGGCTTCTTCCGGGGTCTGGAAGAGCGGGCCGATGACCACATCCCAGCCCAGATCGGTATAGGCCGAGGCGACGACTTTCTGGCCCCGGTCATGACCGTCCTGGCCGAGCTTGGCGATGAGGATTTTCGGCTTGCGGCCGGTCTTGGCGAGGAAGCTCGCGGCATAGCGCTTGGCGGCGGCGACCTTGTCATCATCGCCGGCGGCGGCGGCATAAACGCCCTCAACGGCCTTGATCTTGGCGACATGGCGATTGAAGGAACGCTCCATGGCGTCGGAGATCTCGCCCACCGTCGCCTTGGCGCGGGCCGCGTCGACGGCCAGGGCCAGGAGATTGCCTTGCCCGCTCCGGGCCGCCTCGGCGAGGGCGTCGAGCGCCGCGCCCACCTCGCCGGCATCGCGCTCATTGCGCAGGCGTTCGAGTTTTTCGATCTGCTGTTTGCGGACGAGATAATTGTCGACCTTGAGCACGGGCACGTCTTCCTCCTCGTCGAGGCGGAATTTGTTGACGCCGGTAATGGTCTGCTGGCCGCTATCGATCATCGCCTGGGTGCGGGCGGCGGCTTCCTCGATACGCAGTTTGGGAATGCCTTCATCAATCGCCTTGGCCATGCCGCCCAGCGCGTCGACTTCCTCGATATGCTTGAGGGCCTTGGCGGCGAGATCATGGGTCAGGCGTTCGATGTAATAACTGCCGCCCCAGGGATCGGCCGTGTCGCACAAATGCGCCTCGGTCTGCAGCAAAAGCTGGGTATTGCGCGCGATACGGGCGGAGAAATCCGTTGGCAGGGCGAGGGCTTCGTCGAGGGAGTTGGTGTGCAGGGACTGGGTGTGTCCGTCGACCGCGGCGATCGCTTCCAGGGCTGTGCGGCCGACATTGTTGAACACGTCCTGCGCGGTCAGCGACCAGCCGGAGGTCTGGCAATGCGTGCGCAGGCAGATCGACTTGTCGGAGTTGGGCGCAAAACGCTTCTTGACCAGCTTGGCCCAGAGCAGGCGCGCGGCGCGCAGCTTGGCGATCTCCATATAGACGTTCATGCCGATGCCGAAGAAGAAGGAGAGGCGCGGCGCGAAGGCGTCGACATCGAGGCCGGCATCCACCCCGGTCTGGATGTATTCCAGCCCGTCGGCAATGGTGTAGGCGAGCTCCAGATCGGCCGGCGCACCGGCTTCCTGCATGTGATAGCCGGAGATCGAGATGGAGTTGAATTTCGGCATGTTGGCCGAGGTGTAGGCGAAAATATCGGAAATGATCCGCATCGAGGGCTGGGGCGGATAGATATAGGTGTTCCGCACCATGAATTCTTTCAGGATATCGTTCTGGATCGTGCCGGAGAGCTTGTCCGGGCTGACGCCCTGTTCCTCTGCGGCGACGATATAAAGCGCCATGATCGGCAGCACGGCGCCATTCATCGTCATCGACACCGACATCTGGTCGAGCGGAATACCGTCGAACAGGGTGCGCATGTCATAGATCGAGTCGATGGCCACACCGGCCATGCCGACATCCCCGGCGACGCGCGGATGGTCGCTGTCATAGCCGCGGTGGGTGGCCAGGTCGAAGGCGACCGAGAGGCCTTTTTGACCGGCAGCCAGATTGCGGCGGTAAAAAGCGTTGGAATCTTCCGCCGTGGAGAAGCCGGCATATTGCCGGATCGTCCAGGGGCGCTGGCCATACATGGTCGGGTAGGGGCCGCGCACAAAGGGCGCTGCGCCGGGAACACTGGTCAGGAAGTCGAGGCCTTCGATATCGCCCGCACCATATTGCGAGGCGATGGGAATACCTTCCGCCGGCGTCCATTCACGACGATTGCCACCGCCGCCATTGCTATTGTCGTTCGGGCCAAGTTCGATCTGGGTGAAGTCGGGGGTCATGCTCATTACTCCGCTCCCTCGAACTGTGCGGCCAGGAAGACCGGTTTCAGCGCCGCCTCCGGCTCATCGACATGCG
>NZ_JASBRQ010000019.1 GCF_030149425.1 Maricaulis sp. | reverse complement strand
AATGATGACACGTCCTATGGCAGACGCGATCGAAACCGCCTAGATGACCTCATCGGTGAGACGATGGATGGCCAGGATGATGACGGCGAGCGATAGGCAAGCAGTTCCCGCGACACTGACCTATGATCCGGAAACGGATCGACCCCAGGAAGAATGCGGCGTCTTCGCCGTGCACGGATCGCCCGACGCCGGCGTTCTGACGGCGCTGGGCCTGCACGCCCTGCAACACCGGGGACAGGAAAGCTGCGGTATCGCGACCCATGACGGGTCGCGTTTTCATAATGAGCGGTATCTTGGACTGGTGGGTGAGAATTTCACCTCGCCGGACCTTCCCGAGCGTCTGCCCGGTCGCGCGGCTATCGGCCATGTGCGCTATTCCACCCAGGGTGCCTCGGTGATGCGCAATGTGCAGCCGCTTTATTCCGATATCCGTGGCGGCGGCATTGCCCTCGCGCATAATGGCAATCTGACCAATGCCCGCGTCCTGCGTGAAGAGCTGGTTCAGAAAGGCGCCATCTTCCAGTCGACCTCCGACAGCGAAGTCGTGCTGCACCTGGCCGCCCAGTCGACCAAGAACAAACTGACCAATCGCGTCCTGCACGCGATCAAGCAGATCGAGGGGGCATTCGCCTTCGTGATCCTGGTCAATGACCGCATTATCGCGGCGCGTGACCCTTATGGCATTCGCCCGCTGGTCATGGGCAAGCTCGGTGACGCCACCATCTTCGCCTCCGAGACCTGTGCCCTCGACATGGTCGGCGCCAAATTTGTCCGTGATATCGAGCCCGGCGAAGCCGTGGTCGTCAATGACCAGGGCATCCGCTCCGAGCGCTTTGCGCCAGAGCGCGCGGCGCGTGTCTGCTCGTTCGAATACATCTATTTCGCCCGCCCGGACTCGGTCATCGCCGGCCGCAGCGTCTATGAAGCGCGCAAGCAGATGGGCCGTCAGCTGGCGGTGGAAACGCCGGCCGATGTCGATGTGGTGATCCCGGTCCCCGATAGCGGTGTACCGGCAGCGATCGGCTTTGCCGAGGCCAGCGGCATTCCCTTCGAGCTCGGGATTATCCGCTCTCACTTTGTCGGCCGGACCTTCATTCAGCCGACCCAGGACCGGCGCGATCTGTCAGTGCGCCGCAAGCATTCGGCCAATGCCGCTGCGGTCAAAGGCAAGCGCGTTCTTCTGATTGATGATTCCATCGTCCGTGGCACGACCTCGCTGAAGATCGTGCGCATGATGCGCGAGGCCGGGGCTGCAGAAGTCCATTTCCGCTCTGCCTGCCCGCCGATCAAATTCCCCGATTTCTATGGCATCGACATGGCCGGCCAGGCCGAGCTGATCTCGGCCAATATGGAAGTCGACGAGATGGCGAAAAAACTCGAGGCAGACAGCCTTGGCTTCCTGACCGTCAACGGCATGTATCAGGCCATTATCGGCGAACCGCGTAATAATCGCGTCCCGCAATTGGCCGATCACTACTTTACCGGCCAGTACCCGACCCGCCTGATGGATCACGACCGTGATCTCTCGGCCAAGGAATTCCAACTCTCCCTTCTGGTAGACGCATGACTTCAATCGATCTCAAAGGCCGTCTCGCGCTGATCACCGGCGCGTCGCGCGGTATTGGCCGCGCCATGGCGCTGGAACTGGCCAAGGCCGGTGCTCACGTTATCGCCACGGCGCGCACAACCGGCGGCCTGGAAGAGCTCGATGACGACATCCGCAAGGCGGGCGGCAGTTCCACCCTGGTCCCGCTCGACCTGCAATCAGAGGACGGCATTGAACAACTCGGCACGATCGTCGCCGAGCGTTGGGGCAAGCTGGATATTCTCCTCGCTGCCGCTGGTGCGCTGGGTGAACTGACCCCGGCCGCGCAGGTCAAATCCAAGACCTGGCAGAGCGTCGTCTCGGTCAATCTGATCGCCCCGGCCCGCCTGATCCGCGCCCTGGAAGCGCCGCTGCTGGCCTCTGACGCTGGCCGGGCCGTGTTTATCTCCTCCGGTGCCGCCCGCTCGCGCCGCCCCTTCTGGGGCCCCTATGCGGCGACCAAGGCCGGTATGGACGCCCTGGTGCAGTCCTGGGCCAAGGAACACGACAATAATCCGCTCAACGTCAATATCGTCTACCCGGGCGCCATGCGCACCAAGATGCGCGCCAAGGCCTTCCCGGGCGAGGATCCGATGACGCTGCCGGAACCGGACGAGCTTTGGCCCCTGGTTGCGGGCCTGATTGACCCGGCCGGTGAGACCCATGGCGAAATTGTCGATTTCGCTGCTCAACAGGTACCGGCCTGAACAAAGGCGGACGCGTTGGTCGGAGGCTTTCAGCACATCAATAGCGTCACCTCCTCTTCCAAGACGGTAGCAGGCTGACCCGCAGCAACCAGAACACGGTAAGCAGAGTCACAAGAACCACCGGCATGACAAGTATGGCCTCCGTGCGAAGCGCTTCGGGCAGGACGTGATTATTGCCGAAGAAGATGATGAATGTGGCGATGAACATGGAAAAACCCATGCGCCACAAATGCCGGGCAATGCGCCGCGTACGCGAAAGCGGTGAGCGTATTATGGCCAGAGCGTCGAGCGCTGCGATAAACAGGGCCACTCCGCCAAGCCCGTAGAAAGCCTCTGGCGGCAAACCGTCGAGCTGGTCCAGATCGCTGACCGAAAGACCCAGACCAGTCGCCAGGCTGGCTATTCCCACAAGGGCGATCAGGCCAGCCAGAAGCCGCTCGCTGCGCTGCATCAGCCCGCTGCTTTCGCGCGCTGCGAGCCAGCCCGTTGCCGCAGCATGCGCAGCAAAAAGGGACAGGAAGGTGGTGAAGACAATGGAACGGGCAAAGCTCATATAAAGCCCGCTGGCGCAAAGCAGCAGCATGCTGACCGCGAAGGCACGTCCGGCGAAGATATGCCCGCGCGCGCCCTTCCTCAGGACAAAAGCCGCAACTCCGGCCAAGAGGCAAAGACCACCGAGACCGAAATGGATCTGTCCGATCAGTGAGAAGCCGCTCATGCCTTCACCTCCTTGCGGCGCGGGCGATTGAACGCGGTGCGGATGAGCCAGAAGACGATAAGAATGGCCGTAACGGCTTCGGGCAGGGAGAGCAGACCGCTCTCGCGCAAACCCTGCGGAAAAACGCGGGCGCCCGGTCCGGTGAAGAAGGATCCGACGGCGATGAAATAGGCCAGGCCCATGCGCCATAAATGCCGCGCGATCCGGGCGCGATCCGAGATGGCGCGGCGCCAGACCAGGCTGAGATCAAACACCAGGCCGAGCCCGCACATGGTGGCAAGCATGAAGTAGTAGTCCGCCAGGAAACCCAGAAAAACACCATCCGGGCTGCCCAGGGCGATCACGCCGAGGATAACCAGGGCCGCCATAGTCACGGCGATCAGCAGCGCGCTGATAACCTCAAGCACACCCGCCTGCGCGCCCGTCTGCGAACGCGACCAGCGCGCCGTCGACCAGCCGGTTAGAACCAGATAGCTCCCGAGCATTCCGGCAAAGGCGGTGATCAAGAGCCGCTCCGGCTCAAGCAAGCCCAGGACCGCTCCGGATATGGACGCGATCAGCATGGTGTAGAAAAACACGCTTCCGCCGGCACGGTGCACCGGCCGGCCTTTCGGCGCAGTGAAGGCCACCGCTCCGCCGACGACACAAAATGTGCCGGCAATGATGTGGGTCAGGGTGAGTGCGTCAGGCAGCATGAACAGGGCTCCGCAATTGATTGAGCCCCGCTTATGCGCGGCGGACCGATTGCTCGTCGCCTCGACCTGCAGGCGGGGACATGCCCTGTGTCCGGTCCGGCAGGCCCGGACATGGGCGCGATTTACATCGCCGGAAAGCCTCGATAAGCCGGGTTTGCAATGACCGCTTCGCTTGTTCCCGACCCCCTCAGCTTGATCCTTTCGGCCGCCGCCCTTGGCCAGGCCCTTTTGTGCGCCGCGCTGCTCATCTCTGGCCAGGGTACCGCGCAAGCTCACCAGCAGGACCACCGGCGCTGGCTGGCAGCGGTCTTTGCGGCGCTGGGCCTGTTATCGACCGGGCCGGTGAGCGCAGCGACAGCGCCCGCCCTCTTCCCGCTCGCCACGGGCCTTATCCTTACGGCCGCCTATGGGCTGGCACCGCTGGTCTGGCTTTACACACTCCGCCTCACAGAGCCCGAAAACGCCCCGCCCCGCCCCCGGCGCTGGACGCATGGCCTGCCGGTGCTGGCCGGGGCCTCCGGCTTTTTCGCCATCCTGACACTGCCCGGCGATATGAGGTTTGAGATGTTTGCCGCCGGCACCTTGCCGGACAGCCGGCACGCGGCCGGCGTCGCGCTATGGCTATTCCTGCTGGTACTGGCCTGGAATATCGTGTCCGGCGCCTATGGCTTCGCCATTTTACGCCGGCTGGCCGCCTACCGGGCGCGCTTGCGGGACCTGTATTCCAATAATGACGGACGCGAGCTGTACTGGCTCAGCACGCTGATCGCCGTCCTGAGCGCTGTCTGGGCCCTGGCTGTGGCGGTTTTGCTGATCGACAACCTGCTCGTCCCGCTCTTTCTTCCAGCCAGTCTGGGCCCGGTCATGCTGTTGAGCCTGATCATCACTTTCGCCCTGAAGGGCGTGGCCCAGCAGCCCGGCCTGGCGGCCGCCGACATCCCCGTGGGCAGTCTTGCGGACAGCCAAGCGGACAAGCCGGCGAGCGGCGGGAAATATCAAAAATCCGCCCTCGACGAGGCGCAGGCGGTACGCATTTCCAACAAACTCTCAGCGGTCATGCGCGAAGAGCGCCTTTATCTCGATCCCGGACTGTCACTGCAGAAGCTTTCGCGCCATATCGGCGTGGCCCCCAACCTGGTCTCGCAGACCCTGAACCAGACACTCGAGGAGACCTTCTTCGACTTCGTCAATCGCTGGCGCATCGAAGCGGCCTTGCCCCGTGTTGCTGCAGGCGAGGATACGGTAATGAACATCGCTCTCGATGTCGGTTTCAACACCCGTTCGACTTTCTATACCGCCTTCAAACAGGTGACCGGCACAACGCCGCGGGCCTATCGGGATGCTGCCAGTCCGACAGCAGACTGACCGGCTGCGGCGCGATCAGGTCCGTTTTGTCCGGGCATCCGGATTCTTGCGGTCCGCATAAGGGTTCTTGCCCGACTTCACGATCAGGCGGATCGGGATCCCCGGCATCTCAAAGGCCTCACGGATGCCGTTGATGAGATAGCGCTTATAGCTCTCCGGCAACGCATAACCGCGCGAACACATCAACACGAAGGTCGGCGGACGGCCCTTGGTCTGGGTCAGGTAACGCGGACGAATGCGGCGCCCGGCCACGGAGGGCGGCGGGTGGCGCTCGACCATTTCCTGCAGCCAGTCATTGAGATCGCGGGTCTTGATCTTGGCGTCCCAGTCCGCGTGCAGCTTGGTCAGGGCCGGCATGATGTCTTCCAGCCCCTTCTTCTTCACCGTCGAGATCGGCAGCAAGGGGGCGCCCGTCATTTGCGGCAGCAGGCGTTCAAACTCGAGCTTGATTTCCTTGAGGTAGGCCGTGCGGTTCTTCACCAGGTCGAATTTGGAGATCGCCAGGGCGACGGCGCGGCCTTCCTTGTAGGCCATGTCGGCCAGGTGCAGATCCTGCTTTTCCAACGGATGCTCGGCATCAACCAGCAGCAGGACGACCTCGGCGAACTTGACCGCGCGCAGCGTATCGGCGGCGCTCATGCGCTCGAGCCGGTCCTTGACCTTGCCGCGCTTGCGCAGACCGGCCGTGTCATGCAGTCGCACGCGCCGTCCGTCCCAGACCCAGTCGACGGAAATCGCGTCACGGGTGATGCCGGCCTCGGGACCGGTGATCAGACGATCCTCACCAATCAGCGTATTGATCAGGGTGGATTTGCCCGCATTGGGCCGCCCAATGACGGCGATGCGCAGCGGCGGCTCTTCCTCCGCTTCATCCTTCTTGCGGCGGCGCTTGGGACGGCCCAGCGCCTCCACCACGGCCTGGTAGAGATCGCCCATACCATCGCCATGGGCGGCGGACAGGCCGATCGGCTCGCCCAGCCCGAGCGAATAGGACTCCAGAAGACCGCTCTCACCCGCCTTGCCCTCGGCCTTGTTGGCCAGGAGAATGACCGGCGTACCGGATTTGCGCATCAGATCGGCAAAGGTCTGGTCCAGCGGCGTCAGGCCGGAACGCGCATCGACCATGAACAGGCACAGATCGGCCTCTTCGATCGCCATTTCGGTCTGGGCGCGCATTTCCGCTTCCAGGCCCTCCCGCTCGGCATCGTCATAGCCGGCGGTATCGATCAGCATCAGTTCGAGCTCGCCCAGGCGCCCACGCGCTTCGCGCCGGTCGCGGGTCACACCCGGACGGTCGTCTACGATCGCCAGCGGCTTGCCCGCCAGGCGATTGAACAGGGTCGATTTGCCCACATTCGGCCGTCCAACGACGGCAATGCGGGGCAGATTTTCAGTCATTCATTCACGCCTATCGAAGCGCGATCAGGCGCGCCCCATCAGTGACGACATAAATCGTCTCGTTCGCGATAACCGGCGCCACATAGACGTCGTCGCGCAGGTCATACTCCCGAATGAGCGATCCGTCATAGGCATTAAGCAGTACGCCATCTCCGCGGCTCGAGGTCAGGAAGACCCGACCGCTGGCCAGAACCGGGCCGGACCAAGCGATACGGTCTTCGCGATTGCGCGGATTTTCAAACAGATCAAGCTGCTCGATCCAGTGAATCTGACCGGTCACGCGGTTGAGGCAAACGACCTGGGCTTCGCTGGTAACGACATACATGAAGTCACCGGCCACCCACGGCGCATGCAGGCCACCGGCCGGCTGCGTCCAGATCCGTTCGCCCGTGCGCAGCGAGATCGCCACCAGGGTACCGGAATGGCTCATGGCGTAGACCGTGCCATCAGCGATCACCGGGCTACCGGCCACGTCATTGATCTCGGACATGGCGGTCAGACCACCCGCACTGGTCAGGCTGTCGGACCAGACCGGGTTGCCGTTCTGAACCCGCAGAGCCACCAGCTCACCGGAGGCAAACGGAGCAACAACCACATCGCCCAGCACAGCCGGGCTCGGCGCCGTAATCAGACGGGCGCTTTCGACAATGCCCTGATAGGTCCAGAGCACCTGGCCGGTCGCGGCCTCAATGGCGATCATCTCGTTATCATCGGAGGCGACAAAGACGCGGCCATCGGAGACGGTCGGGGCGCCGTGGAAGGGCACAAGGATTTCCGAACGCCACAGCTCGGCACCGCTATTGGCGTCAAGCGCGACGAAAAAGTTGAGGCCGGAGTGGGCGTAAATACGGCCATCATCGAACGCCAGACCGCCGCCAAAGGACATGCGGTCATAATCATTGGCGCCTTCCAGACGCGTCGACCAGACCTCGTCGCCGGTCTCGGCATCAAACGAGGCCACCTCGCCGCTGGCATCGACGGTGAACACACGGCCATCAGCCATCACCGGACGCGCATTGAGACGGCGCGAATTGCTTGACCCCTCACCAATCGAGGCCCGCCACAGCACGTCCAGATCGCCATCGGCCTGGGTATGCTGGACCGCGTGGGACGGATAGCCGCCCGGCTGCGGCCACACCGGATTGACATAGGCACGCGGCAGCTGAACGGCTTCCAGCGGCGCACCGTCATCAATACGCAGGCCCTGTTCGAAATCGAGAATGGAGACGCGGCCATCTTCCGGCGCAGTCTCTTCGGGGGCATCGTCATTGCCGACGCCAGGCAGGAAATCGAGAGCGCCGCCCGGGCTGGGCACGGACGAACAGGCTGCGACCGGCGCCAGCGCCAAAGTCAGCAAGAAACCCCGGATACGCGTTACATCAATCATTACCTGCTTCCCCGGCAGCTGGTGTCTCGGTGTCGTCACTTGTCTCGCTCGCCGCGCGAGCGTCAAGCGAATTCAAAAGCGAAAGCGCGTTGTAAGCGCGGCGGCCGACGGTCCCGTCCGGTGCCATCGGCGAGGCAATCTCGCTGAATTCCAGACGCGCCCGGTCAAAATCTCCGGCGCGATAAGCGGCCACGCCAATTGTCTCCAGCGCCAGCGCGCGGTACGGCGTTTCGCCTGCCGCCATGGCCGAGAGACGAATTTCGACATCGGCGAAGCTGAGCTGGTCCCAACGGGCCCAGACGGCCTTCAGGGTCGCCAGATCACGGATAACGGCATCGCCGGTGCTCGCAGCAGCCTGATCAAACAGGTTGGCCGCCTCTTCATTCTCGCCCGCATCCAGGGCCAGCGAGGCCTGCTGCATCAGCGCCAATGTCGTATAGCCGGACGGTCCCGCCTCGCGCAGGGTGTCAAAGGCTGCGCTGGCCTGGTCGCTATTGCCGGCATCGCGGAAATCGATCGCGGCAAAGAACGCATCCGACGCGCGTTCATGGCGGCCATCATTCCAGGCATTGAAGCCGGCCCAGCCGGACGCACCCAGAATAATGAAAAGCGCTACGCCAAGGGCCCAGGGGCCGTATTTCTTGAACGCTTCTTGATAGCGATCCTGAGCGAGCTGCTCTTCAACCTCGTCAAATACATCGACCACGTCGACACGACTCCGTTTTCAAAGGACAAATTCGGCGCGACCCTAGCGTCCGCAGCCCGGCGCGGCAACCGCGCTCAACCGTCCTTGCGCTTCAGGGCATAGACCTCGGCGCTTGAGGGGAATTGGCGTGCCCTCACCTCGTCCGCATAACGCTCAACGGCGGCAGAAGTCCGCTCAGCCATATTGTCGTAGCGCTTGACGAATTTCGGGGTCCATTCAAACACGCCCAGCATGTCCGGTGTGACCAGGATTTGCCCGTCACAGGCCGCTGAGGCGCCGATACCGATTGTCGGAACAGATACAGCCTCGGTGATTTCCCGGCCGAGATCTTCATCCACGCCCTCAACCACGATGGCGAACGCGCCGGCCTGGTCTGCAGCGACCGCCTCGTCGATGACGCGCTGCCATTCCGCCGACGTGCGGCCCTTGGCCTTGAAACCGCCATCGGCCAGGGCCGCCTGCGGACGCAGGCCGACATGGCCGATCACCGGTATGGAGCGCTCGGCCATGAAGGCGATGGTGTCAGCGGCATAGGTGCCGCTTTCGATCTTGATCGCCTGACACCCGGTCTCCGCCATGATGCGGGCTGCATTGTCGAAAGCCTGCTGCGGTGACTGCTCATAGGTCCCGAAGGGCATGTCGACAGCGACCAGCGCCCGCTTGGCACCGCGCATCACGGCCTTGCCGTGCATGATCATCATGTCCAGCGTTACGCCGATGGTGGAATCCAACCCGTGCACGACCATGCCGACGCTGTCGCCGACCAGCAGCAAGTCGCAATACGGGTCGAGCAAGCGCGCCATCGGCGCGTCATAGGCGGTGAGGCAGACGAGCGGTTCAGCGCCTTTGCGGGCACGAATATCCGGCGCGGTAATGCGGCGGGCTTTACTTTGTGCGGACATAAAAAAACGGCCTCGCTGGAAAACGAAGCCGCGACACTAGCCGAGGATGTTGCGGCGCAAAAGCCTCAGGCGATGCGCCGCGGCAGCACCAGCGCCACCGTACCGACGGCCATGGCCATGGCAGCAGCCGCCAGGGCCTCCGGGGTGGCGAGGAATGCCAGGCTGGCTGCAGCCCCCTCGGTCGGCATGGAAATATTGGAGAACAGACCTTCCAGCTGCGAGCCTGCAATGGCCGATCCGGTCGATCCGGCGCCGCCGAGCATGAGCACGCGCTTGCGGTCGGGATTTTCCAGCTTGTGCTTGACCTTCTCGACGAAGGCATCGGCCTCTGCGTCACGCTCGAGCGGCTCGGCCGCTTGCGCGAAGGCCGCTTTGAGCCTCTGATCGAATGCGTCTTCCATCGTCATCACACCGTTACCTCCGTACCTGTTTCCGCATTGGCGAAATAGGCCTGAAGTTTCGCTCGTCCCCGGTTCACGTGGGACTTCACAGTACCCAGCGGCATGCCCGTCGCGTCTGCCGCCTCAGAATGCGACATTCCACAAGAGTAACACATCACAACCACGGCGCGCTCCTCTTCCTTCAGTGTCGCCAGCGCCCGGTCGAGATCGACCACATTGCCCATATCGCGGGGCGCTTCACTTTCTTCAACATCGGCCTTGAACTTTTCCAGCACGCGGTCGGCCGATTTGCGCTTGCGTGCCGATTTCAAAAACTCGGTATAGGCGATCGAGCAGAGCCAGGATTTGAAACTGCCCGTGCCCTTGAAACTGCCGACTTTCTCAAATGCCCGGATAAATGTGTCCTGGGCGAGGTCGTCGGCAAGGGCGTGGTTACGGCACATGCGGTGAAGCATGGAGCGCACGAGGGCCTGATGGCGACGGACGAGTTCGCCAAATGCCGCGCTATTCTTGGTCGCAATGACCAGCGCTGTGAGTTCTGCGTCCGTCGCCTTCATCGGATCCCCCGAGCTCGCAAGCCGGCCTTACTGAGCTGCCACTTCGTCCTTGGGACGGTTCATCAGGCCAAAGCCGATCAGAACCAGACCGATCAGACCCGGGAAGGACGCAATTGCGGACATGATGTTGAACACGTCTTCATCAGCTTCGGCACTAACGGCCCAACCCAGCAGCAGCAGGGAAAGCGCGATCGCCAGCAGGATCGCCCCGCCCTTCAGATCGCCATTACCGTCCTTGCGCGGCATGCCCAGGGCACGAATAGTGTCCGGCGTCATGCTCTGGCCGTCGCGAATAGCCGCTTCGATGACCGTCAGCGTAGCCTTGCGCCGCTGGGTGGACGCATTGAAAGCGATCCAGACCACAGCAACGACCATGATGAAGGGTGACATTGAGACCAGCATCACAGGGATAGACATTTTATTCTCCTAGCTCTTGGGACCCGGCACGGTGTGCGCCGCTTCTGACAATGAGATGCGGGCCGGTCCGGAATTGGATGCAGCGATCAGCCGATAATTGCCACGCCAAAGAGATACATGTGAAAATTCATAAGGATAAGTGCTGCAAGAACACCCAGAACAATGGCCGTCAAATCTCCGCCCCAGCCTTTAACGACCGGCGGCGGTGTCTCGCGCATCCAGGCAGAGATGAAAGTCACAAGCGACCAGGCGAGGAAGGCACCAAAGAGCAGGACCGCGGACGCCTCGCCATTGGCCAGCAGATGCGCAAACGACCACAGCACGACGGCGGCCAGCATGGGATGGCGGACCCAGCGGCGGATATGCCCGGGAGCATAGGCTGCAACCAGCAGGATCAGGGCGATGGGGACCAGCGAAAAGGCCAGGTGGCGGGTCCAGATCGGCGGCGTCCACAAGATCTCCGGCGGATGGGCGATGATCTTGCCATAGACAATCAGCACAAATCCGGTCAGCGAGAGGGCTGTATAAACGAGCTTGTAGGGCGTTTCTCCCATGCGGCCGGCCAGCGCATCACGAGCGCCGGGTATGACGCGCAGTGAATGCACGCCGAGAAACATTATCAGACCAATTGCCAGGACAAGCATGCCCCTCTCCCCCGAAAGTTCGGATGCAGTATAGGCGATTCAAACTTGAGGTGCGGAAAAACCGCTGGGCAATTCCCGATCCGGTCAAATCCGGATGAATCGCGGAATTCGCAACCGGTTCTTCACGATAGCCACGCCCGCTAGCGCCACTGCCGCAATGGCTGCGAGCACCAGGCCAACCAGGTCGAGCACGCTTTCCAGGGAGGCGGCCAGGGTTTGCCAGGCCGGGCCGGTCAAAGCGAACAGCAGGACAAGGGCAAGCCCAAGGGCAAAACGCATGGCCAGCTCGACACGCAGGCGGCGGGCCGCGATTGCGGACATGACCGAGACGCGAAAGCCGGGGTCCACAGCGGGAACCGGATCGGCATCAAAGAATGCACCAAGTGCATCATGTTGGGTCGAAGCATCAGTCATGGCTTACTCCAAGGATGGCCTCCAGGCGGGCCCGTCCCCTCGTGACATGGGATTTTAGCGTCCCCAGCGGCATTGACAAAATCTGCGCCGCTTCGGCATGCGACCAGCCCCCTGCAAGACACAATGCGACAGCCGCGCGCTGTTCTTCGCTGAGCTCGGACAAGGCCTGTTGCAGGGCGATATGGCGCTCATGCTGAGGATCGCTGGCCTCGTCCTGTTCAGACTGCCAGCGGGTATCCCGGTCCCGGCGCCGCACCGCAGACCGGCTGGTGCTGCGCACCGTGTTCCAGGCGATGGAAAACAGCCAGGTCTTGAATCGCGCGCCGTCGCGCAGCGTGCGCAACCGGCTCCAGGCTGAAAGCAAGGCCTCTTGGGCGATATCGTCAGCCTCGGATGAAACAGGACAAAGGCGCCGCACAAAACGGCGCAAATCCTGTTGATGGCGATCGACCAGGCGGCCGAAGGCAGCATCGGACCCCGAGCGGGCCGCCGCGACCAGCGCGGCGTCCGTCGGCGTCTGGCTCACTACTTTGATCCGCGCTGGAAGATGGCGCCGACCAGGAAGGCAAAGGCCAGCACACCCATGATCATGGCGACGAAATAGGCCACCTCGCCCATGCCGAGAATGTCGTAGCGGGCTTCAACGACAAAAACACCCGCCAGGCCGGTAAAGAGGATAACGAGAAAGGCGTTGCTGCCGCCGCTATTCTCCGCCGAGCTGTCGCTTCCGCTCCAGTCATCACTGTCACCATCAAGACGGCGGATCAGCTCGGCCGGCGGCTCATTGCCGGACGCGGCATAGGTCTTCAGCAGCTCGATCTTTGCCTTGGTCTGCTTGTAGCGCATAAAGCTGTTCCAGGCGAAGATCAGGAAAAAGGCGAGCGGGAATAACAGCCACCAGTAATCATCGAATAATTCGTACATGTTTCAGCCCTTTCTCGACCGGGTTATTGGCGTTCTTACCCATTAGTGGCCGCCGCCAGCCCGTTTGGATGCAGGCGGATGTAAAAACTTACTGCTGCACAGGTGTACGGCAGCAGCCCTCAAAAAAGCGGGCGCCGTGCTCGCCATCGCGCACATCGACATAGGCGCGCCAGACATAGTCGATATCGCTCATACCGTCCGAGCATTCAGCCCGGTCAAGAATGGCGATACCGCTGACCTCGCCCTCGAAATAATAGATGAAGGGCCAGGGCCGGGACTGGGCTTCGCGGCTCTCGGTCAGTATTCCTTCGGCCGCCTCGCCATCGCCCATCGGGTCGGTAAAGCGGACACTTTCATCGCCGTTGAGGGCCAGCCCCCAGAACGGTTCCGTGCCCGCGCATTGCAGCGCCAGCGGTGCACCGCCATAGGTCACAGGCCGCATGACCGGCTCGAGATAGGCCATCGAGACCCAGCCATACCCCTCCCCGGAAATGATCCGGGCCCAGCCGTCCTCCTCCTCCAGCACCTCGATCATCGCCGCGTCCGGCGGCAGGGCTCCGAGGATGTCTGCGCTGGATTGCGGCGCGGCGCGGATATTGAGGACATCACCGGGATCGACATTGACGACGCGGTAGACCCCCGCCTCGGCCGCTGCCCCTGCGAGCATGGCCAGGAAAAACGCGATGCTGATCAGCTGTCTCATTATCCGCTCCTATTGCGCCGGCATCACGCCTCACGCCTCACGCCATTGCCGGTCGAGCGCCTTGTCGGCATCAAGGACCGGTGCTTTCGGGTTCAAAACCGGGTCGGCCGCAATGACCGGCAGGGCATCGCCGAGCAGAAGACCGATGACGCGCTGCGCCGGCTCGGCCAACGCCTGATAGCCCTGACGCAGACGATTGAGGCAACGCACCCGGTAGGGGAAAACCGGCAAATCCCACTCCGTGTCCTCGAGCACCACCGAAAAGCGTTCCTTACCCGACAGAAAGGCCGCCGCATTGGCACTGAGATAGGGCAGATATTGCACCGCCGCGACACGGAATAAGGGCCCAAGGTCGGCCGGAATGCGCTGGATCGGATTGGTTTCCGCGAAGTCTTCCGGCCGCCCCGCCCAGATCCGGCCGGCCCAGGCAATCACGCTCGGCGCCTCGTCCCGCAGGATCGCATGCGGTGTCGGATCATAGGCAAAATGCGCGAAAACCGGTCCGAACAGGCCGAAATCGGCTTCGCAGGGCCGTTCTCCGAACAGAAAATCACGTTCCGCCAGGACCGGTTCGAGAATGTCGAAAACATTGTGAAACAAGGCCTCGACAGCCGGCGCGGTCTGCTTGGTTACGCCATCCCCCTTGAGATAATGACGCTGCTGGCGGAATTTGATGAACAAGCGGCGTAAGAACCGCGGTCCCGGCTGGTCGCGCAACAGGCTGTCCGCGATCTGACCGCTCATCAAGCGGCTGTCGGCCTCAAAGGCCCAGCGATAATAAAGCGCCGGCCGCCACAGCCATTCATCGAAGAAATCTTCCAGCAGGAGGCTGGCATAAGCCACCGCCGGCGGGCCCGGCCGCAGCCTCGGCTTGGGCCAATAGGACTCGAAATGCGCAATGATTTCCGAGCTGTCCGTCATCCAGCTGCCATCGGGCGACTGTAGTTGCGGCATCTGGGCGATACCGGTGGCCTTGGCGCATTCGCGAAAATCAGCCAGGTCCATTTCGACGAATTCGTAAGGCACGCCCTTCACACGCAGATAGCCTTCCAGCTTGCGCGTGAAATAGGAAAGCTTGAGGCCGTGCAGGCGGTAGGCAGCAGACGGAGCGGTCATCGGTAGGTATTTCAGCCGATTCCCGCTCCGAATGCGAATTCAGGCCTAGAACGGCAATAGCGTCATGTCCTGAAGCTCAACCGTGATCGTCTCTGCAAGGCCGCGCTCGCCGCGCATGAAGGCATGCATCACATCATGCACATCCGGCGAGGTCATGAAGAGATTATGCCCGGCATTTTCAACGGTTACGATATGGACGTCGGAAAGGTCCGAGACGGCCTCGGCCTGGGATTGCGGATAGGTGCGGCCATCCAGCGTTCCGGACAGGACCAGAACCGGCATGTCACCGGTCGGGTTGGTGCGGAACTCATCCCCCAGGTCGAAACCGTCCCAGACGCCTGACGCCTGCGGCATCGGGAAGTTGAGCATGCCGCCGGTCAGACCATCGGGCGCTTGCTGCTCGAACATCGCCAAACGCTCGGCAGAAATGCCCGAGACGACATCCATGGCCGTGGGCATCGGACGCAGGGAAATCGGCGTACCGGGGCGGACGAAACGCTGCAGCAGCATGCCGAGCAGGGTCGTATCGCCCGCATCCAGCGCCGTGTAGAGCGCCAGCAGGATGGCGGCATTGCCAGGATCCGCGATCAGGCCGCCGACAAATTGCTCGGCCTGGTGGCGATGAACCAGGACCTCAGCGGGCGGTCCGTCACGCTGCGGAACGCTGACCCGCATGGGTTCATCCTCCAGCCGTTCGTGCACGCGGCGGATCAGGGCCGCGATGTCCGGATAGGCCGCCGCGGCAGCCGGCTGGGCATCCACGGCCGCCTGCAGGCGATCGAAATAGGCATTGGTCTGGGCCGGAAGTTTCACCGTCTGATCGAGACCCTCGACGCTGGCCAGGATGGCCCGGTCGATCTCGGCGGGAATGTCCTTGATGGCAGCGAGCGCCAGATGCGTGCCGTAGGAAATCCCCCAAAGCGAGACCTGGTCGGCGCCGAGTTGCTCGCGCAGATCGGAAATGTCCTGCACGCTTTCCCGCGTGGTGTAGCCTGCAAGATCAATCCCCTGCTCCCGCCAGAAGGCACCGCATTCTTCAATCGCCGCGATATGCTGGGCCGAGAACTCGGCATAGGTCAGACGGGCAAGATCATCACCGCCCTGGCTGGAGACACAGCGGGGCAGATCATTGCCCGACAAGCCGGTGCCGCGCTGATCAAAGGCGATGACATCGCCGTGCTGGCGCATCTGCATGAACAGGTCAAAGCGGCGCCCCCGCGCCGTGCCGGTGCCAGAACCGCCCGGACCACCCGCGAGGTAAACAATCGGCGCGCCGGGATTATCCGTCGTCGCCGGGAAACGGACATAGCCGATCTCGATCATGCGGCTATCGGGATCGGCCCGGTTTTCCGGCACTTCGAAACGGCCGCGAAAAGCCTCTACGCTCTGCCCGGACTGCGCTTCAAACATCATCGCCTCTTCTTGCGCCAGGGCGAAGGGCGTCAAGGTCATGGCGGCCAGTCCGGCCAGCGCGGATCGCATGGTTTTCATTTTTATCTCCTGTCGGTCACGCCCCCCGGGCGCAAACCCACAATGCCCGCGAAACTGCTGAAAACGAGCGTGGATCGGTGAGCGGTCATGTCCGATCGACAAGCGGCGAGACGCCGGTAAACGGTCCGGCTATGGTCTGGTCATGAAATTCGTCCTGTTCTTTTTCGCGCTCCTTTTCCTCGCGCCTCTCGCGGCCGAGGCCCAGTCCGGCCGTTCGGCCTCTGTGGGCTTGTATCCGATTGATGTCTGTCCTGATGATGGCAGCGGGCAGCCGCCGGCCGACTTCAGCGCCCCGGCCTGCGAGCAGCTGCAGTTTCACGACATTGATCCGCAAAACACATCGCTGTGGATCCGGGCCCGGCTCGACCTGTCCGAAGCCTTGTTGCAGCAGCCCCGCCCGCTCGGCCTCTTCATTTCCGGCAAGGCGGCGGCGCATTTTTGGGTCAATGGTGTGGATGTTGGCGGCAATGGTGTGCCCGCAGACCGAGCCGAGGCGGAACGTCCCGGGCGCATGGATGCCGTGCGCTTTGTCGAGAAAGTGCATCTTCGCGCCGGAGAGAATGAAGTGATCGCCCGGCTCTCCGGCCATCACAGCCAGCTCACCCTGCGCCATCCGATGCACTATCTGGGCATCCGAATTTATGCTCACCCCACGCGCTGGATCATGAATGCCTACTGGGTCTCGATGATCACCCTCGGGGCCTTCACGCTCGGCTTTATCTTCTTCGGTGTCAGCGCTATCCGCGGTGAGGACCGCTTGGGTTCAAGCCTGATCAGCCTGTTATCACTGACTGCGGCGGCCCAGCTCCTGACCGAGGCCGGTCGCGGTATCTTTGCTTACCCCTACCCGATGCACGACTTGCGCCTGATCGGGATCGTCGCCTTCTCGGCGCTGTTCGGCCTGTTGCTGGTCGCCTATCTTTTGCACCGCTTCTCCGGATTAAACTGGAAACAGCAAGCCTTGCGGCTCGCCGTTGTCGCCCTGCCGGTCTCGGCCGCGATCTGGGGGGCCACTGGCTTTGACGGCAAGGCGGGCTTTGCCTTCATGGCCTCATGCCTGGCCGGGCTGGGCTGGTGTGCGGTCTGGGTGAAGCAGAAAAAGCCGAGCGCCCTGGCTTTCCTGCTCATTCTCGGAAGTTTTGTCGCCCTGCTACTGATCTTCGCCGGCCGCTTTCTCGACCTGTATTTCTTCTATGCTGTTGCCTGCCTGTTGCTCTTCCTGTTCTGGCAGCAAGCCCTCGCCCTGGTCCGCGCGCGGCGGGAAAAACAGCGCGAGGAACAACGTGCCTCCCAGCTCGAAGTCGCCCTCGCCCAGGCCCGCCAGAAAAACGCGCCCGACAAGATCCAGCTCGTCTCCGCCGGACATGTCGACTATGTCGCCACCAATACCATCACCCAGTTCAAGGGTGCGGGCGATTATGTCGAAGTGCAGTTCGAGAACGGCGGCACGTCCTTGTACAATGGTGGTCTGAGCCAGCTTGAGCGCGATCTGCCACCGACCTTCCTGCGCGTGCACCGCTCGCACATTGTCAACACTGCTTTCGTCTCAGCCCTGGAGCGGGATGCCTCCGGCATAGGACGCCTGGTCCTGACCAATGGAACCGAGGCTCCGGTCTCGCGCCGGATCATGCCGAAGGTGAGAAGTGCCCTGGCGGGGGCTTAGCCCGCCGTCCCTTAGCCCACCGGCCACTCACCAGTGCGGCGGTTTCTTGGCTTCCGGCGCCGGCATGTGGTCTTCCAGGTCCGACATGCGGGACATCATCTTGTTGAGCCGGCGGGTCAGCCGGGTGATCTCCTCGCGCTGATCGAGGATGACAGAATTCATGTCCTCGATCGTCTGCTCCTGATGCGCGATATGCATTTCCAGGCGCTCGATACGCGCTGCGAGATCGTCGGACATGGTGTTTCCCGTCAAAGGCTCAGCCCTGCCGCTCCACAATGGCGGCATTGACGTGGCAGCGTATGGCAAAGCCCAGCCGCTTATACAAGCCGACCGCAATCTCATTGCTCGCCCAGGCGTGCAGGAAGGGCCGCTCGCCGCGAGCGAGGATATGAGCGGCGACATGAGCCGACAGCCGTTTTGCCAGACCCTGTCCCTGGAAATCGGGGTGACTGCAGACACCGGACACTTCGCTATAGCCGGGAAAGCGCATCCGCGTGCCGGCCATGGCCGCGAGCCGGCCATCGATATGGATGCCAAAGAAATCACCCATTTCATGGGTGCGCTCAAGGAATGGTCCCGGCTCGGTGAGCCTGGCCAGCGTCAGCATTTCATCCGCGTTGCCCGGGCCGAGAGGTTCAATCCCCTTGGCCTCATAGACCGGGGGCGTATCGCCCTCAAAGACCATCTGGACACCCAGAGCCTGTTTGAGCGCGGTCAGACCGGCCGGAAGCGAGATATCGGCGACCTGAAGAATGTAGGCGTCCTCGCCCGGCGCCAACAATTGCGCCACCGCGGCCATGGTCTCAGCCGCGTCATCCGGACCGGAGATGAACTTGTTCACATCCGGCAGGAAACGCCGGGCCTTGGCATGACCGAGCGATAACGCCTTGTGGGCGGTCGTCAGGGTCTGCCAGACAGGGCGGTCGAGCGCGCTCATTGCGCATCCTCCCGGTCCAACGCAGCGCGGAACTGCCCGGAACGCATGCGCTGTTCCAGCACCCCGATCTGGTCGAGCAATCCCCCCTCAATGCCCTCGCAGACCGCGGCCGCAGCGGCCTCGATACGCGGCCAGAAATCTGTCCGCGCCCGGGCCGCCAGCGCCTCGCCCTGATCGGTCAGGATGATTTCCCGGACGCGGCGGTCGGCCTTGCCCGGCCGGGATAGCACCCAACCGCCCTTCTCCATATCCGCAATCATGCGCGAGACACCCGGCTGGGCGATCCCCAGCATGGTGGCAAGCTGGCCTGTGGTGAGCGGGTTTTGCCGGGACAGGGCCGCGAGCACCGGCATTTGCGCGGACGCTAGCGAGCAATCCTGCGTTTCCAGCCATGCCTGGCTCTCCGCCTGCAGGGCTAGGCCCAGCCGTTTCAGGCGAGAGCCCAGCGCCGTATGGCCCAGGGAGGCCAGAAAATCAGAAGCGAACAGCTTTTTCATAACGTGTTATATATCACAGCATGGAATGGGCCTGTCAACCGCCCTCACCGGCCAGGAAGGTCGCGACATCAATCTCCCGGTCGATACCGATGCTGGAACAAAAATGCGGGTCATGACTGACGATGAGGAGTGCACCGTCATAGCCCGCCAGAGCTTGTTCGAGCAGTTCGATCGCCTCCAGGTCAAGGTGATTGGTCGGTTCATCCAGGATCAGCAATTGCGGCGCATCGGCCGCCGCCGACAACAGGGCCAGCCCCGCTCGCAAACGCTCCCCGCCGCTGAGCACCCCGGCCGGCTTCAGACCAGCCTCATTGCGAAAGGCGAAACTGGCGAGGTGAGCCCGGACCGCGTTTTCCGAGAGATGCGGGTGTCGCAAGCGCAGATTGGCGAGGAGGCTCAGGGCCGGGTCGAGCAGTTCGGCATGCTGGTCCAGCATCGCAACCCGCCCCTCCCGGCGCCAGATCTCGCCCGACGTCGGTGCCAGCTGACCGGCGACCAGCGCCAGCAGCGTGCTCTTACCGCTGCCATTGCAACCGGTCAGGCGCACCCTTGCCGGCCCCGCCATCTCAAGACTGACGCCTGCAAGACCAAACCCGCCGGGCCGGTTGAAACCAACATTGTCCAGGCTCAGCACGCGTTGATGGCTGCCCAGACCGGACGCAGGCAGTTCGATTGTCAGAGGTGTGAGGATTTCCAGCTGCTCGCGCGCCTGCTCCAGCGTCTCGCGGGCCTCCTCCATCTGCCGCGCACTGGCCGCTGCGGCCCGGCCGTCGGTGCCCTGCGCCTTTTCGCGCATAGCATTGAGGATCAGCTTGCTCTGCGATCCGCACTGGCGGGCCGCCCGGCCCTTGCCGTCGGAGCGTTCCTTGCGCTCCTGGCGCTGCTGCGCGTCGCGGCGGGCCTGGTCCAGCCCGCCCTGGGCGCGGGCGATCTCACCGGCGAGCCTGACTCGGCGCGCTTCGCGCTCGGCGGTAAAGGCTGACCATCCACCCGTGACGATATGGCAGCCCGCCGGGGTCAGTTCGACAATCCGGTCCATGCGCTCAAGCAGGGAACGATCATGACTGGCCAACACCACGCCCCCCGCCCAGTTTGCAATGAGTTCGGCGATCAGCCGCCGCCCCTCGGCATCCAGATTATTGCTGGGTTCGTCGAGAAGCAGCACGTCGGGCTGTTCCAGCAGCAACCGGGCCAGAGCCAGCCGGGTGCGCTGACCGCCGCTCATGGCGCCGAGCGGGCTGTCGAGATCGCGGCGAGGCAGTCCGACCTGCGCAAGTGCCTGGTCGATACGATGCTCCAGCGTCCAGTCGGCGGCATCGAAATCTGCCTCGACCGCTGAGCCATCCAAAATTCGCTGCAGGCAGCGCCAGGCCGCAGCAATACCGAGCCCGTCAGCCCAGCTGCGCCCCTCTGTCGCGATAGACTGGTCGAGCAAGCCGCAGACGCCGGCACGCTTCACCGTCCCGCTCTCAGGACGGGCGGAGCCGGCCAGCACTGCGAGCAGGCTGGATTTGCCACAGCCATTACGGCCCACAAGGCCGATGCGCTCATGGCCCAGGGTCAGGCTGAGACCCGAAAAAAGGGCCTTGGCGTCAGGCGTGGTCAGGGAAAGGGAATCGAGGGTAAGCAAGGCGGACATGAAGGTTCTCGGCAACGACTGCAATCGGAAGGAATTCGATCTGCAGGTGCTGCTTCATGTGCGCGTCTCCTTTACTCGCTTCGATGGCGCTTATCTAATCAAGGCACGTTAAAGTCAATCTTGCCCGCCCTTAAAAAACAAGGACAGTCCTGTGAGCCAGATCTACGAATTCAACGCCCAGACCCTTTCCGGCGACGACCGCGCGCTTTCCGATTTCAAGGGTCAGGTCATGTTGATCGTCAACACCGCCTCCAAGTGTGGCTTCACCCCGCAATATGAGGGGCTGGAGAAGCTGCATGACGAGCTGGGCGATAAAGGCCTCAGCATTCTCGGCTTCCCGTGCAACCAGTTCGGCAAGCAGGAACCGGGTGATGCCGAGGAAATCGCCAATTTCTGCAAGCTGACCTACGACGTCACCTTCCCCATGTTCGCCAAGATCGAGGTCAACGGCCCCAATACCGCACCGCTCTACGAGTATCTCAAGTCGGAAGCGAAAGGCCTGATGGGGTCAAAATCGATCAAGTGGAACTTCACCAAATTCCTCGTCGATCGCGAGGGCACCGTAGTGAAGCGCTTTGGACCGCAGGACACGCCGGAACAATTGCGCTCGGAGATCGAGGCTCTGCTCTAGCTTTAACCTGCGACCTTGCGAAACCGCGGGACCGTCGGCTTGCGACGCTTGACGGGTGCAGGGGCCGGCGCCTCCGCCTCGCGCGCAAGACGAGCAGCGCGGAGCTTCTCTGTCCGGGCTGCACGCTCTTCGGCTTCTTCCTTGAGCAAGGCACGAACCGTATCATCAGTAATATCGGCTTTGGACTGAGCCGTTTTGGGCTTCAGTCGGAATACGTCATCATGTGTTTCGGCGGCCATGAAACAGCCTCCTGTTTGTGTAGCAAATACAAGCAAGGCCGGGCGATCGCCCGGCCTTGTCATGGAAACCTTCCTGCTGCCGGCTACCGGCGGGAAGGAACGGGCGCCAGGCCTAGGCCAGCTGCACGTTGTCAGCAGCATTCTTGCCCGAGCGGCGGTCCTGGACGACCTCAAATGAGACCTTCTGTCCTTCATCCAGCGAACGAATGCCGGAACGTTCCAGCGCTGAAATGTGAACGAAGACATCGGTCGAACCGTCTTCCGGTTGAATGAAGCCGAAGCCTTTGGTGGTGTTGAAGAATTTTACGGTACCAGTGCTCATGACGATTTCCTTTCAAAAGGTCACGCGGATACAGGCTCTCGCAACCGTGTGCTGGAGAGTCCTGAGGGTCGATTTTGGAAGGGAATAGAGTCGTGAGCGCGGATGTGTTCGCGCCTGAAAATTCGGCAATCAAGATCGATAACCGCACAAGTAGTGCGGAATGATGACTAAAACAAGTCAGATCATCCAAAATTGGACAATAACATCTGGCGCAGCCCAGTGAGCGGGCGCAGTTTTGATGCCCTCGTTGGGACGAAGTGACGGCTGAAAGAGGCTCCTGGCAAATCGAGGTCAACGGCCCCAATACCGCCCCGCTTTCGGAGCACCTCAAGTCGAGGCGAAGGGCCTGATGAGGTCAAAATCGATCAGGCAGAACTTCACCAAATACCTCGTCGACCGAGATCGCAATGTGGTGAAGCGCTTTGGTCCGCAGGACACGCCGGAACAATTGCGCTCGGAGATCGAGGCTCTGCTCTAGCCGGCTTCCAGCTGGGCCTTCAGACGTTCATTCTCGGCTTCCAAAGCCTCGATCCGGGCCTTCACTCCGGACAGCGCCTCCGCGATCTCTGTCTCGGTAAAGCGCGGTGTAATGTGTTGGGGGCAGTTCCAGTCGATGGCCTCCACGTGCAGCAGGGCGATCCGCTCCACCTTGGCCCGATAGCCAGGTAGAGCGGTCAGTTCGGCCAGATCCGGCCGGTCTGCAGCGGAGACGAATTCCAGGCGGGCGAGGATTTTCATCCGCGCCCGGTGCGGATAGTCGACCAGGATGAGCGAGGCCTTGTCATTGCTGCGCGCATTGCCGAGCGAGAGGTATTGCCGATTGCCGCTGAAATCGGCGAAGGCGAGCGTCTTCTCGTCCAGCACTTTGAGAAACCCCGGCGGCCCGCCGCGGTGCTGCACATAGGGCCAGCCGGTTTCCGAAACCGTGGCCATATAGAAACTGTCGCGCGCCCGGATGAAGTCGGCCTGGCGTTCATCGGCGAGCTCGAAGACCCGCTTGCCTTTCATCCGCTCCCAGATGTGCGCCGTACCGATCTCCTGCTGGACCTGGCGCACACCGGGCGTGATGGCGATGTCGAGAAATTCCTTCATGAGACAGCCTCCCGGACCGGCAAGTAAGGCGGGTGGAGGCGCAAGGCCCCCACCCGGCCCGGCTCAAGCCGCTTCGGCCAAGTCGTTGGCCCGCACAGCGGGGAAATCCAGCTCGGTCCCGCCGACGATGTTGAGATAATTGGTGAAGATGTTCTCCGCCGTTACCGCGATGATCTCGACGATCTCCTTGTCGCCATAGCCGGCCGCACGAAGGGATGCGACGTCGTGATCGGTCACGCTGCCACGATCCAGCACCAGCTTGGAGGCAAAGCGGACCGCCGCGTCGGCCTTGGCATCATGGGAGCGGCCACGGCGGTTCAAATCAATCTCCTCTGGCGTCAGCTTGGCCAGGTTGGAACCGAGATAGGTGTGCGCCGAGAGGCAGTAGTCACAGCCATTGATCTGCGCCACGGCGAGCGCAATGCGTTCGCGGGTTTTTACATCCAGGGCCTTAGCCAGGGCTCCGTTATTGGCAGCGAAGCCTTCGAGGGCGGCCGGGCTGTTGGCAGCGAGGCGAAACATGTTCGGCACCACGCCAAGCTGTTTGCGCACAGCCTCCAGGATCGGTTGCGAGGCTTGCGGGGCGTTGTCGAGCTCAGGGATGGACAGGCGGGACATGGGAAACTCTCCTTGGGTCTTGTGACGTGTTCTGATCGGGGTCCGCGCTGGACCGCGTCTTGCCGCCAAGAGTTAGGCATTCCACTCGAATTGATAATTGGCTATTTTGGGGAAACATATTCTCAATTACTGGAACAATAGGAGTGCCATGCATGGACCGCCTCAAGGCCATGACGGTTTTTCAGAAAGTCGCGGACCTGGGCAGCTTCTCGGCGGCCGGTCGGGAGCTCGGCATGCCGCTCGCCACGGTCAGCCGCCAGGTTACAGAGCTTGAAAAGCATCTCGGCAGCCCGCTTTTGACCCGCACGACCCGCGCCGTTGCGTTGACCGAGAGCGGCGAAGCGTATCTCAAATCCGTGCGCCGCATTCTCGATGATGTCGACGCCGCCGAACGCCAGGCCGCCGGCGAATTTCACGCCCCGCGCGGCGAACTCGTGCTGACAGCGCCAATCTGTTTTGGCCAGCTGCACGTGCTTCCGGTGGTTCGCGATTTTCTGGCGCAGTATCCCGAGATCAATGTCCGTCTGGCCCTGTCGGACAGAAATCTGCACATGATCGATGAGCATATCGACATGGCCGTTAGGGCTGGCGCCCTGCCCGACAGCTCCCTGCACGCCACCCGGATCGGCGAGGTCCGGCAGGTGATTGTTGCCGCCCCCAAAATGCTCGCCGCCCATGGCACGCCGAAAACGCCGGATGATCTATGCCGCATGCCCCTGATCCATTTCGGCTTCGCCTCAGCCCAGGCACTCTGGGACTTCCGGATAGACGGCAAACGCGAGGAGCGGCTTTTCACCCCGCGACTGACCGTTACCACCGCAGACGCCGCACTATGGGCCGCGCGCGAGGGCATCGGCGCCGTGCGCGTGCTGAGCTATCAAAGTGCCGGATCGGTGAGCCAGGGCGATTTGCGGGTTCTGTTGGAGGACTATGAAGCAGAGACCCGGCCGGTGCATTTGCTACACGCCAATCGCGCCGGCCTGCCCCTCAAAACCCGGATCTTCCTGGACTTCGCCCGTGAGAAACTTCGTGAACGAATAAAACAGATCTAATGCCACTCCGGCAAAGAAAAAGCCGGCGCAAAGCACCGGCTCGATCTCAACTCATTCCCACTCAATCGTCCCCGGAGGCTTCGAGGTCACGTCATAGACCACCCGGTTTACGCCGCGCACCTCATTGATGATGCGCGTGGCCGTGCGACCCAGGAAGTCGTGGTCGAAGGGGAAATAGTCTGCCGTCATGCCGTCGACCGAGGTCACGGCGCGCAGAGCGAGGACGTGGTCATAGGTGCGCTCATCACCCATTACGCCGACCGTGCGAACCGGCAGCAGCACCGCGAAGGCCTGCCAGATCTCGTCATAGAGGCCCGCCTTCTGGATTTCCTCGATATAGATCGCATCGGCCTTGCGCAGGATGTCGGCCTTTTCCTTGGTGATCTCGCCGGGAATGCGGATCGCCAGACCCGGCCCCGGGAAGGGGTGACGGCCGACAAAGGCTTCCGGCAGACCGAGTTCACGGCCCAGGGCGCGAACCTCGTCCTTGAACAGCTCGCGCAGCGGCTCGACCAGGTCCATTTTCATGCGCGCCGGCAGACCGCCGACATTGTGGTGGGATTTGATCGTCACCGAGGGGCCGCCATCGAAGCTGACGCTTTCGATGACATCGGGATAGAGCGTGCCCTGAGCGAGGAAATCGGCGCCGCCGGCCTCCTTGGCCTTGGCATCGAAGACATCGATGAAGAGCTTGCCGATCGTCTTGCGCTTGACCTCGGGGTCTTCCACGCCTTCCAGCGCGTCGAGGAAGAGCTTTTCCTCATCGGCATGGATGAGCGGGATATTGTAGTGCTCACGGAACAGGGAGACGACCTGGTCGGCCTCGCCCTGGCGCATCAGGCCGGTATCGACGAAGACACAGGTCAGCTGGTCGCCGATGGCTTCGTGCAGCAGCACCGCCACGACCGAGCTGTCGACACCGCCGGACAGACCGCAGATCACGCGCTTATCGCCAACCTGGGCGCGGACCTTGGCAATTGCCTCATCCTTGAAGCTCGCCATCGACCAGTCACCGGCAAAACCGGCAATGGTGTGGGTGAAGTTCTGCAGCAGCATGGCGCCGCGCGGGGTGTGCACGACTTCCGGGTGGAATTGCACGCCGTAGAATTTGCGCTCCTCGTCCGCGATTGCCGCATAGGGCGCATTGCCGGAAGTGGCGATGACCTTGAAGCCCTCAGGCAGCGCCGAGACGCGGTCGCCATGGCTCATCCAGACGCGTTCCTCATGGCCGATACCGCCAAAGCCCTCAAACAGCGCACTGTCGGCCTTGATGGTGATATCGGCACGACCGAACTCGCGCTCGTCAGAGGCTTCCACCGCCCCGCCGAGCTGGGCGCACATGGTCTGTTCGCCATAGCAGATACCGAGGATGGGCAAGCCGCGCGTGAAGACGCTTTCATCGGCCCGGGGAGAATTGTCCCAATGGGTCGAATGCGGCGAGCCCGACAGGATGATCGCCTTGGGATCATAGCCGTCGATAAAGGCCTTGTCGGCGCGGTTATAGGGATGGACTTCGCAGTAAACGCCGCTCTCGCGGACGCGCCGGGCGATGAGCTGGGTCACCTGGCTGCCGAAGTCG
>NZ_JASBRQ010000014.1 GCF_030149425.1 Maricaulis sp. | reverse complement strand
GATGATGCCTATCTCGACAAGGTGACCGCGCTTTTTGCCCGGATCATCGCGCAGCTGGGGCCGGAGTTCAGCTACTACGTCCACAAGGTCTCGAAGGCGATCACGCCGGACCTCGAGCCCGTGCGCGAGGACAGTTTTGCTGGAGAAGTTGACCGGCTCTGGCGCAAGAAACTCGAGACCAGCGGGCTGCGCGACAAGACGCTGACGCTCACGGTCATCCATCGCCCGCCCCCGAAAAGCGTCCTGCCGTTCCTGAACCGCAGCGCACCGGATCGGCTGAAGGAGGCAACTGAGAAACGCCTTCGCCGATTGGGCGAGGCCGTGAGCGTGTTCGTGTCAGGCCTGACGGAGCTGAATCCGCGTGTGCTTTCGGCCAAGTCCGGCGAGTTGATCGGCTTTCTGGGGGCCCTCAACACTGGCCAGGAACTGCCGCTTTATCCGGCCAATACCTATGGTTTCCTGTCCTTCAACGTCGCCAACACGCGAGTGACGTTTCAAGGCGATCACTTCGAACTCTCCGAAGGCGTCGTGGGACACCGCTTTGGGAAGAGTTTCACCATCGGGGAATATTCCGAGGCAACCTCCTGCACCATGTTCGACATGCTGAACCTGCCTGTCGACATGATCGTCACGCATTCCTTCACGCCGATCAATTCGAACCTCATGGCGGGTCGGATCAAGCGGCAAAAGCGCCAGATGCAGGCGAGCCAGGACGCGGCGCTCTCGCTGATGGAAGCCCTCGACATCGCCGCCGATGATCTTGAGGCCAAGCGACAAAGCTTCGGTGAACACCACATGATCGCAACGATCTTCTGCGACACGCTCGACGAGCTACAGACACTCAGCGCCGAAATCGTGAACGCCGCCGCCGCCGAGGGCGTGAAGATGATCGGCGAGCGGGTTGCGGCCAAGGCCCACTACCTCAGCCAGCATCCTGGCAACCAGCCTAAGCGCGTGCGCGCCAGCGCGATCACCAATCGCAACTTTGCGGATTTCGCGGCGTTTCATCGGACGCAGCTTGGCAAGCCTGCTCAGAAAACCCCTTGGGGCAAGATCATCACCTATCTGCCCACACCCGAGCAGAGCGCCTATCGGTTTTCATATCACGAGCAAGGCAGCCCCGACAAAGAACCCACCAGCGGGCATACGCTGATCATGGGACGGCCTGGGTCTGGCAAGTCGGTCCTCTCGGCATTCCTCATGACCCAGGCCCGTCGAGCAGGGGCGCGGATCTTCGTCTTCGATTACCGTCTCGGTATGGAGATGGCGGTCCGCGCCAATGGCGGACGCTATGCGTCCCTGAAAGCGGGGCAACCCACAGGCCTCAACCCGCTCTGGACCGAGACCGATGCGCGCGGCACGGCATGGCTCTCGGACTGGCTCGCCACCCTGCTCTATCGCGCAGACAAGCCGCTGACGCCTGCCCAGACCAACCGCATCCAAGAGGTCGTGCGCCAGAACGCGCAGGCGACGAATCCCGGCTTGCGGAACTGGCGGGATTTCGCATCGCTATTCGTCTCCACCGATGATGGTGGCGATCTGCATCAGCGCCTGCTCGAATGGACCGAAGAGGGCCGTTACGGCTGGATATTCGGACAGACTCTGGAAGACACCTTCTCGCTCAAAGGCGATGTGGTGGGCTTCGATCTCACCGGCATACTCGACAGCGAGGCCGAGAAGGAACGCATGGCCGTTCTCTCTTATCTCTTCCGCCGGGTCGAGCGTGAGATCGAAGATCGCCGCCCAACGATCATCGTGATCGACGAGGCCTGGAAGGCGCTGGACAACGCCTATTTCGCGGAGCGGCTCTCGAACTGGCTGGTGACCGCGCGGAAGCAAAACACCGTCGCGGTGATGATGACGCAATACGCCAGTCAGCTCGAGCGCACCCGGACCGGCAAGACGATTGTCGAGGCCGTACCGACGCAGATTCTGCTTCCTAACATCCGCGCCCATGCGGCCGATTACGCGATGCTGAACCTCTATGAGAAGGAACTCGACGTGCTTCTCAACACCGGCAGCGACAGCCGCCTTGCGCTCATCCGAGACGACCAGGGCTCCATCGTGGTCGATGCCGATCTGAGCGCCCTCGGGCCCAATCTCACCATCCTCGGCGGCATGGAGAAAGGTGAGGCGCTGGTCGGCGCCGATTACCGCGACCGCCCCGACTTCTGGAGGCTTTCATGATCCGTGTTCTTTTCGCCTTGGCCGCGCTCGGCGCTTTGGCCTCCTGCGCCCAGTACCAGGAACCGCAGGCCAATTGCTTCACTTTCATGGCCTCGACGGCCCCCGTCGCGCCAGATTGCACCTTCACGCCCCTCGGCGCATCGGATGGTGACGTTGAGGTCTAAGCTGCCCCATATCCTCGCGCTTTGCTTGCTGCCCGGTCTCGCCTTGTCCCAAGGTGTGCCGACCAATGACAGCGGGCTGACCGCGCGCGATATCGTCGAAACAGGCGATCGCGAGGCCGACCTCGCCATTCAAGCGGACAAGCTTGCTGTACGCGAACTCATTGCCGAGATCGAACGGGAGCAGCTGGAAACCCTGCAACGCATCCTCGATGCCCAGACAAGTTTTGGCGGTCAAGGCCTGCCGGCCATGGTCTCCGGGCTGGAAAGTGGCAGCGGCGATCCGGCGCGGTCCGTCGAGGCGGTCTATGGCACGGGTGAGATCGATCCCAATCCCGGCGGCGCACAGATTTTCGGGGATGCTGCGGAAAACATCGAGCAACTCATCATCCGCGTCGCCCAGGAAACCAGCGGCTTTGCGGGCGTGGGCCGCGCGGGTCTCTCGCCGGTCCAATGGCGCGCCCTTCTGCAGGCGCTCATCTGGCAGGAAAGCCGCTTCACCATCGGCGCCCGCTCGCCGGTCGGCGCTTTTGGCCTCACCCAGATTATGCCCGGTACGGCCAGCGATCTCGGCATCAACCCGGAATATTATGACAGCCCCTACCTACAGGTGCATGGCGGCGCGCGCTATCTCGCAACGCAACTGAACACCTTCGATGGCAACATCATCAACGCGCTCGCGGCCTATAATGCCGGCCCCGGCCGGGTCTTTGAATATGGCGGTGTCCCGCCCTTTGCCGAGACCCAGCACTACGTCCAGGTCATTCCTGAACGCTACAATCTCTATCTGAGCCGCATCGGTGGGATCGAAGCGCTCGGCACGATCGATCCGGCGCTTCTAGCCAATGCGAACCTCTCAATCACCGGGCATGGCGCGGCCTTCTATGGCAACAATTCCCCTGCGGCGATTAGGCAGGCCACCTTGCGTATTGCGGACATCGTCGAGCGGATTTCCGAAACGGAAGATGTTCAGGAAAGCATCGCGCTCAACACCTATGCCCGCGCCGAACTCGTACGCCTCGTCGCCGCCCGCATCCGGCTTCAGGCAGCGCGCACCCGCGTCCTTTCCGCCGAAGAGCTGGCTCAGGCCAGTGCCCGTATGGCAGAAGGCACGTTCATGGAATTCACGATCAGGGAGATAGACTGATGAGAGATTTGCTCGTGAGGATGGCATTGACCACGACGCTTGGGATCGGTCTGCATCTCGGCACCCTGTCCGCTGCCGTGGCGCAAGGTGTGCCGGTCGTCGACACCCAGAATATTGCGCAAAACATCCAGCAGCTCCGGCAGATGATCGAAGACGAGATCCTTCAGAACGAGCAGCTGACGCAGCTCCGCGAACAGCTTGCCACACTCACGGACCAACTCGCGGAGCTGCAAAGAACCTACGAAGCCCTGACCCGCCTTGCTGAACTGCCGGAAATCATCCGCACGGAAATGGAAGACGAATTGAACGGCCTGCTCGACCAAGAGTTCGGGGACATCCTCGCCACGATTGAAGCGATCAAGACGGGGGATTTCTCCGGCCTGTCCGGTTCTGGCTCAGGCGAGATTGAAACCCAGATGGAGCGGGTCCTGGCCGATCTCGGATTTGACGATGACACCCTCTCGGAAATGGCCACCAGCGGAAATCCCGGGGCCAATCGTGTGGCGACGCAAGCGACGACCGGCGCGCTCGTCTCGGCAGCTGCCCAGAACAGTTATGAAGACGCAGGCCAATCGCTGGAACGCGTCGACAGGCTGGTCGGTCTCATCGACGACATGGACGAACTCAAGGAAAGCATCGATCTCAACACGCGGGTGACGGCGGAACTGGCAATTGCGCTCGTCGCCATGTGGCAGCTCGAAGCGGTGCAGACCGTGGGCGACGGCACAGGCGGCGTGATCGATGCCGCAACCATCGCCGAGGAGCAGCGGTTTATGGACTTC
>NZ_JASBRQ010000006.1 GCF_030149425.1 Maricaulis sp. | reverse complement strand
CGCAAGCTGGCACGCAAGCGTGCTCAGCGCGAAGGCCTGATCGGCAAGCGTGGCGGTCGTCGCTAGGGTCGCCAGGACCTGAACGAGCACATCCGTGCAAGAAAAAACGCTGTCTCCTCACGGAGGCAGCGTTTTCTTGTGCCTGGAGCTCAGAGCTGCTGGCTCGTCCTAGCGGGTAAATTCCTCGTTCAGCGGGCAGGCTTGCATGGCAATAAAGGGGCTCTCTGTTGCCTCGGGCCCGAAGAATGGGCCGAGCCCGGCGCTGGAGATGGTCTCGCGCAGGGCGATCCAGGGCTGGCCCTGATCCGGCGTGAATGAGAACTGGAAAGCGTAACCGTCCTGCGGTGTTGCCATCAGCGCCCGCATCAAGTCCTGTATCGTTCCCGACTGCTCGTCCGGGACCATTTCAAACCAGAAAGAGCCCAGTTCGTCCAACTCCTCACGCGTGAGCTCCCCGCGTGCGATCCAGCGCGAGGCACCTGCCGCATCGGTGAGGCTCATGCGTAGCTGGCCCTGATAATGAGTCGTATTGCTCTCATTGTCCCAACGGCTAGGTGCGGCATCGAGAATGGCCAGCGCGTCGGGCTGGTTGAGACGGTCATTCAAAATGTCCAACTCAACCTCGGGCGCTTCTCCAGCTAGAGCACTCCCAAGTACGGTCAGCCGAGTCGGGTTATGGATGTAGAGCTGGGTTCCCCGGACCGGGTCAGGGACAGAGCGCATCAGCTCGAAATATACGGTCCACTCGCCCGAAGTCCGCATCCAGTTGCAAGGATCGTCCTCAGCATAATTCTCCAGGTAATAGTCCCGGTAATCGTCGCTGCTCCCGCTTCCGGACAATAACATCGCGGCGGCCAGGGCGGTGGTCGTCAACAGCATGGTGTGCTCCAAGAATGCCAGGCGGGCAGTCTAGGCGATGATCGCCTAGCTTGCCGCCTTTTTCTGACCGAAGCGGAACCAGTTCTTGATGGTTTCCTGATTGGCCTGGTTGAGCGCGCCCATGCGGAACATGACGCCGGCGCCCCAGATCACCACAACAGCGGTGCCGAGCATCAGGCCGGTCGTGCCCAGGAGCTCCATCGTGGAGGGATCCTGCGGCAGGCGGGCAAGCATGATGAAGGGGGTCCAGACCGGTACCCAGCTGGCGATGGAAACGATCGGCGAATCCGGGGAATCGGCGGCGACCATGACCAGGAAGAGCGGCACCATCATGATCAGCATGATCGGGCTCATCAGCGTCTGGGCGTCCTGCAGCGTGTCGCAGAGCGAACCGACGGCGAGGAAAACCGCGCCATACATGAAATAGCCGATGATGAAATAGCCCAGCGCCGGTACCAGCAGGGCCGGATTGAAAATCGCCCCGATCAGATCACCGATCGGCATATTGGCCGAGGAGGCGGCCTGTTGCGCCAGCGTGCCGCCGCCAAAGGCCAGGAGGCCCCAGAAGGCGAGCAGGGTGAAGGACACGGCAGCGACGCCGAACAGCTTGCCGGTGAGGATTTCATGATGCCGGGCAGAAGACATCATCATCTCCAGCACTTTATTGCCCTTCTCCTCGATCATCGCCGTGAGCAGCATGTTCACGACCGAGAAAATGATGATCCAGAGCGCGAAGGCGACACCGATCGCAACGATAACCGGCAGGCGGTCAGAGGCCGTTACGGCCGCGTCTGCACCGGCCCGTTCCGGGTTCAGTTCGAGCACCACCGGACGCAGGCTATCGGCTGCTAGGAGCATGTCACCGGACACACCGGCAGCCAGCAGGCGTTCCGCCCGCATATGATCGCGCAAGGCCCCGCGGATCTCCGAACGTAATCCGCCATCGGTCAGATTGGTCGACCAGTATTCAATCTCGATCCCGCCCTCTGCGTCCTGGCGCAGGTAGATGGCGGCAAACAGGGGCTGTGCGCCCTCTGCCGTCTCGAGCAGGCGCTCACCGAGAAGATAGGGTCTGAGACCGTCAACATCAGTGGCTGGCGGATCGACGCGGACATAGCGGCCATCCTCCAGCGTCGTCATTTGTTGATCGAGCGCGGCGGTGACCTGCGGATTATCGCCGACCATCTCAGAGACGGCTTCGCGCATTTCCTCGGCCTGGCGCTGCCGGCTTTCCTCGACACTGGCCTGATAGGCCGCATCGAGGCGTCCGCCGGTTTCGTCGATCATGACGTAATAGCGGGTCGGCTGGGAGGACTCGATAAGGATGGGCAGGCCGAAGCCCAGCGCCATGAACAGCGGCACCGAGGCGAGCGAGAGCCAGAAGCCCCAGGTCGCCACATAGGACAGGAATTCGCGGCGGGCGATGAGATAAATGGCACGCATCAGGCAGTCTCCTCTGCGCCGTGGCCGTGGGATTCGACAAGATGGACAAAGGCGTCGTGCAGATGCGCGCGCACGGGTTCAAAACGGGTCAGTTTCACATCGGCGTCGACGCAGGCCTTGAGCACGTCCTGGGCATCCGATCCGGAGCCCAGATCAATGGTCCAGCAATGGCTGCCATCACGGGCATCATCATCGCGGCGGACCTCGCCGAACGGGGCGAGGAGCTCGAGCAGGTTGTGCTCCGAGGTGGTTTCCAGGTGGACCCGGCGCGGCACTTCGCCCAGCGCTTGGGCCACGGTGCCGTCGAAAATCTTATTGCCCTTGGCGATCAGCACGATCTTGTCGCACAGCCGCTCGGCATGCTCCATCACATGGGTGGAGAACAAGATGGTCCGGCCCGCTTCGGCCTGGGCGCGGACGATGCGCTCGAGCGCCTTCTGATTGACCGGGTCGAGGCCCGAGAAAGGCTCGTCGAGAATGACGAATTCGGGCTGGTGGATCAGCGTGGTGATGATCTGGACCTTCTGCGCCATGCCTTTGGAGAGGGTTTTCACCTTCTGCTCGGCGGCGTGGAGGAGGTCGAACTCGTCGAGCATTTTCATCCCGCGCTTGCGCGCTTCGCCCGCCTCGACACCCTTGAGGCGGCCGAAAAAGACGATGACGTCGATCACTTTCATGCGGCGATAAATGCCGCGTTCTTCCGGCAGGAAACCGACCCGGTCCAGCGTCGAAGCGCGCGGTGTCTTGCCGAACAGCTCGACCTTGCCCTGATCTGGCATGAGGATGCCCAGCGACATGCGCAGACTGGTCGTCTTGCCCGCACCATTGGGTCCCAGGAAGCCGGTGATCTCGCCCCGCTTCACTTCAAGGCTGACATCCCTGACGGCATATTGCCCCTTGAATTGTTTGGAGACCCGGTCAAGCCGGAGAATGGTGTCGGACATCGCGTACCCCTAGACTACAAGCCGGATGAAACTATGCAGATTGCCTCAGCCGCACCAGCGGTATTGCGCACTGCACCAATCCCGCCCCTACAGGCCAAGGATGAAGAAGGGCATGTCCAGCACCGGCGCCTCGCCGCCGAGCTGGTGGATCATGTGATGGCACTGGCCGCGGTGATGCGTCGCGTGATTGAAAAGGTGCAGCGCGATCAGGCCCTTCTGCAGCTTCAGCGGCATTCCGGCCATGTTCTTGTAATTGAGAACCTCGGTCAGCTGGGCCTGGGTCTGGCTCGTCACCAGCGCGATCAGCGCCTCGTCCTGATGGCGCCGGGCCGCCTTGAGATGACCCCAGTCCTCATGCAGCACCACATCGAGATCCTTATGCGGCGGCGGATCACCGGTCCAGCGCGCCAGCCAGATCTGTTCGGCGACCAGGATATGGTTCAGCGTCAGGTGGATGGACTTGAAAAACCCGCCGGCATCGCGCCGACGCGCCGCATCACCGAGATCGCCTGCGGTGTCGAGAATGCGGTTATTGGCCCATTGGTTATAGCGGGCCAGTTGCAGGAGATGATCGCGCATTCCACATCCTTGTGTCTGTCAGACGAGTTTCGTCGGGCCGCGCGCCCGTGCTAGGAGAGCGCCATGACCGAGATCGACTTCACGCCTATTCCCGGCCGCGAACAACCCCGTTTCGCCGCCATCAAGACATTCTTCCGCCTGCCGCATGTGCCGCTCGATGCCGGCTATGACGTGGCCCTGGCCGGCCTGCCCTATGACGGGGCGCTGTCCTACCGTCCGGGCGCGCGCTTTGCGCCCTCGAAAGTGCGCGAGCTCTCCTCCATGGGCCGCGGCTATCACATGACGCGGGAGATCAATTTCGTCGAAAAGCTCAAGGTCGGCGATGTCGGCGATTGCCCGACCGTGCCGATCGACATGGCCCAGACCGGCGAACGGGTGGAGACCTTCTTCGGCGACATCCTCGCCCGCGACAAGAAATTCATCGCCGTCGGCGGTGATCACTCCAACACCCTGCCGCTGCTGCGCGCCGTAGCCAAGAAGCACGGCCCGGTGAGCTTCATCCATTTCGATGCCCATCTCGACACCTATCCGGCCGCCTGGGGCTGTGAGTACCACCATGGCGCCTTCCTGCGTCATGCCCTCGAGGAAGGCCTGGTGAAGCCGGAGAAGTCCTGGCAATTCGGTATTCGCGGCCCGCTGGCGGCGCGCGATGATCTCGGCGTGGTCGACAAGTTCGGCGTCAATGTCACCACGGTCGATGATGTCCGCATGAAAGGCCTAGAGGCCTTCATCGCCGGTCTGCCGAAATTTGAAGGCCCGACCTATATCTCCTTCGACATCGACGCCCTCGACCCGGCCTACGCCCCGGGGACGGGGACGCCGGTGCCGGGTGGTCTGACCACCTATGAAGCCCAGCGCATCCTGCGCGCCTTCGAGATCGAGAATCTGGTCGCGGCCGACATCATGGAAGTCTCCCCGCCCTATGATCCGGCCGAGATCACGGCCCTGGCGGCGGTGGATGTAATGTTCGAGCAGCTCTGCCTGATGGCCAAGACCGCGTGACAGGCCCGGCGGCTGCCCGGCAACGCCTGCTCGACCTCAAGGCCGAGCTCATTGCCCTGTCGCAATCGGCTGATGAAGACCGCAAGCCGGTCGAGCTCGATCAGCAATCGGTTGGCCGTCTGTCGCGCATGGATTCGATGCAGGTCCAGGCCATGGCCAAGGCCGCTGATGCCCGGCGGGCGCAGGAAATCCGGCGGGTTGATGCCGCCCTGCAGCGTGTGGACGATGATGAGTATGGTTGGTGCGTGGAATGCGGCGAGGCGATCGAGGCCAAGCGGCTTGAGGTCGATCCGGCCGCGCCGCGCTGTGCCGGTTGCGCCTAGCGGGTTCTATAGCCGGCGTTCTCGATGATCTGCCGTAAAGCCGCGTCGCCCGGCGAGGCGAGTTTGAGCAATTCCGAATAAGGCTCACCGCCGAGCTTGAGGCATTGGGCAAAGGCCGGCTCGGTCTTTAGCCCCGTCGCTTTGACGGCGCGCACATCGCTGCGCAGCCGGTCCTCCGCGAGGCCGAGCAGGCGGTGCTCCGCGAGCCAGTGGATATAGCTCTCATGCGTCTCGACCGGGCGGACCCGACCGTAAATCTCGATCGGCAGACCCTCGCGTTCGAGCGAGGCGATGATCGACGCTTCGCCGGCATGGGTGTTGGGATTGATCCGGGCGTCGGGGAAGGCGGTTGCCAGCGCTTCCTTGAAGGCGGGCAGATCCGGGACGGCGCTGCAGCAGATATCGGCGTCTGCGCCGTCATTATGGATGTCCAGCGGGATGGAGCCGACCCAGCGCGGATCAAACGGCGCGAGCATTTCAAAGATGCGGTGGCGGTCGAGAAGGGCGCGGGCGTCAGTAACGGGGATGGGCGGCTGGTCCATCTCTGCGCTCTCTCGCGATTGTCTTGAGCTGTCAAGCGGGATGGCGCTATCCTGACGATTGGGAGGACGCGGTCATGATGCGAATCTGGATGGCTGGTCTGTGTGCCGTACTGCTCAGCACGACGGCGCAAGCCGATGGCGATGATCTGTCCTGGCTTGAGGGCTGCTGGCGCGGCGAGGGGCTCGGCGGTGTCGTCTCCGAGTGCTGGATGGCCGGCTCCGGCGGGCTGATGATTGGCAGTTTCATGCTCGAGAGCGAGGGCGAGCTGGCTTTCACCGAACATCTCATGATCGGCGAGGCGGGTGGTGTTGACGGTTATCACGTCAAACACTTCACCTCCGAACTCGTCGGCTGGGAAAGCCGCGAGGACTACGTCACCTTCCCGCGGGTCGGCTATTCCGCCGGCCGGGCCGAGTGGGAGGGGTTGATCTACCAACAGGGCGCTGACGGCGCGCTGAGCGTGTCACTCGACATGCGCCAGGAGGACGGCAGTGTGTCGACCATCATCTTCACGCTGAGCCGGATCGAATAGCCATGTCCTTTTATGAAGAGCATATCCTGCCGCATCTCATCGGCGCGGCCTGCGGTGCCAAGCCGATCACCAAACAGCGCGAGAAAGTCGTGCCGGCGGCCGAGGGCCGGGTGCTCGAGATCGGTATGGGGGCCGGCCCCAATCTGCGCTTTTACGATCCGTCCAAGGTCACCCATTTGTGGGGGCTGGAACCCTCGCTCGGCATGCGGCGCAAGGCGCGCAAGGCGGTCGAGGCCAGTCCGGTTGCGGTTGAATTCATCGACCTGCCTGGCGAAGAGATTCCCCTGGAGGACAATTCCGTCGATACGGTGGTTTTGACCTATACGCTGTGCACCATTCCCGGCGCTGTCGAGGCGGTAAAAGGCATGCGGCGCGTGCTCAAGCCGGGGGGCAAGCTCCTGTTTTCAGAGCATGGCGCGGCGCCCGATGAAAGCGTGGCCCGCTGGCAGCGCCGAATTGAACCGATCTGGAAGCCGATCGGTGGCGGCTGTCATCTCACCCGCAATATCCCCGACCTTATCCGCCAGGGCGGGTTCGAGATCGAGCAGATGGACATGATGTATCTGCCCAACACACCGCGGCCGATGGGCTTCAATTACTGGGGAAGCGCGGTTTAGGTCGGGCGGATCGTCTGTGACGCTTGGCGCACATGCCGTGCCGCCCGGGCTGCTCCGTCCCACGCCCCCGCCCAACCACCCATGAGGTTACCCTGGCGGGTAGTTGGGTGAGGGCGTGGGATGGTACAGACTTCGGCGCTGCGCCTAGGAAACCGGGTATCGCCTTACCTCGCCGGGATCATCAGTCCCGGCCCGGGAAACTCTCTACATACTCAATCTTGATATCCGGGAAGCTGTCGACGAATTCGATGGTGAAATCGCCAAGACTCTCGACGAATTCCCATTCACCGCAGGCGTCGGCAAAACTGCTGACCGGCTCGACCTTGAGGTCCGGGAAGCTCTCGACGATCTGCACGCGGATGTCGGCGAAACTTTCGACCACCTCGACTTCGCCATACAGCGTGATGTCCTCGAAGCGGCAATCCTCGGTAACCGGGTTGGCAGTGAGAAGGGTGAGCATGACCAGCATGGCGGCACTCTGAAACCGGCCCGATGAACCCAGGCTGAGCGCTTCGTTTCAACAAAGCTTCAAATATTAAATGACTGGCAGAGCCCTCCCCTCAAAACCATATGGTTATACCGAGGCGGTTATCAGCCAGACCATGCAACTCGACGCCATCCTCCGCGGCCTTCATGAACATATGAATGACGCCGTCGTAGTTTCCGAAGCTGAGCCTTTGGCCAATCCGGGACCCAGGATCGTTTGGGTCAATCGCGCCTTCACCGAGATGACCGGATATTCCCCCGAGGATGTGATCGGTCAGTCTCCGCGTCTGTTGCAGGGACCGCAGACTGATGAAGCGACGCGTCAGCGCATTCGCGAGGCTCTGAACAACTGGCAGCACATCCGCGAGGAAATACTCAACTACCGCAAGGATGGCGAGATTTTCTGGGCCGAGCTGGATATCCGGCCGGTGGCCAATGAGGAGGGTTGGTATACCCACTGGGTTGCCGTCCAGCGCGATATCACCCAGCGCAAGACGCGCGAGGCAGCCCTGCGCCAGGCCCGCGAACTGCTTGAGGATGAGCGCCAGAGCTTCTGGCTGCAAAGCCTGGTGGCCAAGCATGCCAATGAAATCGCCTTTGTTTCAGCACCCGACATGTCGACAATCTGGGTCAATGAGGCGTTTTCCGCCATTACCGGATTTGCCGCAGAAGAGCTGATCGGGCGGCGACCAACACAGGTCATGGGCGGGCCGCTGACCGATCCGGAAATCATCGCTGAAATGCATGCGGCGCTGGAGCGCCAGGAGCCGTGCGAGTTCACCGCCCAGGCTTACCGTAAATCCGGCGAGCCGTTCTGGCTGCACTACCAGGTGACCCCTGTTTTCGATGAGGGGGGGAAGTTGACGCATTTCGTCACGCTCGGTGCGGATGTGACGGAGCGGCACGGGCTTGCCCTGGAGCGTCAGGAGTTGGCCGAGCGTCTCGACCTGGCCATCAAGGCCTCCGAGATCGGTATCTGGGAGTATTATGTCGATGAGGACCGCCTGATCTGGGACGATCGCATGCTGCGCCTGTTCGGGGTCAGCCGGGAGGATTTCACCGGCAGCCTGGATTTCTTTTCCAGCCGTGTTCTGCCCGAAGACCTTCCCGCCGCCAATCGCGTTATCGAACAGGCGGTTGAAGCCGGAGGCGGTGATTTTCACGCCCGTTTCCGTATCCTGCGCCCGGATGGTGAAATCCGGCATATCTCCGGTAATGGCACGGTCAAAGTCGACAATGGGACGGCCCGGCTGGTCGGCTCCAATGTCGATATCACCGAAAGCGTGGCGGCCGTAGAACGGGCCGATATGGCCAACCGCGCCAAGTCGGATTTCCTCGCCAACATGTCGCACGAAATCCGTACGCCGCTGAACGGGATTATCGGTTTCAGCCGTTTGCTGGCACGTCAGAATCTGGAGCCCAAACAGGCCGAGTTTGCAAAACTGATCGAGAGTTCGGGCCGAACACTGAACATGTTGATCAGCGATATTCTCGACATCTCCCGCATTGAAGCCGGCAAGCTCAAGCTCAATCCGGAAGCGTTTGATCTGCGCGATGCCCTCGCGGAAGTCCGTGATGCGGTTGCCGGTAGCGCCGTCGAGAAGGGGCTGACAGTCGAGCTGGAGCTGGACGGGCGCTTCCCCAAAGCGGTCTATAACGACCGCAAGCGGGTGTTGCAGGTGCTGTTGAACCTGGCCGGCAATGCGGTGAAGTTCACCGATGCGGGATCGGTCACAATTGCCGCGCAGCAGCACGATGATGACCGGGTCGCAATTTCCGTCTCTGACACGGGGGCAGGTATTCCGCCGGATGATCAGATGGTGATCTTTGACCGTTTCCGTCAGCTCGACACCTCGAGCACACGCGAGCACGAGGGCTCTGGCCTCGGGCTTGCCCTGTGCCGCGAGCTGGCCGATCTGATGGGCGGGGATGTCTCTCTGGCCCGCAGCGATGCATCCGGCTCCCAATTCGTCCTGGAACTCCCCGTGTTTCTGGTTGCGCCGAATTCCGTGGCGACAGCGAAGACCCGGCCTGAGCGTACGCCTGCACCCCTGGACCGGCCGATCCGTCTCCTGCTGGCTGAAGACAACACAATCTCACGCCGCATGATGGAGTTCGTTTTTGATGATTATGGCGATGTCGATCTGACCTGCGCCAGCGATGGTCAGGAAGCGGTCGATATGGCGGGACGTACGCCGTTCGACGTTATTCTGATGGACATCAACATGCCGCGTCTGTCCGGAGCCGAAGCCATCCGCACCATTCGCAGTTCTGATTGCCTCAATGCCCGAACGCCGATTATCGCACTGACGGCGAATGCCCTGGCGGAACAGCGCGATGAGTATTTCGCCCTGGGCGCCAGCGGTTATGTGTCCAAACCGGTCGATACCTCGCAATTGTTCGAGAAGATCGACCGGCTGATCAGCGAGCGGGAGTTGTCGCAGAGCGCGAGCGGCGGGGCGTCACTCTAGCCCATCGATTTGTTGATTTCTTCGGTCATTTTCTTGGCATCGCCCAGCAACATCATCGTGTTGTCGCGGAAGAAGAGCGGGTTCTCCACGCCGGCATAACCGGAGCCGAGCGAGCGCTTGACGAAGAAGACGGTCCGCGCCTTCCAGACCTGCAAGACGGGCATGCCGTAAATCGGCGAACTGGGATCATCCTCGGCCGCCGGATTGGTGACATCATTGGCGCCGATCACGAAGGCCACATCGGCATTGGAGAAGTCGGAATTGATGTCCTCCAGCTCGAAGACCTCGTCATACGGCACGTTCGCCTCTGCCAGCAGGACATTCATATGCCCCGGCATGCGGCCGGCGACCGGGTGGATGGCGTAGGAGACATCAACGCCTTCTGCCTTGAGCAGATCACCCATTTCCTTCAGCGCGTGCTGGGCCTGGGCGACAGCCATGCCATAGCCCGGCACGATGATGACCTTGCCGGCGTTTTTCATCACGAAGGCCGCGTCTTCGGCCGAACCTTGCTTGGCCGTGCCCTGGGGGCCGGCATTGGCGGCGGCCGAACCGTCTTCACCGAAGCCGCCGAGAATGACCGAGATAAAGCTCCGGTTCATGCCTTTACACATGATGTAGGAGAGAATGGCACCGGAGGAGCCGACCAGGGCACCGGTGACCAGAAGGGCGGTGTTTTCCAGGGTGAAACCGAGCGCGGCTGCGGCCCAGCCGGAATAGGAATTGAGCATCGAGACCACGACCGGCATGTCCGCGCCGCCGATCGGGATGATCAGGGTGACGCCGAGCACAAAGGCCAGGATGGTGATGATCCAGAAGGCGGTTTTGTTATCGCCGCCGGACGCCATCAGGAATGCGATCATCACCGCGATGGCGACACCGATACCGATATTGATACTGTGCCGGGCCGGCAGCAGGATGGGCGCGCCGGACATGTTGCCGTTCAGCTTGGCAAAGGCGATCACCGATCCGGAGAAGGTGATGGCACCGATGGCGGTGCCCAGTGCCAGCTCGAACAGGGAGAGTTGTTTCAGATCTCCGACCGCATTGGCAATGCCGAAGGCTTCGGGGGCATAAAGTGCGGCTGCTGCAACCAGTACCGCCGCCATGCCGACGAGCGAGTGGAAGGCGGCAACGAGCTGCGGCATGGCCGTCATCGGGATGCGCCGGGCAACCACTGCGCCAAGCCCGCCACCGATAACCACACCGCCGATAATCAGGGCCATGGAGGCGCCGTCGAGATTGACGGCCAATAGTGTGGTGACCACGGCGATAGCCATACCGGCCATGCCGAAAAGATTGCCCTGCCGGGCCGTTTCCGGGCTCGACAGGCCGCGCAAGGCGAGGATGAAGAGAATACCCGAAGCAAGGTAGAGAATGGCGGCGAGGTTGGCTGACATGAGACGTCCTGGTTTCTAATTCTCTATCGCATCGAGATGCGGAAAATCCGGCGGCACGGATTTCGCGCGCAACCTTCTGTCCCGACCACATGCGGGTTGTAGTAGAAGATGCGCAACTCTCTGCCGCGCATCATCGCCATGCTTGCGATCGTGGTCACGGAATCCGCGTTGGGGCTGTATTGATCCGGGTCTGCTGGAGCAAAAAAGGCCTGCGTATCGGCCGACCAGTCTGACTGGCTCACCGCATCGCAGATCAGCGTTGTGCCGTCATCCAAGATATCGACGCTGCGTACCGTGCACACAGCGATACCACGATCTTCAGGCTCGGGCGCTGCCCGCATTGCGCGCTGTTGCGCATCGGCAATTGCGGGCAGGACGGTCATGAGGGCAAGCGAAAGAAGAATGGCGCGCATCGCTATTTATCCTTCTTCTTGTACATCGCCAGCATCCGCTGGGTGACAAGGAAGCCGCCGAATATGTTCACGCTGGCGAGAATAATCGCCAATGTTCCGGCGATGCGCGAAAAGCCCGCTCCGCCGTCTGCTGCAGCATCCGGCCCGCCAACGCCCGCCGTCGCGGCGAGCAGGGCGCCGACAATGATCACCGAGGAAATCGCGTTGGTGACAGCCATCAGCGGGGTGTGCAGGGCGGGTGTCACGGACCAGACGACGTAATAGCCGACAAAGACCGCCAGGACGAAAATCGCCAGTCGGAAGATGGTAGGATCAACGGCTTCCATGGCTTACGCCTCCTCTTTGGCGAAATTCGGGTGCACCACCGCACCATCGCGACTCAGCGCCATGCCCTGGATGATTTCGTCATCCCAGTGCGGCGCGCGCTTGCCGTCATCATCGACCAGCAAGGGCAAAAGGTTGGCGAGGTTCTTGGCGTAGAGCGCCGAAGCGTCGGCGGCGAGGCGGCCGGGCAGGTTGTTATAGCCGGCGATCTTCACGCCCTGGTGCTCAACGACCTTGTCGGCCTCGGTCAGCTCGCAATTGCCGCCCGTGGGGGCGGCGAGATCAACGATCACCGAGCCCGGCTTCATGCTCTCCACCATGGCCTTGGTGACCAGGGTCGGGGCCGGGCGTCCCGGGATCAGGGCGGTGGTGACGACGATGTCCTGCTTGGCAATATGAGCGGCGATAAGCTCAGCCTGCTTGGCCTGGTATTCCGCCGACATCTGCTTGGCATAACCGCCTGCGGTCTCGGCCTGTTTGAATTCCTCATCTTCAACGGCAATGAACTTGCCGCCCAGCGAGGCGACCTGTTCTTTCGCGGCCGGCCGCACATCTGTAGCGGACACCACGGCGCCGAGACGGCGGGCGGTGGCGATGGCCTGCAAACCGGCGACGCCGGCGCCCATGATGAAGGCCTTGGCCGGAGCGACTGTGCCTGCTGCCGTCATCATCATCGGGAAAGCCCGGCCATACAGCTGGCTGGCCTCGATGACGGCGCGATAACCGGCGAGGTTCGACTGGCTCGACAGCGCATCCATGGCCTGGGCCCGTGTGATGCGCGGGACATATTCCATCGACAGGGCATCAACGCCCGCCTTGGCGAGGGCCTCAGCGCTTTCAGCACTGGGCTCAAGATGCGCGACCAGGAGCGTGCCCTTGGCGATCTTGCCCAGCGTATCCGCATCGGGCTTTTGCACCGCGAAGACAGCGTCGGCGCCTTTCAGCGTAGCCGCCAGAGTGCCGATATCGGCGCCCGCTTCGGCGAAGGCCGCGTCCGGTATGGAGGCATGAACGCCCGCATCCTTCTCGACGGCGATCTGGTGTCCCGCCTTGATGAATTTCTTGATGGTTTCGGGTGTGGCCGCGACACGCGTTTCATCCGCATGTCGTTCTTTTAGAATGGCAATTCGCATAGGAGCCCGCCGCTAGGAACGTCTGGCGGGTACGATGCGCGATTTCGTGCCTCAGGGGAAGACCCGCCCGGAAAATTCCTTCCGGACGCCACTGATTTTTACGTGAAAGCGGAAATGTTTCGCCTTAACCGGCGAGGAACATGCCAAACAGGCTGACGATGCCGCCGCAGATCAGGCTGAAGATGAAGAGGCCGGCGACGGTCACGTACCAGGATACTTTCATGTTCAAAGCCATGCCACCGAGGACAGACACTACGGCGACGCCGATCAGAGAGGCCAGCCAGTCCATGCCGACGGCGAAGACCAGCGTCAGATACAGCACCGAAATGGCGGTCAGCAGCGAACCCCAGACGGTCACAGCCATGAAGCCGTCAAAAGTGGCTTTGTGGTCGGAAATGTCCATTTCGCCGCGCGAGTAATCAGACGCCATGATCGAAATCCCTGTCGCAAGTCATGTGGTGGACGAGCGGATAACACGCGTTGCCGCCGTCGCCAAGGTGCCCAGCTGTCGCACATGACAGCTGTCATATCGCTTCGGTGACGACGGTGAATATCGCCGGGCCCGGGAAGGCGGGAAAACAGGGCATCAAACGAGCACAAGGAAATGCGTGATGTCCTCTCTGATCTCGAACGCTGATTTGCTGGCGGAACGCCGGCGTTACTTCGTTGAAGCCGGTGGCGGTATTTCGCTTCCGGTTGCCGGCGCGATCTACTGGATCGCGCTGGGAATTCTGGGCAGCCGGCTGGAAACGCGCGAATGGGCCCTGGCTGCAGCGGCCGGTTCCGGCATGATCTTCCCGCTGGGCCTGCTGCTGCAGGGACCGCTCCGGGCCAATTTCATGAAGGCCAAATCGCCGGTTGGCGGGGCTGCGATCTGGTCGATCGTCGCGATCAATCTGATGTGGCCGCTGCATTTCGTCATCATGGATATCGATCCCGAACTGGTCTCGCTCAGCCTGGCGGTTGCCATGACGCTGCACTGGCCTGTGATCGGCTGGAGCTATGGTTCAAAAGTCGCCATCGCCCATGCCTTCGCCCGGATCGCTGCCGCCAGCTTTGTCTATTACGCCATGCCTGACGAACGCCTGACGATGCTGCCCTTCGCCATGGCGGGCCTGTATTTGATCGCCGCTGCCGGTATGGCCGCCGAAGTGGCTTGGACACGGCGCAAGCTTGGCGCATATGCTCCGGCCTAGGAGTTTGAACATCATGACCTTTACCGATCGAGCCAGAGACCTTTTCTCGACCCGCCGTCCCTGGCTCGATCTGGTCTATCTCAGCTTCTTCTTCTTCCACTGGACCATTGCCCCGCCTGATCTCGTCGAGGCGGGTCTTGGTTTTGCCGCGCTGGGACTGTTCATCGGCATCTATATCTTCACCATGCGCCGGCTCGACTGGACCGTCCTGCTGGGCGCTGGCGGAGGGATTGGCCTGGCCCTGCTGATGGCCGAGGAAAACTGGGGCGCTGCGGTCTTCATGGTCTTCTCTGCCCCGATGATCGCCCGCCTGCCGGACGCAGCCCTGCGCACGCCCGCCCTGGTCATCCTCGGACCGGTCATCATCCTGGCCAGCTGGCTGGCCGGAATGCCCTGGTGGTGGATTGCTGCGGTCCTGGTCCTGGCCGCCTTGTCAGCCCTGTCTGCCGGTGCCGCGGCACGTCGGGCTGAGCGCGAGGCGGATGCCGAAGATCGTGAAGCCGAGGCCAGCCGCCTGGGCGCCGAAGCCGAACGGGCAAGGATCGCCCGCGATCTGCATGATCTGCTGGGGCATACCCTGTCTGTCATCACCCTGAAGGCCGATCTCGCCGTGCGCCTGTTCGACCAGGATCCGGCCCGTGCCAAGGCCGAACTTGATTCGATCCAGTCGATCAGCCGCGAGGCCCTGAGCGAGGTGCGCGAGGCGGTTACTGGGCTCAAGGCGCGCTCGCTCAAGGCTGCCTGGGAAGAAACCCGAACGCGCTTGATGGAAGCGGGACTCAGCGTTGAGGGGGGCTACGCAGATGTGCCGCTTAGCCCGGATGCCGAGCAGGCCCTGGCCATGGCCCTGCGCGAAGGCGTCACCAATATCCTGCGCCATTCCGGTGCTAAAACCGTGCGCATCTCGCTCGAATCCAGTGCTGAAGCGGTGACTTTGTCGCTCGATGATGACGGTATCGGGGGGGCCATTCGGTCCGGTGGCGGACTCGGCGGTCTGTCTGATCGTCTTGCTGCGGTCGGCGGCCGGCTCGATATCGAACAACCCGGCAATGGCGGAACCCGGCTGCGCGCTTCGGTTCCGGCGGCCACAGGAGTAACGCCATGATCCGCGTCATGATTGCCGAAGACCAGGCGCTATTGCGCGAGGCGCTGACAGCGCTGATCGGCCTGGAAACTGATATCGAACTGGTCGGGGCGGCGGCTGACGGTGAGGAAGCCCATCGGTTGATCCGCCAGCATGAGCCTGATGTGGTCCTCACCGACATCGAAATGCCGGGCATGACCGGGCTCGAACTCGCGGCGTTGATGAAGCGCGAACAGCGCAAGACCCGAATTCTCATCGTCACCACGTTTGACCGCCCGGGCTATCTGCGCCGGGCGCTGGAAAGCGGTGTCGCTGGCTACCTGCTCAAGGACGGTCCTTCGACGGCCTTGGCCGAGGCGGTACGCAAGGTGGCGGCTGGTGAACGGGTCATCTCGCCGGAACTGGCGCATCAGGCCTGGAGCGAGGATGATCCGCTCTCCGACCGCGAGCGCAAGCTTCTGCGTCTGGCTGAAGCCGGGCTCGATAGCGGGGCCATCGCCGAGGAGACGGGGCTGGCCCGCGGCACGGTACGCAACTACCTGCATGCGGCGATCTCCAAGCTCGGTGCGGGGAATCGCATCGAGGCCGCTCGCCTTGCACGCGAAAAAGGGTGGCTGTGACCGGGTAACCCCCTTATGATGGTGGCGAGTAGGGAGCTGTCTTATGCGTGTGCCGTTTGCACTCTGGTCCGGCGTTGTCGCCGCTGTCGTTCTGGCTGGCCTCATGGCCCGGGATTACATGAATTTCGGCGTGTTCGAGTTGAACCTGCCGCTGATCGGCATGGTTGTCGGCGGCTGGATCGGCGTCGTGCTTCTGGTCGGTTTCATCAGCCAGATCCGCAATGCTGCCAAATCACGCCCGGTCGATGTTCCCAATGATGTCGCGAGCGAAATCCGCCGGCATCCGCAGGACTAAAAGCAGTCACACTCCCTCATCCCAAACTTGATTTGGGACCTCGAGAGGTCGCGCTCCGCGGCGCCTGGGTCCCGGACCAAGCCCGGGATGAGGTGGGTAGTGTGTCGAAGTCACGCCAGATTTTCCCCCGGATTTATTCCGGGGTCTGGTGGAGACGAATACGTCTATGACTCTAGGAAACTACGGCGCCCAGAGTCATCGACGCCGGGATAACGCCAGGCCCCGGAATAAATCCGGGGAAAGCGGGAAGTGTGATGTCATCACGCGAACCCACACCACCCCACACACCTCATGCTGGAAATCGGGCCGTGTTGACGTCGGGCGGTCAAGGGTTTCAACCGGTAGCCGGCGCTGCGCGCCCTTGACCGCCCGACGTCAACACGGCGAACTGGCTGGCATGGGGTTTAAGGGGACAAGAGCCGACCCAGGTAAAACCAACTAGGGTTGGGTTCCACACGGAGATCAGTGTCGAGACTTGGTCTGGAGGGCGGCCTTGCCAGCGAGACAGGTCATTCCCTAACCCCAGCCCGGCCCCGTCAGCGTTTCAATCGCGGCGGCCACTGCAATCGGCTGATCCAGGATCACATGGTGCTGGGCGTTGGCGATCGAGATCATGCTTGCCTCCGGTCCGAAGGTCTCGCGCATGAAATCCCAGATCTCGTCATTGACCAGCACGCTGTCGGCGCCGCGGAACAGGGCGACGCGCGTTTTCAGCGCGGCGGCGAGCTCGTCGGGGGCGCGGCGGTTATAGGTCAGCTTGGCCCACAGATGCGGGTCGAATTTCCAGGTCCAGCCCTCGCTGCCATCGGGGCGTTTGGCCGGCTTGATGGACTGGCGGGCGATGTGGTCGAGCAGGAACAGGTTCTCGCAGCTCTGTTCCGGCAAGAGACGGAAGCGCATCAGCGCCTCGTCGAAACTGGCATAGGTAAAACCGCCGCGGCTCGGCGGGGAGGAACGGCGTTGTTCCTGGTGCGGGCGGATCGGGCTATCGAGCACGGCGACGCCCTTCAGCTCCTCGCCGTAATTCACTGCTGTGGCCAGGCTGACGAAACCGCCAAAGGAATGACCGATGATAAAGGGTTTGCCCGCGTCGAATGCGCCGCCATCGCGGCCTGCGGTCATGACCTCCTGCGTGTAGAGATCCATCTCGTAGGCGTCGCGATGATCGCTATCGCCCATGCCAGAGAGGTCGAGCGCCACAACGCGTCGGGTTTCAGCCAGGAAGGGGGCGATACTGTCCCACCAGTCCTTGTGCGCGACACCGCCATGCACCAGCACCATGCCTGGCGCACCGCGCTTACCCCAGGCTTTCCAGTGGATGCTCGCGCCCTCAACCTCGACCATACCGCGCTCGACCGGAATGGCGATGGCCTTGGCAAACCAGTCCGGAGCCGGCGGTTTTTCTCCGGCAAAGGCTTTCAGGGGAGCGGGCGGGCGCGGGGAGGGCGCGGTTTTTTCTTGTGTCATGTCCTAGCGCTAAACCTCGCTGCCGATAGCGTCAATCGCTCGCGACGGATGGTGTCGCCTCAACTCTGCATGAGTGCGGGTACGGCAAAGACCGCCCAGGCATTATTCGCCATGTGCCCGAGCACCGGCGCGGCGACGCGGCCGGTGAGGACACGGGCGAGACCGAGCGCGATGCCGAGGAAGAAGGTCGATGTCATCACCAGCAGGCCCTGGCTGGTGTGGATCAGGGAAAAGGCGAGGGAAGAGATCAGGATGGCAAAGATCACCGGTACGCCGCGGGCGATGATCATGGGCAGCATCCAGCCGCGGAACAGGACTTCTTCGACGATCGGGGCCGCGATGACGGTGAGCAGGATCACCGACCAGACGGCTGCGCCGGTCATGCCGAAATCGTCGACATTGGAGATATCCTCGATATCGGCGCCGCCGGACAGGGTCAGGCTCTGATCGATCATCGCGAATTCGTGGAACATGACGCTGAGCCGCCCGCCGACAAATATCACGAAGATCAACACCAGCAGGCCGGCAGCGATTTCCGAGGGACGGACCGGAATAATGGAAAAGGCGGGCCCCGCGGCCTTGTAGCGATGGAACCAGATCGCCATCAGCACCGCCAGCGCGCCATAGGCTGCGGCGGACGAGGCAAAGATCGCCGTATTAAATCCCGCCGCGCCGGGCTGCGGGAAGAACAGTTCGATGATCAACGCGGTGACAAAGGAAAAGCCGAAGGCGAGGACAAACAGCAGGATCGGCCAGACAACCATGCCGGGAAGGGCGCGGATAAAGGGCAGGCGATGTTCATGCTCCATGCGCGAAAACGCGTCATGATCCGGAAAAGACCATTTTTCGGTTGGGATATCGGCGGTTTCACTCATCGCATACGCTTTCACTGACACGGTAGTGTAACCCACCGGAGCGTTATGCTTAACCGGTCGTTGCCACGCTTTAAACGTGAAATTTAGAAGACTGTCCCATAACGGTGCGCATAGACGCCCTGCCAGCGATGGCAGCGAGGTCAAAAGACCCGGCGGAGAACATAAGCGACCGAAAAGGCGTG
>NZ_JASBRQ010000002.1 GCF_030149425.1 Maricaulis sp. | reverse complement strand
ATCTGGATGTCAACGGGATTGAGGTCAGCCACCGAAATCAGGTGGCGGTGGGGAAAGTCGTAGGTGAAGGCCGCGCGGCTCATCATCTCTCCCGGTGTTGAAAGGCCCTGGACAAGGTTTGCGGCGGTATAGTGGGGGTTGCCCGCCCACGCAAGCCTGTGCCTGGCGGGCGGGTACCGAAAAGCTATTTCAGGGGAAGATAAATATCGGCGCAGTTGTCCTCTGGCGCGGTCTCGCGCGGATTGGTTCGGAACGCGACAAAGATCGCTTCATCGCGGGGTTCTTCATTGGCATCCGGCAGCCAATGTCCGAAAAGATAATCGAAGGCGGCCTGAAAGGTCGCGTACAGGCCCTTGTAGTGCAGTACGGCATAGCGCCCGCCGGAAAGCGCGACTTCCTCAAGCGGAGCGGAGAAACTGGCTCCCGCGCTGAGAACTACGCCGGCATGTGATTTAAGCGCTTCCGGGGCGACCAAGCCTGGATCGTCATGATAAACGCCGATCATCTCCTTCATGTACGGCCACAGCTGCTGAGAGCTGCAGGCGCTGGAAAGCGTTTCGAAGGCGATGCCATTACTTTCATAGCTGCCATGATGACGGATCGCCGCCAGGCGACGTGGCGCTTCGGTAGTTATTTCAACGGGGTACATAGGCTCGCTGTCCTTGCGGTCTGGGGTGATGCCATCGTCTTCTCCCAGCCGTCGCAATTGCGTTGGGGTCAGGCCCACGCTGGCCTTTAAAGCCCGCGCGAAGCTGCGTGTGCTGCTATGTCCGGCTCGATCTGCAATCGCGTCGATCGGTATGCCAGTCCGCACCAGCTCCCCGGCCGCCCGGGTCATGCGAAGCCGCGCAACCACTGCTGCGGGTGTTTCCCCCATAACGGCGCAGAAAACGCGGTGGAAATGAAAACGAGACAGACAAGCCGCGTCGGCCAAAGCGTCCAGGCTTAGATCACCCTCCAGATTGGACTGGATGTACTCCATCACGCGAAGGAAGCGCTGCTGGTAGTTTTCGGGGTGATTCATGTGACGCCTCTTGAACGCGGTTTTGCTGTCGGCTTGTTCAAACCACGGGGCCGCAGGACAAATCTTGCGGAGTTGCTCCGCCATGGACGCGTTTGTGCAGCGTCCATGGCAAGAGGCGGGTAATATGAGCGACATGATCAAGATTCGCACCATGACAGGCACTGATGCCGATGCTGTTCTGGCGATTTACCAGGAAGGCATCGAGACCGGTCACGCGACCTTTGAAACCCGGGCACCGGATTGGCCGCATTTTGATGGCGGCAAGCTGGCAACGCCGCGTCTGGTGTCTGAAGATGCAGATGGCGTGACAGGTTGGGCGGTGTTGAGCCCGACATCCTCGCGCTGCGTTTACGGCGGTGTGGCGGAGGTGACGATCTATATCGCCGGCCGGGCCAAGGGGCAGGGCATAGGCAAGGCCTTGCTGGGTGCTTTGGTCGAGGCCTCCGAGGCTGAGGGCATATGGATGCTCGTTGCGGGCATTATGCGCGAGAATGAGGTCTCCATCGCCTTGCACGAGAAATGTGGTTTCGAGCTGCTGGGCTACCGCAAGCGCCTGGGCAAAATGCTCTACGGGCCGATGCAGGGGCAATGGCGCGACATTGCCTGGATGGAGCGGCGCAGCGATGTGGTTGGTATCGACTGAACGCGCTTGACCATCCGGCGCGGCTCGGGCCACCGTTCCGGCCATGATTACGACCCTGACCGCGCTCGCGCTTGTCGCCTCGGTCCCGCCGCCGCTGGACCAGATCTGCCCCATCGAACTCATGGTGCTGGGGACCTCCCAGGACGGGGGCTCCCCGCAATTGAGCAATCGCCATGACCCGGCCTGGTCTAATGCCGCGCTGCGCCGCTATGCGACCTCGCTGGCGATCATCAATCGGGAAACCGGCGAACGCGTCCTGTTCGAGGCGACCCCGGATCTGCGCGAACAACTCTACCGGCTGGACAATTTCGAGCCGAGAGAGGACCGGCCGGGGCTGGAGGGTATATTCCTGACCCACGCCCATATGGGCCACTACACGGGTTTGATGTTCCTCGGCCATGAGAGCATCGGCGCGGATGGCGTTCCGGTCTATGCCATGGAGCGCATGGGGGACTATCTCCGCTCCAACGGGCCCTGGGACCAGCTCGTCCGTTACGGCAATATCGAGCTGCGTGGATTGGTCGATGGTCAACCGGTCTATATCGCCGGCGCTACGGTAACGCCGTTCCTGGTGCCGCACCGGCAGGAATATTCAGAAGTGGTCGGTTTCCGGATCGATGGCGGGGAGAAGTCGGCTATTTTCATCCCCGATATCGACAGCTGGGAAGAATGGGACGAGATGGGTACCCGGATCGAGGACATGATTGCCTCGGTCGACTATGCCTTTCTAGATGCGACCTTCTTTGCCAATGGCGAAATCCCGGGTCGCGACATGTCCGGCTTCCCGCATCCCTTTATCACGCATTCCATGGAACGCTTTGCCGACCTGCCGGATGAGGAAAAGGCCAAGATCCGCTTTATCCACCTCAACCACACCAACCCGGTTCGCTATCCCGATAGTCCTGAACGGGAGCAAGTGCTCGATGCCGGATTCGGCGTGGCGCTCTTCCACGAGGTCTATTGCCTGTCGCGCTAGCCCAGAACAGCGAGCCAGAACGGGATGGTGATGAAGCTGAACAGGGCCGCTGCCGTGATGTCGCCGGCCGCATAGGGCGCATCGCCGCCCAATTGCTTGGCCAGCACATAGGCCGAGGCTGCGCCCGGTGACGCGCCGGTAAGCAGCAGTACCATGAGCGGAACGCCGGACAGACCAAAGGCCAGGCCGAGCCCGTAGAAGACCATGGGCGCGATCATCAGTTTCAGGAAGACAGACAGGCCGAGCAGACGTGGCCGGGCCCGCATGGCGGTGAAGTTGAGACCGGCGCCGACCGCGAGCAGGATGAGGGGCAGGGCCGCCTTGCCCAGCATGTCGACCGCATCCCAGATCGGCTCGGGTATGCCGATACCTGCCAGATTGACGATCGCACCGAGGCCGGAGCCCAGGATCAGCGGATTGGTGGCAATGCGATAGGCGACCGAGCGCCAGTCGGGCTTGGCGCCATCCCCCCAGACCGACAGGACGGCAACGCACTCCATGTTCACCAGCGGAATGGACGCGGCCATCACCAGGGCGACCAGGACCTCGCCCTCAGTGCCGTAAAGCGCGATGGCCAGGGCGAGGATCAAGAGACCATTCCAGCGGCAGGTCGCCTGGAACAGGCTGGTATAGGTGGGGCCGGGTATCTTGAGGGCCGGCTTGATGGCCAGCGTGATCACCGCCATGGCGATGAAGCCCAGCATGGCCGCGGCCATGAAGGGGCCAAGCTGGATCTCGGACAGGTCGGCGCGGGCGATCGAGGTGAACAGGATGGCCGGCGACAAACCCAGATAGGCGAGCCGCGAAATCGGCCCCCAGCTGGCATCCGGCAGCAGGTGGGAGCGGCGCAGGAGCCAGCCGATGAAGATGATGCCGAAGACCGGCAGAAGGGCGGCGGCGATATGAGTCATGCCGCCGGGGTAGCGCGACTCTTTAGTATTGGCTATTTCTGCAGGGACTTTACCCAGGCCTAGTCACGCAGCATCTCGAGCCGGTCGAGCGCGCTTTGCAGGATGTTGGCAGCGGCATGAGCGTCGATAATATCCTTGCGCTTGTCGCGCCGGACTCCGGCTGCAATCAGCTTCTCTTCGGCTTCAAAGGTGGACAGCCGCTCATCTTGCAGCGCGATGGGTATATCGCGCAGGGCCGTCAGATTGCGGATCATGGCCCGAACGGATTGGGCGCGGGGGCCTTCCGAACCGTCCATATTCACCGGCAGCCCCATCACAATGGCGGCGGCCTGACGCTCGTCGAACAGCGTGAAAATGCGCTCGGCATCCTGTTTGAACTTGGTCCGCTTGATGGTTTCCACAGCCATGGGAATGCCGCGCGAGGCACCGCAGGCGGCCACACCAATGGTCTTGGTGCCAGGATCTAGGGCGAGCAGGGCGCCTTCGGGAAGGTCTTCAAGCGGGATCAGCGGCATGTCTTGGGCAATGCGCGGCGCAGGCGCAGCCGTCAAGTCTTCTTGCACCTGCGAGATACGGTTGTTAGTCAACGTCGACTGACTTTTCCGGAGTGATTTCCCATGTCCGTGACCGCTGACGACGTACGCCGCATTGCGCGGCTGGCGCGCATCGCCGAGCCTGAAGACCGTATCGATGCCCTGACCGATGAGCTCAATGGCATTCTGACCTGGATCGAGCAATTGAACGAGGTCGATGTCGAGGGCGTTGATGCGATGACGACGCCGGTCAAATTCGCCTTGCCGCAGCGTGAGGATGAAGTGACCGACGGCGATTGCCGCGACCGGGTGCTGGCCAATGCACCGAAGTCCGATGAGGGCTTCTTCGTTGTACCGAAATCGGTGGAGTAGGGACTAATGAGCGATCTTCTCAAACTCTCCCTCGACGAGGTGACAACCAAACTGAAAGCCAAGGAGGTCTCCGCGACCGAACTGGCGAAGGAAGCCCTGGCCGCCTGTGAAGCCGCGCAACCGGCGCTCAATGCCTTCACGGCCTTTGATGGCGACAAGACGCTGGCCATGGCCGCGGCGTCGGACGAGAAACTCGCCAAGGGCGAGGGCGGTCTGATTGAAGGTGCACCGATCGCCATCAAGGACCTGTTTGCGGTTGAAGGCGTGTCGACATCGGCGTCCTCCAACATCCTTAAAGGGTTCAAGCCGACGTATGAATCCACTGTCACCTCGACGCTGTGGGACAATGGCGGTGTCTTCCTGTGCAAGACCTCGATGGATGAGTTCGCCATGGGCTCCTCCAACGAGACCGCCAATACCGGTCCAGTGAACAATCCCTGGAAAGGCCCGAACGGCGAAATGCTGACCCCGGGCGGTTCGTCCGGCGGTTCGGCTGCGGCGGTTGCGGCCGATCTCTGCTTTGGTGCGACGGGGACCGATACCGGCGGCTCGATCCGCCAGCCGGCCGCCTTCACCGGCACGGTTGGCGTCAAGGCGACCTATGGGCGGACCTCGCGCTGGGGCACGATTGCCTTTGCCTCGTCGCTGGACCATCCCGGCCCGTTCGCCAAGACGGTCAAGGACTCGGCGATCCTGCTGCAGGCCATGTCCGGCCATGATCCCAAGGACTCAACCTCCTTGCCGCAAGACGTGCCGGATTTCGTCGCCGCGGTCGGCCAGTCGGTGAAGGGGCTGAAGATCGGCGTGCCGAAGGAATACCGCGTTGACGGCATGCCGGAGGAAATCGAGAGGGCCTGGCAGGCGGGTATTGAATGGCTTAAGGCCGCGGGCTGCGAGATTGTCGATATCACCCTGCCGCACACCAAATACGCCCTGCCGGCCTATTATATTGTCGCGCCGGCAGAAGCCTCCTCCAACCTCGCCCGCTATGACGGCATGCGCTATGGCGTGCGCGAGGAGGGTGAGGATCTCACCGCGGTGTATGAGAACACTCGCGCGGCCGGTTTCGGTCACGAAGTCCAGCGCCGGATCATGATCGGCACATATGTGCTGTCCGCCGGGTATTACGACGCATACTATCTGCGCGCCCAGAAGGTCCGCACCCGTATCCTGCAGGACTTCGACGAAGCCTTCAAAACCGTCGATGCCATCCTGACGCCCTCGGCGCCGTCGGCCGCTTTCGCCATCGGTTCCAAGTCGGACGATCCGATTGCCATGTATCTCAACGACGTCTTCACCGTGACGGCGAACCTGGCCGGTGTACCGGCCATGTCGGTCCCCGCCGGTTCAGACAAGGATGGTCTGCCGCTGGGGCTGCAGGTCATCACCCGGGCGCTCGACGAGGAAACCATGTTCAAGGTCGGCGCAGCGCTAGAAGACGCGGCCGGCTTCAACGCCAAGCCGGAAAAGTGGTGGTAGGCTGAACGCCTGCTCGACCCGAGAGGATCTCATGGACAAGCCTGAGACATCGCCGATCGACTGGCCTGCCGTCCTGGCCTTGCCCGAGCCCCTGCGGCGGCGGGCCGCCGCGGCCTTGGCGCGGTATATCGGTGTGCCCTGGGCGGAGGAGCCTGAGGCCAGCGCACTGGTGATTGCCCGCTTCGCCGATGGTGAGGCGGTCGACAGCGCGCTCGGGATTGAAGCCAAGGAGCTGACCGAGGCGGATGCGGCGGTGATGGGACGGGCCTCAGCCCGTTTGCTGTCCGAAGCCATGCTGACCCAGTCGCACCGCGAGGCCATCGCCAAGGCGGCGGTTGATCAGATCCGGCTGCGCCAGGGCGAGGCCGATGAAACCGATGCGCTGATCGATATCGATTGGCTGCTGACGCTTGGCGCGCGGTCACAGCGCGCCGCTGATCCGGTCATGCAGCGGGTCTGGGCTGCGGCGCTGGCCGCGGAAATCCTGCATCCGGGCAGTGTTTCGGTGATCTTGCTATCCCAGCTCAACAAGCTGGGTGCGCGCGAGCTTGGCCTGGTCAATAAATACGCACCCATGGTGATTTCCGGTGAGTTCATCCCGGTTGCCAAGGGCGATATGGCGCAGCTCAAATCACTCTTCCACCTGCAATCGCTCGGTTTCGTCTATGGCGCCGGCACGACCTTCGAACAGCCTGGAGAGCTGGACGATAAGGGCGTGTTCTGGATCGCCGTCGGTGAGGAAGCCATGGTGGTCCGCGGAGAGCCGGGACAGCAATGGCAGCTGCATGGTGTGTTCGCTTCGGAGACCCTGCAGCAGCTCGGGCGCATCCTCAATATCGAGCCTGGCCGGGAAGCCATCATCAATGCCGCCAAGGCTTTCCTGGCGATGAATTTGAAAGCCGAAGTCATGCGCGCGAAATGGTCGCGCAATGGCGATCAGGTCCAGTTCGAGCCGATCGAGATTTATCACAGCAAGCCGCCGGCAGGCGCCGTGGTCGAGCGGGTGGGGTGATGATGGACGCGAACGCAAAGCCCAAGGCTCTGCAATGGGCGCGCCCGGTTTTCCTGGTTGGCGCGCTGCTGCTTCTGGCCGGCGCGCTGGTGTATCGCGGCATCGTGCCGCTGGAACCGACCGTGATCTGGACCATCGTACTGATGGTTCCCGGCGGCGGTTTGATATTGTTTGGATTGACGATTACGGCAGCCGGGCGGGTCCTGGCTGCAGCACAGGCGGTACCGGAAGAAGACCGGCCGACCTGGGATGATGAGGACGAAGAGACAAAATGAGCGGGACCAGCTATCGCATTGCCGGCGCGACCGGTGACTGGGAAATCGTCATGGGCCTGGAGGTCCACGCCCAGGTGATCTCGAACGCCAAGCTGTTTTCCGGCGCGGCGACGGCCTTTGGCGCTTCGCCCAACACCCAGGTCTCCCTGGTCGATGCGGCCATGCCGGGCATGCTTCCGGTGATTAATGGCTATGTCGTCGAGCAGGCGGTCAAGACCGGTCTCGGCCTCAATGCCAAGATCAATCCCTGGTCGCGCTTCGACCGGAAGAATTACTTCTACCCGGATCTGCCGCAGGGCTATCAGATCTCCCAGTTCCAGTTCCCGATTGTCGGCGAAGGCGAGATCGAGTGCGAGCGCGAGGACGGATCCCGCTTCACCGTGGGTATTGAACGCCTGCACCTCGAGCAGGATGCCGGCAAGTCGATCCACGATCTCGATCCCAGCCACACCTATGTCGACCTTAACCGCTCCGGTGTGGCGCTGATGGAGATCGTCTCGCGGCCGCATATCCGCACGCCCGACGAGGCCTCGGCCTATGTCTCCAAGCTGCGCACCATTCTGCGCTATCTGGGCACGTGTGGCGGTGACATGGAAAAGGGCCAGCTGCGCGCCGACGTCAATGTCTCGGTCTGCCGCCCGGGCGACTATGAGAAATTCCGCGAGACGGGTGATTTCGGCCATCTCGGCACGCGTTGCGAGATCAAGAATGTCAACTCGCTGCGCTTTATCCGCCAGGCGATCGAATTCGAAGCCAAGCGCCAGATCGATATCATCGAGGAAGGCGGCACAATCGACCAGGAAACCCGCCTGTTCGACGCCAATACCGGTGTGACGCGCTCTATGCGCTCGAAAGAAGAAGCGCATGATTACCGCTACTTCCCGGATCCGGACCTGCTGCCGCTTGAGCTCAATGAGGACTGGATCGAGATGGTGCGCGAGCACCTGCCCGAGCTGCCGGACCAGAAGCGCGTCCGCTTTGCCGAAAAGTTCGGCATCGACAATGTCGAATATCTCGATGCCCTGACGGCGGAGCGCGAGTTTGCCGACGAGTTCGAGAAAGCCTTTGTCGCGCTTTTCGAAAGCAATGATCTCGCCAAGGAGGTCCGGCTGGCGATCTATCAGCATCTCCATGTCACGGTGGATTATCCCGGCAAGGAGACAGCAGAGAGCGTCGTCGAGGACTTCCTCGGCCACAATCTCGGCTTCGATGCGGAAGATCACCGCAAGACCTATGGCAAGGATGCCCAGGCGCTTGCCAACATGCTGTGCGGCCAGGTCCGCGCCAAGGCGGCGGAAGCCGGTGTGTCAGCGGCCGAGGTGGCGCGCAAGATCGACGTCGCCGGCCTGGTCAAGCTGATCAAGGACGGCACGATCTCTGGCAAGATCGCCAAGGACGTGTTCGAGATCCTCTGGGAAGAGGGCGGCGACCCAGCCGAGATCGTTGAAAGCCGCGGCCTCAAACAGGTCACCGATACCGGCGCCATCGAAGCCGTCATCGACCAGCTCATCGCCGACAATCCCGACCAGGCCGCCTCGGTGAAGGAAAAGCCGAAAGCCATGGGCTGGTTCGTCGGTCAGGTGATGAAGGCGATGCAGGGCAAGGCCAACCCGCAAGCGGTGAACGAAATCCTGTGCAAGAAGCTGTTGGGCTAGGGCGCCGGCGGGGTTACCCGCCGAGGTCTTCGTTTCCGCCCTCTGCTTTAATCCCTCTCCCAACGGAGAGGGGCGCTCGTTTGGCGCTCGAAGCCCGGCGTGACAACCATTACCCCCCGCACACACAACTGTCATAGCGCCCGGCGGCGCTGTGCGCTTCGGCGATGGTTTTGAACTCGAAATGCTCGAGCGCGTGTTTCATGGCTTGCCAGGCGTCGTGGGCGCCTTTGGGGCCGTATTCGATGACACAGTCCGGGCCGAGATAGCGCAGATTGCCGATATCGACATATTCGTTCTCGATATCGGCGCGCGGCCAGTTGCGCTCGGTGATGATTTCATTGACCGGAGGGCCGCCCTCCAGCTCGCTCTTGATGCGCCGTTCGAGCGCTGAGAGCAGCGAGAAGGTCGGCCAGTAGGGCAGGTAGGGCACGATGTCGTACATGTTCTGATAGCGCACGGTGAAGGGGGCAAGCCCGAGCGCGTCGTAACTAGCCTTGAATTGCTGGTCGCAGGTCATCGGCGAGGCGAAACAGCAATTTTCCACCAGCACGGCCGGATGAGCCGTCTTCACCAGCGAGGTCACGAGATAGGTCATCGCCGCGCCCTTGGAGTGCCCGGTAACAAGGATGCCGCGCTTGGCATGCAGGTCGATCTTGGACAGCGCTGCCCAGACTTGCGGCATGACGCCGCTCACCGCGTCGGCGAAACCGGTCTCGACATGGCCGAACTTGCGTCCGCCGACATACCAGGGTGTCGGACCGGCCTTGAAGTCCTGCAGCCAGTCATCGATCCAGGCGAGGAGGTTGCCCTTGAATGGCGGTAGCGTGCCGCGCAGGGCGATGACGACCCAATTATCGGCTGTTTCGCAGACAAAGCCGGCATTGATATCTTCTTCCCCTTCGACAAAGACACTGACCGGCGCGCCGGGCAGCAAGCCGACTTTGGCGAGGTTTGGATTTTTGGGATCCAGGGCGCCGTGCTTGATGGCGTAGCAGGCGATGGACGCGTTCAACAGGCGGCATTCAAGCGTGGTCATTATGATCTCCCCCGGGATTGTCGAGGGGAGTTTCGACGGGTTTCCCTGGCCCTGCCTGTGTCCGTCGTCACGGTGCCGTAAATTCTGCTCGGGCGGTGTTTCCGCTCTCTCCTTTAACTCCTCGCCCACGGCAGAAGCTGCCCGAAGGTCGCTAGAGGAGGGCAACGCCACGCTTCCAACCCAGCCGCAACCCATGCTAACCATGTCCCATCAACGCCTTAGCCGGAGATCGCATGACGCCAGCCCAGGACGAGACCGCGCTGGATAGCCTGGTGCCCATGGAGCAGCTGCGTGAGCGCGGCGAGGCGGGACTGGACTGGCTTGTCCGGACCTTGCTGGATTTTGACATCGCCCTGCAGGCCGGATTGGTTATCGCGGCGCTGTTGCCGGCGCTGATTTTCGGACAACGCCTCCGGGACCTGATCCGGGGCCAGCTCGGTCCGCGCGTTCCCAAAGGCCTGCCATCACGCCTGGTCTATGCCTTCGCGGCCCTGGCGACGCCGCTGGCGCTACTGGCCGTGATCTCGCTGATCTGGGTCGGACTGGGCAGTTTCGAGCGACCACGCGCGATTGTCGAAGCGGCGATGAGCTTGCTCACCGCCTGGATTGTGATCCGGGCCGTCACGCTCATCATCCGCTCCAAATTCTGGTCAGCCGTCGCCTTTTATACAGCCTGGCCGGTTGCGGCGATGGATGTGTTCGGCGTGCTCGACGATGTCGTGCTGCAGCTGCAGGCCTTTGCCATCCCGATCGGCGAAACGGCCGAGGGCGAGCCGGTCGATTTTTCGCTGTTCGACGTCTTACGCACGCTGATCTATTTCGGCGTCCTGTTCTGGCTAGCCTCCTTCGCCGGTCGAACGATCAATTCCAGGCTGGAAAAGGCCGACGAGTTATCGCCCGCCCTGCGCGCGCTGATCGGCAAGGTGATCGGCATTGCCCTGCCGGTCGTGGCCTTCCTGGTGGCCTTGCAGATGACCGGGTTCAATCTGGCGACCCTGGCCATCTTTTCCGGCGCGATCGGCCTGGGGATCGGTCTCGGCCTGCAGCAGACCGTCTCGAATTTCGCGGCCGGTTTTACCCTTCTGGCCGATGAATCGATCAAACCCGGTGATGCCATTGAGGTCGATGGCACGTTCGGCTGGGTGACGGATATGCGCGCCCGCTATGTCGCCATCCGCACCCGTGACGGGACCGAGCTTTTGATCCCGAACGAGAATTTCATCGTCAACGGGGTCGTCAACTGGTCCAAGAGCGATCAGGAAGTCCGCCTGCATGCGCCCTTTGGCGTCTCCTATACGACAAAGGATTTGCGTGAGGTTCAGCGCGTCGTCGTTGAGGCTGCCAAGACGGTGGACCGGGTCATCGCCTCGCGCACGCCGGTCTGCAACCTGATGGAATACGGCGACAGCTCGGTGAATTTCGATCTGCGCTTCTGGATTATTGATCCGTCCAACGGCCTCTCCAATGTGCGCAGCGAGGTCTATCTGGCGATCTGGGATGCGCTGCATGAAGCCGGCGTCGAATTCCCGTATCCGCAGATGGATGTGCACATCAAGGAGATGCCAGCCCAGCCCCCGGCACGCACTGACGCGGGCTAAGGGCCGGAACAGGGCTCGGCCCGGGCGGGCCGGATCTTACATCAAGCCGATTTCCTTGAGACGCTGATGCAGGAAATCGTGTGCCGTGATTGGCTCGGGACTGTCCACGCCTTCGCGTTCGCAGCCCGGCAGGGTCTCGATCAGGTAGTCCGGGCGGTAGTGCAGGAAGAAGGGCATGGAATAGCGCGAATGTTCCGTGCGCGCGCCCTTCGGGTTGATGACCCGGTGCTGCGTCGAGGGCAGGACGCCATTGGTCGAGCGCGACAGCATATCGCCCATATTGACCGCCAGGCAGCCGGCCGGCGGGTTCATATCGACCCATTCGCCTTCACGCGTCATCACCTGCAGGCCCGGCTCATCGGCGCCCAGCAGCAGGGTGATGGTGTTGATGTCGCCATGCGCCTCGGCGCGGATGGAGCCCCCTGTATCGCCCTGGACCGGCGGGTAGTGCAGCAGGCGCATGACCGAATTGCCGTCCCGAACGGTGTCATCGAAGAAATCTTCGTCGAGGCCGAGGTCGGTGGCGATGGCCCGCAGCACATGCCGGCCGAGCTCGTCAAAGGCGGCGTAAAGCGCATGGATCACCTCGACCCATTCTTCCACCTCTTCAGGAACCACATTCGGCGCCATATCCTTTTCATAAGGGTGGCCGGCCGGCAGGTCGCGGCCGACATGCCAGAATTCCTTCAGATCCACGTGCTGGGCGTCTTTCGCGATCTCGGTACCGAACGGAGTGTAGCCGCGCGCGCCGCCGCCATTCTTGATGAAGTATTTCAGCTTGGTTTCTTCGGGCAGGGCGAAGAATTTGGCGGCCACCTCGTAGGCGCGGTCGATCAGAGCCTGGTCGAGACCATGATCGGCAATCGCTGCAAATCCATATTCCCGGAAACTCTTGCCCAGCTCGTGCGCGAAAGCTTTCGGGTCGCTCTTCTGCAGTTTCATGGAAACGGGCGGGAAACGGGTGAGGGAATCTGTCGCGGTCATCGCTCGGCCTTCATTGTCTGTATAATTGCGCCTTGGGATAAGGCTTTGACGGCCCTGTGCCAAGCGCCGGAACGTCGCATGCACATAAACAGCTGCAGTAAGACTGGGTTTGAAGCCGCGTAATCCGCTCCTGGTTTCGCCCGGCACGGGTAAGCGCTTGCATTAGGCCACATTCCGGAGAAATGTCGGGCCCGGGGAGTGCTGGGGACGATCATGGCCGAAGCGAGCGGGCCGGACCGCCAATCAACAAATGCTGCAAAGTTTCGCCGCGCCGGCCTGACGGAGGTCGAGGCGCGCCGGCTTGCGCGTACCGAAAAGACGCTCGAGGAAACACGCGGTTTTGCTCAGGCCCCGTTGATCGGCATGCTGTTCTGGCTGCTCTGGAAGTCGCTGCTGAAGGGCTTTCAGCCGGCCTGGCTTCTGGCATCGCTGGGTGTGGCGGGCTGGTTCGCGCTGCAGATTGTCGATGATCTGGGCGGCATTGATGCGGTCGCGCCGGTTCCGACCGATTTCGGCGAGCGCGTTGAACGCCTGATCGAGGAGCATCGCACGGATGATACGGGCGGTGCCTTTGACAGCTGGATCGCCGGTATGAGCGATGCCCTTGATGGCGATCTGCGCCGCAGGCCGGATATTGACCGGTTCGCCGCCTGGGCCTCGATCGGACCGTATTGGATCGGGCGCGATGAGCTGGCCTTGCGCCTGATGTCACCTGGGCGCGATCCGCGGGAGCTGGATGCCGAGCTGCGTGCACGGCCGGTACAGCAGCGCGAACAGGCTTTGAGCCTTGCCTTGAGAACCGCCTACCGGGAGGCTGCGCGGTTGGACCTGGAACCGCCGGAGATTGTGTTCGCACCGGCGAGCCTGCGCCAGCGTTACGAGGCGGCCCGCCCGCGCTGGGATCTCGCCAGCGAGCAGGCCCAGGCCTTCTTTACCGGCAATGAGGCCGGGCAGCTGGAATTGTTGAGCCTGCCGGGGCTGTCGCGCCGCCAGGCGGGCGCGACCCGGCTTTACGGTGGCACGCGTCATTTCGTGCAGCAGCTTTGCCGCGCCCCCGGGGCGCAGCGTTCCTTTGGTGAGGCCTGTGCCCGGATCACGCTGCCACGCGAGCGCTTCGATCCCTTCCTGTTTGCGCTCTCCGCGGTCGAGGCCGGTTTTGTCGATCTTGGCGGCCAGGCGACGCCGAGCCGCGAAGGTGCCGAGATCATCCGGGCCGGATATGGGGCGGGACGCCTGTCCCCGGCGCTGGAAGCCGAGCTGCGCGATCTGCTCACGGAACTCGTATCACCGCAGGATCTGATCGCGGCCGCCGCGATGGCCGAATTCCGCCCCGACACGGCCTATGCGACCCCGCAGCGCGTGTCGCGCCGGCTTCAGGGTGTGGTGCCCGTCGAGGATGAAGCCCTGGCCGGGCGGTTACGGACCGGTCTGGCCTATATCGACTCCATCCGCAGCCGCACCAGTGCGACCCTGACCATCCGGACGCTCGATGCCCTGGGCGCGTTGGATCAGGCGCGCGAGCTTTATGTGCTGGTGCGCGAAGTAGGGCCGGGCGTTCTCATCCTTCATGAAACCGCCGGACCGGCGATGTATGGATTGCTCGACGTCGACACGGCCCAGCCGGTGAGCCAAGGCGCGATCGAGAAGCGCGATATTCACGGCGTCATCGCCGCCATGATCTCGGCTGCCATGGTCCTGCTTTTGAGCATTATCCGGATATCGACCTCGCCGCTCATCCGGTCCGCCAGTCGTTTGCGAGCGATTGACGCCAGTTTGAGCCGTTTATTCTTGGGCAAGAAAGTCTAACCGATTTAAAGGTTTAAGGCGGAATTTTCCCGATTTCTCTTAACCTTAATGCAATCCTCTGTCGTCAACATCGCAAATGTTCGAAGGCATTCGGACAGGATGGTGGCGCGAATGACAGATCTAAAAAGATCGCATTCGCCGAGTAGTACAGGGGAAGACCTATGGCGTTTACGGACGTTGAAACCGCACAAGCCCACGAAGCCGTCAGCACGGACCCGACGGGCGAAGATCTCTGCAAGCTGGGCATTTTGTATTCGACCGGCCAAGGCGGCGAAATCGATTACATCGAAGCTCACAAATGGTTCAATCTGGCAGCCCTCATGGGTTCAGAGCCGGCGAAATATTATCGCCAGGAAATCTCTGACCAGATGTCCAATCTCGACATCGCCAATGCGCAGAAAGCTGCGCGCGAATGGCTGGCCACCCGCCACTAAGCGGAAAAGCCAACCTGTCCGGATGTGCTGGCGAGCGGGGGGAGCTGCTCGCCGGCTGACGGACTGGGTGTGTGATGCTGGCCATTGGCGCCCCCATCCTGACGCAAGTCAGGACCACGAGAGGGTTTGTGCGTCATCGCTTCGCTCCGGCCTGATCCGGAGACCGGGTTGGTTGAGCACCGCTCCTGGCCCGTGTTTTCTTTTGATTAAATAGTTACACGAATGGCTTGTCGCGCAGCGTGTCAGGCCCATTGACCGGGTTTGGTGACCCGCGGTCCGGATATCCGGTTCGACCAGCTAGTTGTTATCGTTGATCGCGTCGGCGATCGCGAAGGACAGCGCCTGATCGAGCGGCAGGACGCCATAGACGTATTGCTCAACGAAATTCGTTACTTCCGCCACGGTCGAGCGGGGCACGAAGACCAGGTCATGGCGTCTGAGCTGGATCTGGTCGGCGCCCGGGCGTCCATTGAGCGCCTGGCGCACATTCACCACCCGCATCATCAGGCGTCCACCCGGCTGACGGCGCAGGACGACGACTTCGCCGCGCGCCGCGGTGTTGCGGAAGCCACCGGCCAGCATCACCGCTTCCAGCGCTCCGATCGGGCCGGTCATTTCCACCAGGCCCGGATTGGTGACTTCGCCACCCACGACAATATTCTGCGGGCCGAGCTCGCCTCTGCGGACCTCGACGATCGGGGAGACCAGTACCGACTGGGCGTAGGCGTCGGCGACGACACCGGCAATCTCGTAATCGGTACGATTGGCGACCATGACATTGCCGAGCAGCGGAAGGCTGACGCGGCCATCCGGGCCGATCGGTACTGTGCCGGAGAGTTCGGGGGCGGAATGAACCGTCACCACAATGCTGTCACCCGGGAAAAACCGGTAGGCCGGATCAGTGTCCTGCCAGGCGGCGAAGCGGCCTGCCCAGTCCGGGTCGGGGTGGGGGGCTTGAGAACCGGAGCTGGCGCAGGCCGCAAGGCCGAGAGAGACGGCGATGGTCAGGCCGAGGCGGGACGCGCGCATAGACTATCCTCAAAGATTGCTGTTTCGCCGCTATTTCGCGTTGCTTTGGATAAGAAAAAATTAAGCGGGCCCGCCTTCTATTAAGCCCATGACGCGCGTTCATGATTATCCCGGTGCGCCCGCCGGTTCCGCCCCGCCTCCTGGCGGCGGTAACCGGGAGGGGCTAGACCTGTTTGATGTCTTTGCCTTGGTGTGGGGACAAAAGGGCTTTATCGCGCTGATTTTCGCGGTTCTTTTTGCAGCCGGCGTGGCTGCTGTCCTGCTCCTGGTAAAGCCGAGCTATGAGGCCGAGTCGCGTCTCCTCGTCCTGCTCGAAAATGATCCGACACCCTCTGCGGCCGGCGCGGGCGGCGCGTTCATGCTCGATCAGATCATGCAGTCGGAAAGCGAATTGCTGGGCTCCGATGCGGTTCAGCGCCTGGCGATTCAGACGCTTGGCACAGCAGCCGTGCTCGGCGAACCGGTGGTTGGCGATGCCGATCGCGCGGCGCGCAAGGCGCTGCAGTCCGGTTTGTCGATCAGCCGGGAGCCGAATTCCTCGGCTCTGATCGCCCGTTATGAAGCCGCAGATCCGGACAGGGCGGCGCTGGTGCTCAATGCGGTGGTCGATTCCTATCTCGCTTATCGCCAGCAAGTGCTGGTCGAGGCGGGCGTATCCACTCTGACCGAGCGGCGCAGCCAGGCCGATATCGCCGTGCGTGAGGCGCAGTCCTCGCTGGACGCGTTTTTGACCTCCAACCAGCTGGCCAATTTCGATAGTGACAAGCTGGCCGCGGAAACCAGTGTCAGCGCCATCCAGGATCGGCTCCGCCTCGCCGGGGCCGAGCGCGACGCCGCCAATGCCGGTGCCAATGCCCTGCAGGCGCGCCTCGCCAATATTCCCGAGAGCATCCAGCTCTATGTCGAGAACGGCGCGACCAATCTATTGCTCGAGCGCCGTGTCGAGCGTGAACAATTGCTCTCGCGCTATCAGCCCGGAGCGCCTCCGGTTGTTGCACTGGATCGTGAAATCGAAGCCATTGAAGGCTTGCTCGCTGCCGGAGGTGCCGTCGGTCTGGGTCAGCAGCGCACCGGTGTGAACCCGGTTCGCCAGGCGATGGAAACCGATCTCGCCACGCGCCGCGCCAATGCCCAGGCCGAGGCCAATCGTGTCGCCGTACTGGAGCGTCAGTTGATTGCGGCCCAGGCCGAGGTGTCCCGTCTGCGCGATCTCGAACCGGCCTTTACCCGGTTGTCGCAAAATGTCTCCGCCGCCGAGGCTACAGCCAGCCTGCTGGCCGGACAGGAAGCCATCGCGGCGGCGCGCCGCTCTCTCGGCCCCGGTGCCGCCGATGCGGTACGCGTGTTTGACCGCGCTGCGCCGCCGTTGCAGGGCTCGTCGCTGAAGAAGCTGGCCCTGATTGCCGTTGTTGTATTGTCCGGCGGCATTGCCCTGATGACCGGGCTGTTGCGCGGGTATTGGGAAGCCCATCTGCGCGCCCGTCGCCCGGCCTATTCCCAGCCGCCAGCCTATGCGGCGCCAACCCATGCGCCGCCAGCCATGGCCGCGCCGGCTGCCACGCCTTATCCGCAACCCGCAGCCGCGGCGGCCAATGTGCCGCATCCTCCGCCGGTCTCCTACGGCGATTTGCCGATCCTGGCGCGTGTTGCAGAACGCCGAGCGTAAGCGGGACGTTAACCACGAATTGGGCAGTTTGGAGCGGTTGTAACGAATCGCCTGCGTGGACGTCTGATGAATTTGGCTTCCGAACTTGCCGGACTGGTTGACCAGTTTGAGCCGATCGCCCGTCCGGGCGGGGTCGGGCGTGTGCTCATGGTGATGGGCGGATCGCGTGGGGCCGGGGCCTCTACGGTTGCCCGCGAGCTGTCCCGCCTGTGCGCCCAGCGTGCGGCGCGGGGTGTCTGGCTGTTTGATCTCGACTTCACCGATACTGCCCAGGCACGGGCCACCCGTGTTCGCGGCGAGGCCTTCGATGCCAGTTTTGGCCGCCAGACACCGTGGCAGCTGGGCACGGGCTCGCGCCTTGTGATGCGCGAGTCGACCCAGCCGCAACTCTTTGTCAGCGAAATCCAGACGGCGCCGCAAACCCAGCTCAAAGCCCGCTTGAGGACGACGCCCGACTATTGGCAGGCCCTGCGTGAGGCCATTGATCTGGCCATTATCGATGCGCCGGGGCAGTCGCGGGCGCCGCTGGTGCTGGCGCCGGATGTGGATGGCGTGATCCTGGTGGCCGATGCGCGCCAGCATGACCAGGCCTCTCTGATGGCCCGCCGCGAGGCAATCGAGGCCGCTGGCGGCGTGGTTGCCGGGGTCATCGTCAACCGAGCCGCCGAGGCCGGGCAGGCGGCATGAGCCGCGCGGTTATCATCCGTCCACCCTTGCTTGAGGCCTTGCGACAGGCCCCGTCCTTACCGCTCGGTGGGGCCATTGAGCGCGCTGGTGCATTCATCGCGCTCTTCCTGTTTTCCCAGGGCCTGGTGGGCCCGTTCTTTGCCGATCCTGCCGATCCTGAGAGCTCGGTGGTCCTGCGCCTGATCTGGCTGCCGGTTTACGCCCTCACACTGGTCTTCATGGCCCTGCATCCGGGACGGACAGTCGCAGCATTGCTGCGTTCACCCGCTATTCTTGCACTCGCCGGTCTGACGCTTGTCTCGGTTGTCTGGTCCGTGGCGCCGGATGTCTCCCTGCGCCGCGGCTTTGCCCTGTTCATGACCACGCTGTTCGGTCTCTGGCTGGCCTCGCGCTGGGACTGGCCGGTTCTGATCACCCTGATTGCTTCTGTCTTTGCCAGCCTTGCTGTCGCCTCCACCCTGATGGCTGTTCTGATGCCGTCCCTCGGTGTCGACCAGGCGGTGCATGCCGGGGCCTGGAAAGGCGTCTGGTGGGAGAAAAACACCCTCGGTGCGATGATGGCCTGGGGCAGTGTCGCCGCCTTGGCAGCGCTGAACAATGACCCGCGCCGGGCCTGGCTCTGGGCCGGGGCGGCGGTGTTGTGCAGCGCCCTTGTTGTTCTGTCGACCTCCAAGACGGCGCTCCTGGCCTGGGCATTGGGGTGTGGACTGGTCGCCTTGGTTGGTTTTTGCCGCCAGGGGTTCGGTTTCGCGGTCATGTGCCTGACGCTGGCCGTGTGCGGTTTTGCCCTGGCAATCCTGATCCTGCTCATCGCGCCGCTGGAAATGCTCGAATTGCTTGGCCGGGATGCGACCCTGACCGGGCGGACCGAAATCTGGGCGGCGCTGATCCGCGAGGTCCAGTCCGCGCCGTGGACGGGGTATGGCTATAATGCCTTCTGGGCCGCCGATAACGGGCCGGTTTTCTGGGTCCGCCAGGAAACCGCCTGGGATGTGCCGACCGCGCATAATGGCTGGATTGAAACGGCTCTGGCGATCGGCCTGCCCGGCGTCATCCTGATGGCGCTGGTCTATCTGCAAGCAATGGCCCGCGCGCTCGGCCGCATGTTTACCGGCGGTGAGGCCTATTGGGCCTTGCCCTTCCTGGCCATGTTCGGCCTGGTCTCCATCTCCGAAAGCAATCTGCTGGAGCAGAACGGGTTGAGCTGGGTGCTGTTCGTGGCCACGGCCGCGGCCCTGGCCCGGCGCCGCGCCTAGCTGGCGGCGCGGCCGTAAAAGCGCGGCGAGAAGCGGTCGAACCAGCAAATCTTGCCAGCGGCCTGCGCTGTACGGTCGATAAAGCTCGCACCCTGACGCGCATTGATGGCGCTGACGATCACTGCCAGCGGCGCAAACACGGCCAGTTGCACAACTCCTATCGCCATCCAGCGGGCAACGCCGAGCCAGTCCGGGCGCGGTCCATGGGCACAGGTCTGGCTCGGTCCCTGACCGAAGGCGAAACTGCGCGAAAGCATGTAAGTCCAGCCCGCACGCCTGGGATCGACGCACTCGATCGCATGGGCCTGGCTGGCCCAGCCGAAGCGGGCGCCCTCGTCCTGCAGCATGGCGAAAAAGGCATCATCTTCGCCGCCGGTCTCGTTCAGGGCGGTATCAAACGGCCTCGAGCCGATCTTGACCGCATTGCGATCAATCAGGGAATTGCCGCAGCCATAGGGCTTGTCCAGGCGCTGGTCCTCGTCCGGACCCGGTCGTGAATAAAGCCGGTTGAGCAAGTTCTGGCGCAGTCGTCCGCGCGCCTTGGTCCGGGCCTGGAGCGGGCCGAACACGACGGCGACATCGAGGGCGGCCTGGCTGTGCAACAGGGCGGCTAGCCAGTGTTCCGACGCGATCTCATCATCATCGAGGAAGGCGATATAGCGCGCCTCGGTCATCGCCAGGCCGGCATTGCGGGCATTGGCAACGCCGGGCTCGGGCACGTGCAGGTAGTGGATGCGGGCATCACGGAATGCGTCCGCGACGCTCCGGGCGCAGCCTTCCGGTGCATTATCGACAATGATGATTTCATCGGCCGGCCGGCTCTGCCGCTGCACACTTTCGACGGCGGCTTTGAGCCCGTCCGGGCGACGGAAGGTGGGGATGATGACGGCGACACTCATGCCGGGGTCTCCTGCAGAGCTTTAAGCGCATCCCGGACCGGCATGACGCGGGCGCCAGAAGCCGCAACGGCTTCACAGACCCTTTCGAACTGGCCCGGCGTGCAGCCCCATTCCGTCGGATCGTCCTGGATGTCGTGGGCATAATAGATCAACCAGCCCGGTGCCTGGACGAGGCTTTCAGCGGCCTCGACAGCGCGGGCAATGCCGGCTTCGCCGCCATCGATCGGCACCGCGCGCAACAGGTTCAGATCCCCCGAGCCGCGATTAATTTCGGCGCGTACTCCACGCATGCTGGCGAAGCGATGCGCCAGAGCGCGCTTGGCCTCCAGGCTTGTCTCTCCATAAGGGAAGGCAAAACTGCTCAACGCGTCGCTCAGCCCCATGGCCTGTAATGCCGCGGCATTACGCTCGAGACTGGTTGCGATCTCGTCTACTCCAGCCTGGGCGCAGTCCATATGCTCGAAGGTGTGGCAACCGATCTCATGCCCGCGGGCGCTGAGATCGACGATATCCCCGGCGTCGAATTGCGGGCCGTGGTGATTGCATGTGCCGGCCAGACCGGCGCTGGCATAATAGGTACCCCGCCAGCCACGCTTTTCCAGCGCCGGTGCGCCCATGGTCGCTGCGGTCTTGGGGAAATCGTCGAAGCTGAACGAAACGATGGCATGATCGGGATGAATCGGCAGGTCACGGCGGGCCGCGAAGCGTGCTATCTGCCGGCCAAGCCGGGCGGTGAAACTGGATGGGCTGTACGGTGCGTTCATCAGATGGCCTCTGCAGTCCAGCTTGCGCGCCAGAGTTTGAGAGCCAGGGTGCGCAGGCGCATCGGCAGCGCCGCGCTCATCGCCAGGGCGGACCAGATCCCGCGCAAGGCGGACTGGAACGGAACCGCGCCGAGCAGGCGAGCGGCCTTGGCGCCGGGCAGGCGGTCGAGCTCCGGGTGTTTTTCCAGCAGGCGGGCATAGTTCACCGCACCCTCTCGATATTTCGCCAGCAGCGTATCGACCGGCTGCAGGCCGTCATGGCGGGCTGCATTGTCCAGGTGGATGAGGCGGAACAGGGCGCCGGCGCGCACCGCCCAGTCGACATCCTCCCAGCCCCAGCCGGTAAAACCGCTATCGAACGGGACGGTCTGCATCACTTCGCGGCGAACCAGAAGATTGCTGGAGCAAAAGGCGGTCGCACCAATCTCGTTACGCTGTCCGGCATCGCTGTGATCGCTCGAGCGGGCCAGCGCAGCATGCAATTCGAACTGTTTTTCAGCGGCTTCCGGGAGGACATAGCCGCCAAAGGCCGCGTCGAAGCCGCCATCCTCGATGCGCTCAAGATAGGCAGTGAGGAAGGCATCATCGCAGGGCTGCATATCGGCATCGAGGTAGAGCAACCAGTCACCGCGCGCTTCACGGGCGAGCAGGTTTCGCCCCTCCGAACGACCGATATTGTCTGCAGCCGAGATCAGGCGGGCGGGCGTCACCATGGCGCGCAGGGTGCGAGCGACCGCTGCGTTCAGCTCCATATCGGGGCAGCCATCATCGAGCAGCAGGATCTCGAACTCGCAGCGCGCACCAATCAGGGTGTTCAGCGTCGTCATCAACGGCGTCGGGTCATCCTTGTAGAAAGGGATGAGTATCGACAGGCGCGTACCCGCGCTGCGCTTGGCCGCGGCATTGGTCATGGTCGTGAAAGCTGCAAGATCGCGCATTACTGAACCTCGATCGTTTGTCGGGCGGGACGCAGGGCCGCGAGCCAGCTGCGGCAGCCGGCAATGTTGAACGCGATGGCAAGGGCGCCATAGACCAGCGCGCCCGCGATAGCCTGGACAATCAGGTCGGCCCAGGCCGGACCGATAGCGGGCAGGTTGATCACCGCCGCTGCCATCACCAGGGTCGCGCTGCCGGCCTTGATCCAGTCGCCCCAGGGCAGGGGCAGGGCAAAGTGGCGGCGGCCGATCATGGCGCAGGCGATCAGTGCCAGGGCATAGGCGATCACGGTTGCTGCCGCCGCGCCGGTAATGCCGAATTGCGGGATGAAAATCAGGTTGAGCACCAGGTTCAGAGCCGCCGCGCCGGCCATCAGGGCTGCCATCACACCGGTCTTGCGCTTCAGCGTGAAGGCTTCGTGGAAATAATAGGTCATCATGCCGTTGATCAGGCCGGAAAAGGCAATCCAGGGCAGGATAGTGGCGGCTTGCGCACGGACGCTTTCACCGATGATCAGCGTCGTCAGCGGTTCAGCCACCAGGGCGAGGCCGGCGGCAGCGGGAAAGGCGATCAAGGCCATCATGCCGGCGGCCTTATGGGCCATGGCCTTGGCTGCTGCTTCACCCTCGCTTTCCAGGGCGCGGATGGTCAGCGGCCAGATGGCGGTGCCAAACCAGATGAAGATGATGTCGAGCAGCCGGTCTGCGAGGCCATAACCCGCCGCATACATGCCGACCGCGCCGGACCCCAGAAAGGCGGCGATCAGGAAACGGTCGCCGATCGACAGGAGGTGTTCAAAGATCAAGGACACCGACAGCGCGGCGCCATAGCGACCATAGGTCTTGGCGCGTACCGCCTGGCGGCGGCCGCCGCGGGTGCGGCGCAACATCACGGGAAGATCGACCATCAGCGCCAGTCCGGCGGCGATGGCGGTGCCGAGGAAAATCCCGCCAGCCCCCAGATCGGTGGTCAGCAAGAGGCCGACGCCGATCATGAACCCGGCCATCAGGAAGCTGGCCTCAAGGGCGGAATAGCGGCCAATATCGCCCTGGGCCCGATGCGTTTCCAACCCGATCTGCAACAGGGCGCGCAGCAACAGGGAAATAGCGGCGAAGCTGAACGCGCTTTTGAGCTTGATATCCAAGGGTGCGAGCCAGAGGGCTGTGGCGATCAGGACAACGCCGATAACCGCGGCCCCGGCATAAAGTGCGTAGGCGGTGGCCAGGTGATCGCGCAAACGGCCGCGCATCTCGGCGCGGGCATGATAGCGCGCCACCGCGGCTTCCAGCCAGGTGAAAGCGATGATGTGGGTGAGCGCCAGCGAGGCGATGGCGAGGGCATAAATGCCGTAATCTTCCGCTGACATCAGCCGCGTGAACACAGCCACTGAGCCGAAGCCCACAATGGCCTGTGCCAGTTGCACCGGCAAATACCCCAGAAGATGTCGTCCAAGCATGGCACGCTCCGCTCGCCTCAGAGGGGAAGACTGCAATTCCGGTGCCGATTGGCAGGCGAGAGATGCCTTCGCGTATTCACTGCCTGATAAGGCGATTGCACTAGTCTTTCCATCGTGTTGAGAGGGGAGCTCCCAGCTGGGGCGTTTCAGGATGACCCAAGGTGATACCAAGCTGATACGGCCGAGCGAGCTGACGTCTGCAGAACGTCAGGCGTGGCAGGACTTTGTCGCCGCAGATGCGCGGCTTGCGAGCCCGTATTTCGCGCCCGACTTCGCCGAATGCTGTGAAGAGGCGCGCAGCGATACCCGCGTTGCGGTTTATCGTCGCCACGGTGCGATCAAGGCATTCTTGCCGATGCAGACTGGCCGCTTCGGATTTGCGCGCCCGATCGGTGGTCCGCTGGGTGATGTGCATGGTGTTATTGCCGAGCCGGGAGCCGATATCCAGCCGTCCCTGCTGCTGGAGCAGGCGGGGATCGCCCTGTTCGAGTTCAAAAGCGCACTGGCCGAACAACCGGGCTTTGCCAGAGCGGCGCGCAGCCGCGATGGCTCCTGGATGGTGGATACCCGCGCCGGCTTTGACGCCTGGCGTGACAATCGCCGGTCGGTCGTGCCCAAGCTGATCAAGAATCTGGATATGCGCCGGCGTCGGCTCGAACGTTTCGAGGCGGGCCACACGCTGCGGCTTTCCGATGCGCGACCGGAAGCCTTTGCCACGCTTGTTGACTGGAAAAGCGCGCAATACCGGCGCACCGGTGTGTTCGATGCATTCCGGGTGGGCTGGACCCAGCGGCTGTTGGCGGCCGTCCTCAAGCGCCAGACACCCCGGTTTTCCGGCATATTGTCGACGCTCAGCGTCGATGGCCGGCTTGCTGCGCTGCATCTCGGCATGGTCAGTGACCGCATGGCGCATTTCTGGTTCCCGGCTTATCACGCGGACTTTTCCCGCATCAGCCCGGGGCTCTTGCTGCTGGAAGAGTTCATCCGCATGGCGGCGGATCTTGGTCTGGAGGCAGTCGAGCTGGGACCGGGCGATTACGGCTTCAAGCAGGAATTGGCTAGTTATCAGCGCGGCTTGGCCTCGGGCTTCCTGGCGCCGTCGCCGTCGCGAACCTGGGTGCATAACCGCCTCGACAACTGGGTCGAACGCCTGGACCGCATCGAGGCCCAGCCGGCCCGCTGGCCGGGCAAGGCGCTGCGGCGTCTTGATGAAATGGCCGGATTTTACGCTCTCTAGATGGGTCGAACGGGCTTGGCCCGCGGCTTGCGAGTTTCCCCGCAAAGGGGAGATCGAATGGCCAAATTGTTCCTGATCGGGAATCATCGCCCATCCTTTGCCCTGGCGCGCACTCTGCATCGTCAGGGGCATGAGATTTGGGCCGGCCATAACGGATATTCGGACTATTTCGAGCGCTCCAACAGCGTTACCGGCAGCCTCCCAATCCCCGATTTCGCCAACGAATCCGCCTGCATCCGGTCCATTGCGGAATATTGCGAAGACTATGGCTTCGATATCGTCGTGCCGGTCACGGACCGGGCGACACGGCTGCTCGCCGGATACCGGGCGGCGCTGCCGAAATCGGTCACCGTGATGTCGCCGGATCCGGACATTGTCGCGCGCTGTGTTTCCAAAACGCGCATGGCCGAGCTGTGCCGCACGGAAAAAGTCCCTGTCGCCGATTATTTGCCGGTCGCCAATCTGAGCCAGCTCAAGCGGGCTTGTGAAAGCCTGGGTTATCCGCTGGTGGTCAAGCCGACCGGGGAGGGACAGTTCGTTTTCGGTCACAAGGTCATCACGCTGGATTCGCCGGCCGATCTGGACCGCGAATTTGCGGCGTGGCCGGCTGAGCATGCGCATCTCCTGGTGCAGCGCCGTCTCAGCGGTAACCGGATCAACCATTATTTCGTGGCCTGGGGCGGGGATATATTGACGGCCTGTGCGATTGAGGTCGAGCGCACCGACCGCGCCGACGGTTCCGGTTATGCGGTCGAGGGAATCTCGATTACCCCGCGGCCCGATCTGGTCGACCAGACCGAGGCGCTCGTCGAAGCGCTCAACTATACCGGTGTCGGCTGTGCCCAGTTCATGACCGCCCGCGATAGCGACCAGACCTCCTTTCTGGAAATCAATCCGCGTCTCGGTGCCAATATAGCCGGAGCGGAAGCCGCCGGGGCAGACATCGCCAAGACCTTGCTGGATTTGACTTTGGGCCGGGATATCGCGCTCAGCGAAGAGCCGTGGTCACACGCCCGGACCGGCGTGCGCTATCACTGGGCCAAGGGGGATTTCTCCGGCTGGGTCTGGCGCCTGCGCCAGGGAGCGGGCCTGGGTGCAAGCCTGGCCGGGGCCTTGCGTATCCTGCGCGGGATGATCCGCTCCAATGTCGATCTGGTGTTCAGCTGGCGTGACCCGGTGCCGGGACTGGCCTGCTGGTTCCATCCGGTCCTGCGCCGGCTGCGTAATCGCAAAGATGCCGGCCAACGCGGGGTCAAAGCCCCGAACTGATCCAAGCTGCGCTAGCGGACGTTGATCTTGTCGCCCAGCAGGGCCGGCAGGGTGCGCAGCATGATCCAGACATCGAGCCAGAAGCTGGCACGGGAAATATATTCCACATCCAGGGCGATGCGCTCGCGGGCGTCTTCCGGCGAATGCAACGGGCCGCGTGAGCCATTGATCTGGGCCCAACCGGTTATGCCTGGCTTGACGCGGTAGCGATGCGCGTATTCTGCGACCAGCTTGGCGGTCTCGGTGCCGCCGGTGCGCATGCCCGGCGCATGCGGGCGAGGGCCGACAAGGGACATGGAGCCGCCCAGGACATTGAAGAATTGCGGCAGCTCATCCAGGCTCGTCTTGCGCAGGAAACCACCGATCCGGGTGACCCGCGGATCATTGAGCTCGACCTGGCGCACGCGCTTGGTGTCGGCCTCGGGGTCGTGCCGCATGGTGCGGAATTTCAGCACATTGATCGGCCGGCCATGAAAGCCCTCGCGGGTCTGGCGGAACAGTACCGGGCCCGGGCTGGTCAGTTTGACGGCCAATGCAATCAGCGCCATGACGGGCAGGGCGGCCAGGGTCAAAACCGACCCGAACACCAGATCCTGAACGCGCTTGGAAATGATCCGGCCGAGCTGTTCCTCGCTACCGCTCATGCGGGCAGCATGCACGCCGACTAGATCATCCAGAGACGTTTCATCCGGGCTGAAACCGTTGATGTCGAGCAGCAAAATGACCGGCTGCGGCAGCGCGCGGAGTTTTTCCAAAAGGTGCTGGACGCGTTCCTCGGCCTTGGCCGAGACGGTCAGGATAATGCGGTCGGCCTCGTGCAGGAGCGGCCAGTTGAACAAGTCGTCCGTGGTGCCCAGATAGGGCGCACCCGCGAGCAGGGAGGGCGAGCGGGTCTGGCGGTCGTCAAACACGCCGACGACATTGACATAGCCCGACCCGGCATTGGCCGCGATCAGGTGGCGCGCATTGGGGGTGGCGCCAACCAGAATGACATTGCGGGCCAGACGGCCGGCGCGGGCCCAGTGATTGACGATGCCGGCATAGATCATCTGCAGCGCAAACAGGGCACCGGTCAGGACCACGGCGTTAAGCGCGTGCAGGTCGGCAAAGGCCGGACTCGTTGCCAGGGCTGTCGCGACGCCGGCGATACCCGCCAGCCCGGTCGCGCTGACGGCGCGCAGGATTTGCAGCGCCAGAGGCCGGCGCGGTTCGATGCGATAAACGCCGGACAGGGGCAGGGCCACGAGCGCTACGGCAGCGAGCGCAATCAGCGGCAGGAGATCGATCATCGGTGCCGCAGCCAGCTGGCCCTGGCTGATCATGCCGGCTGAGATCGCGGCCAGGGTCAAAACGGCCAGGGTATCGACGATCTGGAACATGCGTCCGGCGGCACGGCGATTGACCCGGTTGGACGGGGCACGCGTCTTCGCCTTCAAATGCGCACGGGCCAGTGCGGCCGCGTCACGTTCCGGACGGACCGGCGTTTCAGAGCAGTCATTGGCCGGACCGCTCGGTGCGTTCGGGGCTGAGAAAAACGCCATTGGATAATCTCCCTCTGCCCGGCAACCTCCCACAATGAGGCTGATAATCCGTTGAAAAGCGTGGTTAACAAGGCGTTTCCGGCGCTTTTTCTTATACCGGCCATGGCACAAGAGGGGTGGCCATGAAGACCATATCAGCTTAAGGGGCGCGGCTTGACTTGGTGCGCTGCACCAAAAACGGGACAAGACCATGCTGCAAAACTCGCTCGCTGCGTTCGCCGAACGCTTTTCCGCCTCCATCCGCAATCGCGGTGAGCTGCCGCCGCTGACCGTGTCCCAGGTCCGTATCGAAGTACTGGCCGGCCTGACAGTGGCGCTGGCGCTGGTTCCGGAAGCCGTGGCCTTTGCCTTTGTCGCGGGGGTTCCGCCGCTCGTGGGGCTCTACGCCGCCTTTATCGTCGGCCTGATTACGGCCGTTTTCGGTGGGCGCCGGGGCATGATTTCGGGCGCGACCGGTGCGCTTGCCGTGGTCATGGTGCACCTGGTTTACGAGCACGGTATCGAATACCTCTTCGCCACCGTCATCCTGATGGGCCTGATCCAGATCGCGGCCGGTATTTTCCGGCTCGGGAAGTTCATCCGCATGGTGCCGCATCCTGTGATGCTCGGCTTCGTCAATGGCCTCGCCATTGTTATCGGTCTGGCCCAGCTCAAGCTCTTCCAGGTCCCCGGCTCCGAAGCGGCGGGCGAGGGCGCTGGCGGACATGGTCCGGGCCTGGCTGGAGCGGAATGGCTGCCCATGCCGGAGCTGTCCTTGATGCTCGGCCTGGTCATTTTGACCATGGCGGTAATCTGGCTGACCCCGAAACTAACCAAGGCGGTCCCGGCTCCCCTGATGGGCATTGTCATCGTCGCCGGCATTGTCATCGCGCTTGGCCTCAACGTGCCGACGGTGGGCGATCTGGCATCGATTGAAGGCGGGCTGCCGCAATTCCACATACCGTTCGGTGAAGGCGTGGGGCCGTTTGGCGATGCGCTGGCGCCGCTCAATTGGGAAACCTTCACCATCATCCTGCCCTATGCCCTGATCCTGGCCGCGATCGGCCTGATCGAGAGCCTGCTGACACTCAACCTCGTCGGCGAGATCACCGGCCGCAAGGGCGGCGCCTCGCAGGAATGTGTGGCCCAGGGGGCTGCCAATCTGATCACCGGTTTCTTCGGCGGCATGGGCGGTTGTGCGATGATCGGCCAGTCCATGATCAATGTGAAATCCGGCGGACGTCTGCGCCTGTCGGGCATTTCCGCAGCGCTCTTCCTGCTCGGCTTCATCCTGTTTGCCTCGCCGCTGATCGAGCAAATCCCGCTCGCAGCCCTGGTCGGCGTGATGTTCATGGTCGTGATCGGTACCTTCGCCTGGCAGACCTTCATGATCATGCGCCGCATCCCCCGCTCCGACGCCTTCGTCATCGTGCTGGTGACCGGTGTGACCGTGGCCCACGACCTGGCTATCGCCGTGATCGTCGGCGTCATTGTCTCGGCCCTGGTTTATGCCTGGAAGGCCGCCTCGCACATTCATGCCCGTGAGGACGAGGGCGAAAACGGTGAGAAAATCTACCGTGTCGATGGTCCGCTTTTCTTCGGGTCGATCGAGGGCTTCATGGACATTTTTGACCTCAAGGGTGATCCCGACCGCGTCATCATCGATTTCGCCGACAGTCGCGTGGTCGACCAGTCCGCCCTGCAGGCGATCGAGGACCTGGCCGCGAAATACGCCAAGGCCGGCAAGCAGGTCGAGCTGCGCCATCTCAGCCGCGATTGCCATGCCCTCCTGTCCAAGGCGGGCCAGCTCGTCGTCGATAGCGATGACGACCCGGTTTATGGCGTCTCGGTGGACTATCGTGTCCGCCTCGGCCGTATGGGCGGTGGGCATTAGGGGTAATCAAAGCCCACTCGCCATCCCCCGATTTATTCGGGGGGGGGCTCACCAAATCCGTCACCGGATGTGACGAGGTCCCCCGGATGACCGCTGCGCGGTCACCGGGGGATGTCGGTTCAGTCTAGACCCCGGTCGGCTCACGCGCCGTGGGGTTGATACGGCGATGGTGTTTCATCGAAAGTCTCCCTTCCACATCCATCAAGACAAGGGTTCTCGCCCGCACGGCTTGCGACCGCGCGAGAGGAGAGGATGTGCGGGATGCCGGCCGTGCCGGAATCTCAATGTATTTAAGTGCGTGGCATGATCTGACATCCCGCACGCGGAGCTTTCCCGGAGCGTCTCCGCTCCGTATCCAACCGGGAAGGTAAAGACGGTCGGTTCTAGTGCCGCCCGGACCTTCCCGACGCCCTGCCGGAGACAAGTGCGCGTCACCGCACCCACCGCGGACAGGCTCCGCTGGCGCCCGGGCCCTGATGACGTGGCCACGGCCTCTCATCCCGGGAGCTGAGGGGGATTATGGGGGTAAGTGCGAGGGTGAGGATAACCCCTCCCTCTCCCCCTCCGGGGAGAGGTCCCGCGCAGCGGGGGTGAGGGGCGCGCGGCGAACGCCGCGCAAGGGAGAACTGGAAACAGTCGCAAGCTTTTAGCCAAGCCCCTCATCCGCCCCGGATCATATCCGGGGCACCTTCTCCCCGGGCGAGGAGAAGGAAGGTTGGTGCCGGATAGGCGCCCCTCCACGCCCTCATACCACAAAGGGCGAGTCTGCGTCCGGGGTCGCAAGCAATCTGGGCGAGGATTGCGGCTTTGCGCTTCCCGAACCGCGACATGAGGTCAGGGAAGCGATGACTTAGAAGGGTTACGAAATAACATAACAATAAAGATCGTCATCGCGATAACAAAGCCGTGCTTACGGAATGATTAGTTTGGTGTCATCGGAGATGCGGACTAGTTTGTGCGCCAACAAACAGATCGCATTGCGAGGGGAGCACCATGAAACGATTTATTGCGGCGCTGACGGCGTCGACGATTCTGGCGTCTGCACCGGGCTGGGCCTTCCAGGAAGCCGATGCCGATGCCGAGGCTGAGGCCGAAGTGGAAGAAACAGCGCCGGAAGGTTGGGACGTGTCCAACCCGCCGATGGAAACCCGGGAAATCGACTTCAATGTCACCGAAGGCACCTGGATGTCGGTCGATGTCAGCCCGGACGGTGAGACCATTGCTTTCGACCTCATGGGTGACATCTACACCATGCCGATCAGCGGCGGCGAAGCGACCAATATCGCGTCCGGCCTCGCTTGGGAGATCCAGCCGCGCTTTTCTCCGGACGGCTCGCAGATTGCCTTCACCTCGGATCGCGGGGGCGGGGACAATATCTGGGTCATGGATGTGGATGGCGAGAATGCCCGCCAGGTGACGCAGGAAAACTTCCGCCTTCTCAACAACCCGACCTGGTCGCCGGATGGCCGCTATATCGCGGCGCGCAAGCACTTCACCACATCGCGCTCGGCCGGTACTGGCGAGATCTGGCTCTACCACGTGCTGGGCGGTAGCGGTTCTGCGCTGGTGGAGCGTCCCAACCCGCAATACCAGAAAGAGCAGGGCGAGCCGATCTTCTCCGCCGATGGCCGCTATATCTATTACACCCGCGCTGTGAGCCCGGGGAACACCTTTACCTATGCGGACGATTCCAACGGCGACCTGTTCAATATCCGCCGCTATGACATGGTCACCGGCGAGATCGATACAGCCGTTGATGGCGCCGGCGGTGCCGTGCGCGCCGCACCGTCTCCGGACGGGCGCTATATTGCCTTCGTGCGCCGTGTCGAGATGCAGTCCGGCCTCTATATCAAGGATCTGCGCTCCGGCGAGACCCGCCGCATCTATGATAATCTCGACCGCGACAACCAGGAAACCTGGGGCGTTGTCGGCATGTATCCGAACATGGACTGGACACCGGACAGCGGCTCCATCGTGTTCTGGTCCGGCGGCGGTATCCACCGTATCGATATCGAGACCGAGGAAGTCACCAATATCCCGTTCGAAGTGACCGATACGCGTGAAGTGATCGATCCCGTTCGTCCGGCGGTGCCGGTCGCCCCGGACACGTTCGAGACGCGCATGCCGCGCTTTACCTCGGTCTCGCCCGATGGCGACCAGGTCGTGTTTGAAAATCTCGGCAAGCTCTACATCATGGACACCGATGGCGGCGAACCGCGCCGTCTGACCCGTGACAGCTCGGACCGGCGCGAATTGTTCGCCTCCTGGAGCCGGGATGGCAGCCGCATCGTCTTTGCTACCTGGGATGACCAGGACCTCGGCTCGATCCGGAGCGTGACCGCAGCCGGCCGCGGCGAGCGGACGCTGACCCGTGAGCCGGGTATCTACCGCCGTCCGCGCTTCTCGCCGGATGGCAATACGGTCGTGTTTGAAAAAGACGGCGGTGGTTTCCTGACCTCGAATGAATGGTCTGAAACCACCGGTATCTTCACGGTTTCCGCCCGCGGTGGCGAGATGCGTGAAGTCGCAGACAGTGGCTCCAACCCGCATTTCGGCGCTTCCAATGACCGCATTTTCCTGACCCGGCGGGCGCCGGGCCTGGAGCTCTACTCGGTCAATCTGGACGGTTTTGACGAGCGTGTGCATGCCAATGGCGGCATGACCGGCGAATTCCATGTCTCGCCGGACGAGCGTCATCTGGCCTTCCGCGAAAACTACGACGCCTGGGTCATGCCGATGCCGGTGGGCCCGCAAAACCTGTCGGTTTCCAACAATACCGGTGCCCTGCCGGTGGTAGAGCTGTCGGGCAATGGCGGTACCGATATCCACTGGTCGGAAGGCGGTAATCGCGTCAACTGGACCATGGGTGCTGAACTGTTCTCGGCCACGATTGAGCAGATCCGTCCCAATCCGGATGCTGATGAGGACGAGGCTTACAGCCCGCCGGAGCCGGGCGAGGGCATCTCGCTGGCGATGACGATCGAGACCGACCGTCCGGACGGCATGGTCGCGATCACCGGTGCGCGTCTGATTACCATGGCGGGCGAGGATGGCGGCGTCATCGAGAATGGCGTCATCGTCATCGACGGCAATCGCATTGTCGCGATCGGCGAGGCCGGTTCTGTCGAGATCCCGGATGGCGCTGTGGTCTCCGACATGTCCGGTCACACCATTACGCCGGGCTTCATTGATGCCCACGCGCATGGCCCGCAGGCCAGCGACGGCATTATCCCGCAGCAGAACTGGTCGACCCTGGCGCATCTCGCGCTCGGTGTGACCACCATCTTTGACCCGTCCAGCTCGGCCGCGTCGATCTTCCCGGCGGCGGAATACCAGCGCGCCGGCGTGCAATTGCAGCCGCGGACCTATTCCACCGGCGAGATCGTCTACGGCGCCCGGGCTCCGGGTTTCCATGCGGCGATTGATGGTGAGGATGATGCCCGTGAACACGTCTTCCGCCTGCAGGCGCAGGGTGCTCATGGTATCAAGAACTACAACCAGCCGCGCCGGGAACAGCGCCAGCAGGTCACCTATGCCGCGATGGAAGCCAATCTGATCACCGCATCGGAGGGGGGCTCCAACTACCATATGGACATGTCGATGATCATCGATGGCAATACGTCCATGGAGCACAACATCCCGGTCTCCACGCTGTATGAAGACGTGCTGAGCATGTGGGAGCAGACCGAAGTGGCCCTGACCCCGACGCTGACGGTGACCTATGGCGGCCTCGCCGGTGACCCGTTCTGGCGTCAGGCGATGAATGTCTGGGAGCATCCGATCCTGTCCGAGCATGTGCCGCCGCATGTGCTGCTGCCCTCCACCGTGCGCCGGACCACGGCGCCGGAGAGCAATTTCGCTGACGCCAACTCGGCCGCTTCCGCGCGCCTCCTGGCCCAGCGCGGCATTCACGTCTCGATCGGTGCCCACGGCCAGCAACAGGGCCTCGCGGCGCACTGGGAGATGTGGTCCTTCGCCCGCGGCGGCATGACGCCGCTCGAGGTGCTGACCACAGCCACCGTCGCTCCGGCCCGCCATTTGGGCTTTATCGACGATATCGGCACGCTGGAAGCAGGTAAGCTGGCCGACCTCGTCGTCCTGCGCGAGAACCCGCTCGAGGACATCTTCCAGACCGATGAGATCGCCTATGTGATGCTCAATGGCCGCCTCTACGACCCGGTAACGATGAATGAAGTCATCACCGGCGATGAAGCGCGCGAGGCGTATTACTGGGAGTAGGCCTCAGGCCAAAACCCCTGATCGTTATGCCCCGGTCCGCGTATCAGCGCGGGTCCGGGGTACCTCGCCGCAGAGGGTCAAAGTTGAGGTCCCCCGGATAAACCGGGGGATGGCGACGCCTGAGGGTTTCCGCCCGCAAGCCTTGCCTCCAGCCCAAAACACCGCAACTCTCCCTTCCAACAGGCCGGGGAGGGCTTTTCGTGATTGGATTGAACCGTTGGGTATTTGCCGGGGCTTTGGTGCTGGCGCTGGTGTTGGCTGGGCTGGCAAAATTCACGCTTGGCCCCGGACCGGGCATCAGTCTGGAGGCGGCCCAGGCGGCGGCTGCGCCTTACGCCAATCACACGATTACCCGCGATGAGTACGGCGTGCCGCATATCTGGGGTGAGCGCGATGCCGATACCGCTTTCGGGCTCGGATATGCCCATGCCAGCGATGACTGGGAGACGATCCAGACCACGCTTGTCGCTGCGCGCGGTCAACTGGCGCGCTTTCAGGGCCCCGATGCGGCGCCGACCGATTACATCGTCCGACTATTGCGCATCCGCGAGCTGGTGGCCGATCGTTACGCTGCCGATCTGACCGCGGAAACTCGAGCCATTCTCGAAGCCTATGCGGCCGGTATCACGCTTTACGCGGCAGAAAACCCGTTGCGCGTCTGGGGCGGGGCCCTGCCGGTGACAGGCGAGGATATCGTCGCCGGTTTCGTCCTGCGCACGCCTTTCATGTACGGGCTCGATGGCGATCTGGCGGAACTTTTCGAGGATGAGCGCCAGCGCAATATCTCCATGGCCGATACCGATACGGCGTTTCAATGGCTTGAGGGGCAGCGCTTGCCCTTCGGCTCCAACGCCTTCGCTATTGCGCCAAGCTTCTCCAATGACGGTGCGACCCGGCTGATTATCAACTCGCACCAGCCCTATGAGGGGCCGGTGGCCTGGTATGAGGCGCGGCTGCGCTCGGACGAAGGCTGGGACATGGCCGGTGGAACCTTCCCCGGCGCGCCCCTGATCCTGCACGGTCACAATGCCGATCTGGGCTGGGCGCATACGGTCAACCTGCCCGATCTCGCTGATATTTACGTGCTGGAGACCGAGGGAGACCGCTATTTGCTGGATGGTGAGTGGCGTGACCTCGAGCAGGGCACGGCACGGCTCAATGTGCGCCTCTTTGGCTCCATCCGCTGGACCGTGGAACGCGATCTGTGGTGGTCCGAGCACGGCCCGGTCGTGCGCACCGGACACGGCGATTATGCCATTCGCTATTCCGGCATGGATGAGGTGCGCCAGGTCGAGCAATGGTACCGGATGAACCGGGCGCGCAGTCTGAGCGACTGGCTCGGTGCGATGGAGCTGAATGCGATCTCCTCGCTCAACACCATCTATGCCGACCGCGAGGGCAATATCGCCTATCTCTACAACGCCGTGATGCCGGATCGTGTTGAGGGCTATGACTGGCGTCAATACCTGCCCGGTGACCGCTCCGAACTGATCTGGCAGGGCTACCACCCCTATGGAACCATGCCCGCCTATCTCAATCCGCGGGCGGGCTGGCTGCTATCAGCCAATCAGACCGTATTTGACGCCACCGTGGTGGAGGAAAATCTCGACCCCGGCGATTTCTCGCCGACTTTTGGCATCGAGCCGCGCATGACCAATCGCGGTCATCGCGGGCTGGAATTGCTGCGCGCCGAGACCTCGATGTCACGTGAGCGGCTGATGCAGATCAAGTTCGACAAGACCTATTCGGAGAACTCGGCCGTGGCGCGGCTGATGCGGGAGGTTCTGGCCCTGGATGTGTCCGGTGATGCGCTGTTGAGTGAAGCCCAGGCGCTGATCCGTGACTGGGACTTGTCGACCGATATCGACAATCGCAATGCTGCTATCGGCGTGCTCACGGCAGTGCGCTGTATCGGTAACCGTCATCATGATGACCCCTGGCTGATGGATCCGCGCGAGGCGCTGGCAGCCGCCGCTGCAGAACTGATGACCCATCATGGCCGCCTCGACCCGGCCTGGGGCGAGATCAATCGCATGGTCCGCGGCGATGTCGACATGCCGCTCGGCGGCGGGCCGGATGTCTTGCGCGCGGTCTATGGCGGTAATGACGGTCTCGATCCGGACGGGCGGGTGCGCGGCGTAGCGGGTGACACTTACATCATGGCGGTAGAGTGGAGTGCCGACGGTGAGATGCGCTCCGAGGCGATCCATCAATATGGCTCCGCCACAATCGATGAGACGTCTGAACATTTCGACGACCAGGCGGTATTGTTCGCGCGCGAAGAATGGCGCGAGATCGACTGGGGTCTGGCACAGCCGGCGCAATAGCCAAGCTGGAAAAAGAAAAGCCCCGGACCTGGAGGTCCGGGGCTTTCCGTTCGAGCGTCTGGCCCGGCTTAGTTCAGGCTGAGGCGATAGGACAGGCCCCAGATGCGCGGCTCGTTGACGAAGCCGGTATTGTTGTTGAAGTCGATACCACCCACGAGGTTTTCCTCGTCCGTGATATTGCGCACGAAGGCAGCGGCTTCATAGGTGCGGCCATTGGAGGTCTGACCGGCATAGCCGACGCGCAGACCGCCTTCGAAATTGCCATCCGAGTTGAACTCTTCCGACTCATACAGGAAGAGGTTGGTTTCGCCCTGGTAGAACCAGTCGGTGTAAGCGAACCACTCGCCGCCATTGGCGGCCGGGATGGAATAGCGAGCCGTGAAGGAGAAGATCCATTCCGGAGCCTGCGGGAAGGGGTTACCGTCCACAGCAGCGCGATCGGTGCCGCCGACATCGACCAGCGGGTCGGTGACGGTGCACTGGGCGCAGATGCCGACCAGCAGATCGTCATCATTCAGCTCGGTCTTGTTCCAGCTTGCACCGGCGGTGATCAGCAGGTTGTCGGAGACCAGGAACTCACTGTCGATCTCGAAACCATAGCCGATGCCTTCATCGGCATTGACCAGCTGGACCAGATTGGCGCCGCCGCCGACAGCGGACAGCTGCAGGTCGGAAACGGTGTAGTAGAAGGCCGTGGCATTGATGCGTGCGCGGCCGCCCATCGGCTCGGACTTGATGCCGGCCTCATAGGAGATCGAGGTTTCGCTGTCGGCCACGGATGCCGGGCTGAAGAAGGCGACGTCACGGGCCTGGATCGACGGGCCACGGAAGCCGCGGGCAACACGGCCGAACACGGCGGTGGTGTCGTCGAGCGTGTAGTAGGCCGACAGGTCCCAGCTGAACTCCTCGTCGGAGACTTCAACCGGACCACCGGCAGGCCAGACCGCCTGGATCACTTCCAGGGATTTCTCATCGCTGGTGTAGCGCACGCCACCGGACAGTTCGAGGCGCTCGGTTGCTTGGTGGCTGACCTGACCGAAGACCGCCCACAGCTCATTGCTGTGACGCACGGTCGTCGGCGGCGGGAAACCACCATTCGGGCCGAACGTGGTGATGTCGAACTCACTGTCGAAGAAGTAGGCACCGACCTGCCAGGTCGTCACCAGATCGTCGGCAGAGGCGAGACGGAATTCCTGGGTGAACTGGTCGAGATCATCCAGGCCGTCCTGGGTTTCCGACGGGAAGGGGATGAAGCCCGGGCCGCTGACCATGTTGCCGCCATCGATATCGCCGAGAGAGCGGCCTTCAGCCGTCTCATAGCCGGTGATGGAGGTGAAGGTTGCGCCATCGAGGTGCCAGTTCAACGTCGCGCTCGTGCCCCAGCTGTCATAATTCTGCGGGTTGTTGAACGTGCTGTCGAAATAGACTTCGTCGCGATCGAAATTCTCGTTCAGATCGTTCGAACCCGGCGACAGGATATTGGCGCGGAAGACGGCGGACGTACCGGCCAGCGAACGGGCGTGGACGTTGAACAGCGCGTCGAAGCTTTCGTTCGGCGTGTACATCAGCTGCGCACGGCCGGCCCACTCGCGGTGACCGCCCAGAGCATCGTCTTCGCCGGTGAAGGCATTGTCGATCCAGTCTTCGCGGTTCTGCGTCATCACCGACATACGGCCGGTCAGCGTGTCTTCGATGATGGTGCCGCCAAGGGCTGCTTCAACATTGACGGTGCCAAGCGTGCCGATCGTGCCGGAGAAGTAACCGTCGGTTTCTTCGCTCGGGCGAACGCTGTCGAACTTGATCGTGCCGGCGGTGGTGTTGCGGCCGAACAGCGTGCCCTGCGGACCGCGAGCGATCTCAACCTGGGCGACGTCGAACAGCGGGAAGCTCTTCAGGATCACGTTTTCCTGGACGATATCGTCCATGATGACCGAAACCGGCTGCGAGGCCGCAAGGTCGAAATCGGTATTGCCGAGGCCGCGGATGTAGAAACGCGGAGCGACACGGCCATTGGAGCTCTCGGCATAGAGGCTCGGGACGCGGGCCGCGAGGGAGAGAATGTCGGCGCCGCCTTCGGTGAAGGGCGCGAGTTCCTCGCCAGATGCTGCGGTCACCGATGCGGCAACGTCCTGGATGCTTTCTTCGCGACGATTGGTCGTCACGGTGATGGTTTCCAGTTGTGCGTCCTGGGCGATGGCCGGAGCGGAAAAGCCGGTGCTGACAACGGCGGCGAGAGCGGTGCCGGCGAGAAGCGCGGCGCGGGCAGTGGTAGTCGTCATGTGTAGTGGATCCTGATCAACCGTTTGATACACGCCCCGGATGGTTTTCTCTCCGGAGCTGGTGAGCGACGAGCGATCCGTTAGCGGATATTGCAGATCAGTGACAGGTCCGGATTTATGCAAGTGAGCACTTCGCAATCGGGTGCGATTTTATTGCATCAGTTATATGAAATAAGGAAAATCGGCGGAGTTGTGCGATGCACAATTAACTCAGGGGGTTAGCCGATTCACTTCGCCTGCGGTGACCATATTTCGTGTTTTTGCATAATGTCGGCAAAGCGATCGCTGGCCAGGAGTGTATCCAGCCAGCTGATCAGAGCTGGCCAGTCCTGGGCATTGAACCAATCCCTGTCGGTCATCGCATACTGGCGCGTGAAGGGGAAAATGGCATGGTCAGCGAAACCGGGCGCCTGACCGGACAGCCAGGGCTGCTGGCGCAGGGCCGCATCCAGCTGGCGCAGGAAGGTCGCCGCGATCTCGCGTTCTGTCTCCGCATCGGCATCGTCGAAACGGGAGGCATATTTGTAACGATCCAGCGCCTGCTTGAAGGGCCCGTCATTGCTGGCAACCCAATCCCGCATCTGATTGTCCAGCGGTAGCCAGGCCTCCGGATCATTCTGGCTCAGTGCCCACCGCATTACATCGAGGCTTTCTTCCAGGACCTGCCCGTCCGGCAAGACCAGCACCGGAACCGTGCCTTTCGGCGAGACGTCGAGCATCGCTTGGGGCTTGTCCTTGAGCAATATCTCGCGGTGCTCGACCTCAATGCCGCTGACATGCAGGGCGAGGCGGGCGCGCATGGCATAGGGGCAGCGCCGGAAGGAGTAGAGGATGGGCCGACTAGCCGTCATCACCTTCGACCTGTGGCTCTGAGGCATCCTGCGGCCGCGCGCCGATATGGCGCTCGCCGCGGGCCATGGCGAGTTGTTCCTGGCGTTCACGCTCGGCAAAGCGGGACCGGTCGGCCGCGCTATAGCGTCCGGCGCAATGCGGGCATTGCTCGCCGGCTATGAAGAGGTCGGATTTGAGATCTTCCGGGCCCAGCGGCTCGCGGCAGGCATGGCACAGGGTGTAACTGCCCAGTTCCAGGCCGTGCTTGACCGCCACGCGACGGTCAAAGACGAAGCATTCCCCGCGCCACAGACTGTCGGCCTCCGGCACCGTCTCGAGATATTTCAAAATCCCGCCCTTGAGGTGATAGACGTCCTCAATGCCTTCCGATTTGACGAAAGCCGTCGCCTTTTCGCAGCGGATCCCACCAGTGCAATACATAGCGATGCGGGCATTGGGGCGGCCTTGACGGAATTTGCGGAACCAGTCGGGAAACTCGCGGAAATTGACGGTCTCGGGATCGACCGCCCCCTCGAACTGGCCGATGCGGACCTCATAATCATTGCGCGTGTCGATGGTGACGACATCCTCCGCCGTGATCAGATCATTCCAGTCTTCCGGCTCGACATAGGTGCCCACGATCCGGGTCGGGTCGGTGCCGGGCACGCCCATGGTGACGATCTCTTTCTTCAACCGCACTTTCATACGCAGGAAGGGCTGTTCCTCGGCCCAGCTTTCCTTGTGCTCCAGATCGGCAAACCCGGGCAGGGCGCGCAAATGTGCCAGCACCGCAGCGACGCCGTCAGCCGGTCCGGCAATCGTGCCGTTCAGGCCCTCATCGGCCAGCAGCAAAGTGCCGAACACATCATGGCCCTCGCACACCGACTTGATCTGCGCCTGTGCGGCGGCATCGGCCTGAAGCGGGGCAAATTTGTACAGCGCAGCGACAAGAAAACGGGGCATGGCAACGGCCTTGTTTATTTTGCGGGCTGTATAGCAAGGGTCTGCGATGAGCCCAAAGGCCGGGAGCAGGGTTTCTGCCTTAGGGTGTTCTTGCCTTTGATGCCCGAACAGGGTGATGGTGTCGCGTGAGGGGTTTCATCATCAACGGTGCAGGCGGGGATCAAGTTGGCGCCCGAAAATGATATTGAACGTCGCGTTCTTGAGCTGGTTGAAGCGGGCCTCCCGGCCGGAGACCCGGAGCGGGGGTGGAATGATAATCCCGGTCGTGTCCGGGCAGAGTTCCTCCGCGCCATCATCATCGGCTACGCCCATAAACCGTCCAGGCCCGTTGGCAGGATACATTTCATGGGTCTGCACATATGCGGTTTGCTCGATCTGACCGGATTGTCCATTCCCGTCGCCCTGACCTTCTCGTCCTGCAAGTTCGACGGCAAGCTTGTCCTGTATAATGCCAAGCTCCGATCGCTCGCCCTCGACCATTGTTTGCTGGAACAGCATTTGTTTGCCGGTCAATGCGAGTTCGACGGTAGCGTATCCTTGCGCAAGGGGCTGATTTGTAATGGAGAGTGCCGCTTCGCCGACGCCGTTATCACCGGCTCGCTCTATATCGAGGACCATGTCAGCTTCCTCAACATAGCGGGCAATTCCGCCTTGGATGATTTCCCGGTTGGTCACGCCATGACCCTGCGCGGTGCCACCGTCGGCGGCTCGATTTTCATTCGTAAGGCGGTCCGAATTCGAGGGTCTTCAAACTTCAAGGGCTTGAGCTGTGGGGGAGATTGCGAGCTGCTGGATGTGGAGTTTTGCAATCCCGGCGACACCGCACTCTTCATGACCAATGCGCGCATAGAGGGCGATTTGATCCTCACCAAACGGCACGGCAGCGTCACGGGCGTCCGGCTCGACAATCAGATGCTACACGCGCGCTTTGTCGGCACGCTGGACCTGCGCGGTGCCTCCTGCCGCCGCCTCGTGGACAGCCCTGAGGCTTGGCCGGGCCGGGGTGAGCTCATTCTCGACGGGTTCGATTATGGCGGATTTCACAATCATGCCCCGGTCGACTTTGCGAGCCGTAAGGCCTGGCTTGAACTGCAACCGACGGCGCATTTGAACGCAGCGCTAAAGCGTCAGCCTTTTGAGCAACTTGTCAGTGCTATGCGCAAAGCCGGGCATGGCGTCGATGCCCAACGGGTCGAGATCGAGAAGAACCGGCTGATCCGCAAAGCCAGCTGGTGCGAGCATTGGTCGGCTCTGTTCAGCCGTCGCGCCGATTGCAACGGTGCGGAAGCAAGGGGCGAGGGCGCTGCGGAAACAGCTCCGGACGATCGTCCATTCATGCGCAAAGCCCTGGGGCTTATTCAGGCGGCCTCGATGTGGTGTTTGCGCATCCTGTTCGACTTCGTGGCCGGATATGGTTATCGGCCCGCGCGCGCGGTTCTGATCGCTGTGGCCCTGATTGGGTTTGGGGCTGTCTTTTTTGATCAGTCCTACAAGGTGGGCGGGTTTGTACCGAATAACCCGTTCATCCTGCGCTCCGAAGAGTGGGCCGAGTGTAGCCGGATCGATCCGGTGCATGTGGCGGAGTGCTGGCGGCGCACACCGCAGGGAGAGGATTTTCCCGACTTTGTTCCGCTAGCCTATGCCGTCGACACCTTTTTCCCGGTCGTCAATCTGCACCAGGAGCCCAACTGGATTCCCCGCGTTGATGGCCCCGTGTTTTTCGTCGGCGGGCACGTTTATATGTGGATACACATCGCGTTCGGCTACATTCTCACGGCATTGGCGGTCGCGGGTCTGACCGGTGCGGTGAAGCGCGAATAGGCCATTCCACCATCAGGTCTTGAACTGCAAAACAGTTTACCTATCTACTGGTAGGTAGCAAGCTGGAGGCCGGATCATGGAACTCAATGCAGACTTTGCCGCACGGGCCGCCGTGCATGATCGTGATAATCCCTGGCGTGCATCGCCCATGGCCGGCGTCGAGCGCAAAATGCTGGACCGCATCGGCGATGAAGTCGCCCGCGCGACCTCCATCGTCCGCTATGCGCCGGGGAGCTCCTTCTCACGGCACACCCATGGCGGCGGTGAGGAGTTTCTGGTGCTTGACGGTGTGTTCCAGGACGAGCATGGCGACTATCCGGCCGGTAGCTATGTGCGCAATCCGCCGGGCACGTCACACACGCCGGGCTCAGCACCGGGCTGTACGATTCTCGTCAAGCTCTGGCAGTTCGATCCGCAGGATCTGACCCAGCTGCGCTACCAGACCGAATTCCCGGACTTCACGGCCGATCCCGCGCGGCCGGGCGTACAGGTCCAGCCCTTGTTTGCCTCGGACAGGGAAGATGTCGCCCATGAGATCTGGGCGGCGGCCTCGGCGGTCAGCATCGACACCGATGGTGGCGCTGAGCTTTATGTTGTTGAGGGCGAGTTCGAGGAGGCGGGAGAGCGCTTTTCGGCCGGCAGCTGGTTGCGTCTGCCCGATGGCTATGAGGCACGCATAACGACGTTGGATCAACCGGTGAAAATCTGGCGCAAGACCGGACATCTGCGCCATATCCGCCTGCCGGAGGCAGGATGATGGCCAAGCGGCTTGTTGTTGTCGGCGCAGGCATGAGCGGCTTGTCGGCTGCGGTGGCGGCCCATGAAGCAGGCTATGCCGTCACCGTTCTGGAGGCCCGGAACCGGCTGGGTGGGCGGATATTGAGCCAGCCCCTGGCGGGCGGCCGCGCCCATGCCGACCTGGGACCGGCCTGGATGTGGCCGGCTTTTCAGCCCAAGCTTGATGCGTTGCGGCGCGCGCTGGATGTTGCTGCCGCCCGCCAGCATGAAACCGGCGCGTTCAGCTTTGAGGATATGGGGCAGGTACAGCGGTTCAGCGCGCCGAGCCGGTATCACGATGCGATCCGTTTCCCCGGCGGGGCGGCCGGGCTGATCGACGGCTTGGCCGGCAAACTACCGGAGGGTTCGATCCGCACCGGTTGGGCGGCGCAAAACGTGCGCGTGGCTGAGGACGTTGAGATCGAAAGTGCTGACGGGGATGTCGTGCGCGCGGATCAGGCGGTTATCGCCCTGCCGCCGCGCCTGGCGCAGGCGCTCAACTGGCAGCCGGGCCTACCGGCCGAGCTGGACCGCGCCATGCAGGCTCTGCCCACCTGGATGGGAGCGCATGCCAAGCTGATCGCGGTCTATGACCGTCCCTTCTGGCGTGAACATGGGCTGTCCGGTAGCGGATCAAGCCGCAATGGTCCGGTCATGGAGGTCGCCGATCAAAGTCCGGAAGACGGATCGCTTGGCGTACTGTTCGCTTTCATCGGCTGGCCAGCCCAGCAGCGCCTGCGTGAAGGCGAGGCATTGACCGGTAAAGTGCTGCAGCAGTTCGGCCGCTTCTTCGGAGAACAGGCGCTTTCGCCGATCGAAACCCATTTCGTCGACTGGTCGCAGGAGCGCTTTACCGCCAATGAGGCGGACGCCAGCTATCGCGGCGGGCATCCGCACTATGGCGGGGCGCTATTCGAGCAAAGCTGGTTTGACGGCCGCATCGCCCTGGCCGGCGCGGAAACGATCAGTGAAAGCGGCGGGCTTATCGAGGGAGCTCTGCTTTCCGGGCAGCGGGCGCTAGCACACCTGGCTCGGCCGCCGGCGCACGCATCAGCGTGAACCAGTCCTTATACCAGGACAGGCGCGACTGGCCGGTCGTGCAATCCGGGCAGGTGCGGCGAATAACATGGCCGAACATGTCCCAGCGGTCGATCTGATGGGGATCCATGAGAGGTCCTTTCGCCGCAAGCATAGCGCATTTGTTCCTTATTAGCTCAAAAAATTTGCGGTTATTGCGCCCCTGTACCGCGAGGCCGGGCGAGGGTAAAAACCGGGACATGATTTCAGCGTGTTGTCCGGGACGGGCAATGCCAGGCGGAGTAGGCGCGTGAGCGGTAACCCGGTTTCCAGTCCGGTTCTTGTCTTCGATTCCGGTCTCGGCGGCCTGTCCGTCGCGGCGGAGATTCGCCAGCGCCGGCCCGACTTGCCGCTGACCTATCTCGCTGACAATGCCGCCTTTCCCTATGGGCTGAAGGCGGACGAATTCCTCAAACAGCGGGTCATTGAGGTGATCGGCGCGGCGGTCGAACGCGACCGGCCGCGCCTCGTTGTCCTGGCCTGTAATACTGCCTCGACCATCGCACTCGACACTCTGCGTGAGGCGCTGGAACTGCCGGTTGTCGGTACGGTACCGGGCATCAAGCCGGCGGCCGAACGTTCCCGCTCCGGCGTGATCGGGGTCCTGGCGACGCCGCGGACCGCGCAGTCCGGCTATATCGACGCGTTGGTCCGCGATCATGGCGACGGGCGTCATTTCATCGTCCAGCCCGCTGAGGGCCTAGCCCGCGAGGCGGAAGCCGTGCTCGCCGGCGCTGCGCCGGATCTCGACCTGCTGCGTGGCCTGCAAGAGGCGATCCTGGCGGCGCCACGCGGCGAAGAGGTGGATACGCTGGTGCTGGGTTGTACCCATTATCCGCTGCTTCAGGCCGAGTTGGAAGCCACCGCGCCGCGTAACTGGAGCTATCTGGATACCGGGGCGGCCATCGCCCGACGGGTCGATGAACTTGCGCCGCAGGCGGGCCAGCCGGCCGCGGCCGACACCGCATTGCTCACCGCTCTGGTCGGACCGGATACGGGCTATGCGAGAGCACTGGCCCGGTTCGGCTTTGAGCTGGATGCGCCATTGCATCGGCCCGCCTGATCGCTACCCTAGCGCCCGGGTATTTGTCTGGGGGGCATAACCCTTTCGTATCGAGGACGTTTTATGCCGCGTCAGTTTTTCTTGGTGTTGAGTGCCTTATTCGTAATGGCCTGCGGGCAGCAGGCTGACACCACACCGCTCCACGCTTCTGTCCAGGAGGTCCAGTCCGCCCACCCCGAACTACCCGGCCTGGCGGTCTGGGTTGAGGGCGGCGAGATGGCGGCCGGTGCAGGGGCCGCCTTTGGACATGCCGACCCTGATGGGCGGGTGCTCAACGCGCAGACGCCGGTGCGCATTGCCAGCAACACCAAAACCTATGTCGCGGCGGCTTATCTGCGGCTTTGGGAAGAGGGGCTCTTGCCTCTCGATGAGCCGATAAACGGTATGATTGATCCAGAGTTCGACCGGCTTTTGAGCGCGGATGGATACCGCACGGATCTGATCACCCCGCGGCATCTTCTGATGCACAATGCCGGCATGCCGGACCATGCGGACGACACCTATGTGGCAGCCGTCTTTGAGGATACGCAGCGGCAATGGACGCGGGCGGATCAGGTTGAATTCCTGACCGCAAACCATGACCCGATCGGCGGTCCTGGCGAGCGCTTCGTCTATTCCGATACCGGCTATATCCTGCTTGGCCGCATGATTGAGCGCGTGACAGGCGAGCCATTGTCTGCGGCGGTGCGGCGCCTGTTGCGCTTTGACGCGCTGGGTCTGGATCAGACCTGGTGGGAGCAGGCCGAACAGGCCGGCGCGGAGGTGCAGCCCCGGGCGCACCAATATCTCGGAGATATGGATACCACCGGATTTAACGGCTCGCTCGACCTCTATGGCGGGGGTGGGCTGATCGCCAGCCCGCGCGACCTGGCGCGGTTCTGGCGCGCCCTGTTCCGCGGCGAGGTGTTTGCCGATGCTGCAACGCTGAACCTGATGATCGAAGCCCCCGGGCAGGTGGCGCCGGAGCGCTATCGCCTGGGCGTTTTCATCGAGACCATTGATGGCGCGACGGCTTATTCCCACAGCGGTTTTTGGGGGACGTATGCCGTTTATATACCCGAGCGCGACCTGGCCATCGCCGCCGTCGTGCTTGATCAGAGTGAGTTTGGCGCCATGCGAGCGCTTGTGCATGAGCTGGCGGCTGATGATCCCGGCTCCCGTGTGGACTGATAAGGAGCGGTTGCAGTGATTTTAGCTTTGCTTGCCGTTTGGATGGTCGCACAGTCGGCCACGGACGCTGACCGTGAGGAAATGGAAGCGGCTTGCCGTCTGAGCGCCGAGGCGGGGGATTGGCAGGTCCAGCTGCGCCATAGTTTCGGGTCGCAGTGGTTCAGTCAGTCGACCCTGTATTACGATTATCTGCACCGCCCGAGCGGGCTGGCATTCTGGCGCAATGACCCTTTCGAGCAGGAGGAGCGCTTCGGCTTTGAACTCAACGCTCTGATCGCGGGCATCTGGCCGCAGGTCTACAACCTGCCCAGCGAGATGGACCCGAGCTATGGCGGTACGCGGCTGTATCAGGGCGTGTTCGAGATCGCTGTCTCTGACGCTGAAGGGTGGGCGTGGGCGCGTGCCGGCCAGCTCATGTATGTGCGGCCGCCGCAGGGCGGTGGCGAATATCATTATCTGATCGCCCCAGAGGATGGCACGGGCGAGGTAGGCGTCCTGCTGGATCATCTTGGCACTCATGGGAGTAGTGGTGGCGTGCTCACAGTCCGTTTTACCGCAGCTGATGCTGAGGCCCGGACCTTGGCGAGCTTTCCCTTGGACCTGGCGAATTTCTCGGACCTCGTCGCGCGCAGCCCCGGCCTTCTGGAAGAGCTGACAGAGACTTGCTTTATTGCTCTGGCCCATCTGCCTTATGAGGGCGATGAGTGAGCGATCGAGCGAGGAAAAGCATGTTGAGAATGGGTAGGATCAGCCCGCGTGCTTTCGTTCTAGCCGCGGGGCTTGTCCAGCTGGCCGTTTCCCCGGCCCAGGCCCAGCCCCAGCCCGATACCGTGCCGGCGGGGCAAGTGCTGGAGCAGCAATTTTCGAACATGGATGACACGGTGCAGGGCGCGCGGATTTACGAGACCCGCTTCGAGCCGGGCGGGCCCGGTATTGCGGCGGTCTATCACTTCAGCTCAGGCGGTGAGGGCGAGGGGCTGCCCAAATTGCTGCACCGGGTTGAATTCGATTGGCATGAGGTCCGGCTGACGGCGCGCGGTACCAGCCTGACCGGAAGTTTTTACCAGTTCGAGTGCCTCGATAATCGCGATTGCGTTACCCATGCGCTGAATACGCCCTACGGACCGTTGAGCACCGGTGCCACCAACCGGTTCGAGCTCTATGAGGCCAGTAATCCGGACTACGCCCCAGAAGCGGTTCGGGACGCCTTTATCGCAATGGGTATGGGCGCGTCCGAGTAGCAAGCGCCGGTCAAAGCCGGGGTGCGCAATAACCCAGCACATGACTCAGTCTTAATCTTGAGCTTTCGCGGGCTCTTCGCTAGTGTGCGTTATGTTATAACATCCTTAATTTATCAAGGGATTTGTCATGAAAGCCGCCATGCTTTTGAGCGCTGCCAGCACCGCTCTTCTTCTTGCTGCATGTTCTCCGCAGGCCGGGGAGACACCTGAAACCGCCGGGGACGCTGCCAGTGAAACCGTCAGCGAGGCCGGGACCGCTACCACGCAAGTTGCCGATGCTGCCGTGCCTGCATCGGATAACCCGCTGCTGTCGGCCTGGAATACTCCGCACCAGGCGCCGCCCTTCGATGCCATTGAGGAGGCCCATTTCCTGCCGGCCTTCGAAGTAGCCCTGGCGGCGCACACGGCCGAGATCGAAGCCATCGCCAGCAATCCGCAGCCGGCAAGCTTTGCCAACACGATGCTGGCCATGGAGCAGTCCGGCGCCCAGCTCGGCCGTATCAGCAGCGTGTTCTTCAACCTGGCCAGCTCGGCCAGTAATGACGAAATCCGCGCCATCCAGCGCGAGATGAGCCCGCGCATGGCCGCGCACTCCGCTTCGATCACGCTCAATGCCGATCTCTTTGCCCGCATCGACAGCCTGTACCAGCAGCGCGAAAGCCTGGGTCTGGAACCGCAGCAACTTCGTTTGCTGGAAGTTACCCACCATGACTTCGTCCGCGCCGGCGCCCAGCTGGAGGGCGATGACCGTCAGCGTTTCGCCGACGTCCGTGCGGGCCTGGCGGGTCTTTACACGCAATTCGCCCAGAACGAGCAGGCGGACCGTGAAAGCTGGACCATGGCACTGGAGGCGGAGGACCTGGAAGGCCTGCCGGACTTCGTCGTGTCCGCGGCTGCCGGTGCTGCTGCTGACCGCGGCCTAGAGGGCCATGTCGTTACCCTGGCGCGCTCCAGCGTAGAGCCCTTCCTGCAAACCTCGCCCAATCGCGAGCTGCGCGAACAGGCATGGCGGGCCTGGACCAGCCGCGGTGACAACGAGAACGCCAATAACAATCACGATACGATCCGCGACATTCTTCGCCTGCGTCTCGAGATGGCCAACCTTCTGGGCTATGAGACCTTCGCGCATTACCGCACCGGTGGCACCATGGCTGGCACACCGCTGGCGGCAACCTCGCTGATGGAGCAGGTCTGGTGGCCGGCCCGTGAACGCGCGCTGGAAGAACAGGCCGATATCGAAGCGCGTATCGCCGCGGCCGGTCTCGACCATGGCGTCATGCCGTGGGACTGGCGCTATTACACCGAACAGGTGCGCGCCGAGCGCTATGATCTCGACCCGAGCGAGGTGAAATCCTACCTCCAGCTCGACAATATGATCGAGGCCCAGTTCTACGTCGCCGAGCGCCTGTTCGGTGTCAGCTTCACCGAGCGCACCGATATGGAAGTCTATCATCCGGACGTCCGCGTTTGGGAGATGACCAATACGGAAGGCGAGGTGATCGGCCTGTTCTACGGTGATTACTTTGCTCGCCCGGGCAAGCGCGGCGGCGCCTGGATGTCCAGCTTCCGCGCCCAGAACGGGATTAGCGGTGATATCCCGATCATCATCAATAACTGTAATTACAACAAGCCGGCCGATGGCGAGCCTGCGCTCTTGTCCTTCATCGATGCGAGCACGCTATTCCACGAATTCGGCCACGGTCTGCACGGTCTGTTGTCCAATACCGAGTATCCCAGCCTGGCCGGGACCGCGGTTGACCGCGACTTCGTGGAATTCCCGGCGCAGATCTATGAACACTGGCTGGAACAGCCTGAAGTGCTCGAGCGCTTTGCCCTTCACTATGAGACCGGTGAGCCGATGAGGCCGGCGCTGCTCGAGCGCGTGCTGGAAGCCCAGACCTTCAACCAGGGCTTTGCCACGGTTGAGTTCCTCAATTCCGGCTTTGTCGATATGGCCTACCATCTCAACACCGAGCCGGGCGATATCGATATCCATGCCTTCGAGGAGGAGGTGCTGAGCAGCCGTCAAAACCTCGACGCCATCCCGATGCGCCACCGCTCCCCGCACTTCCTGCACAGCTTCGCAGGAGAGGGCTATTCCGCCGGCTATTACAGCTATCTCTGGGCCGGCGTTCTGGACAATGACGGGTTCGCGGCGTTTGAGGAAGCGGGCGATATCTTCGATCCGGAACTGGCGCAGAAACTGCTCGACAGCGTTTTCTCGGCTGGTGATACCCTGCCGGCCATGGACGCCTATGTCGGCTTCCGCGGCCGCGAGCCGAGCGTTGAGCCGCTGCTGCGCAATCGCGGGTTCGATACGGACGCTGACGGCTAGAAGATCGCCGCGTCTGAGGACAAATAAAGGCGCGGGCCGGCAGTTGCCGGCCCGCGCTTTTTATGTGCCCGCCGTGATGTGGACCGGTGCCCGTTCTGTGGCTATTCGATGGCCTCGCTGACCGGCGTCGGGGCGGTAAAGTGCGGCGCCTCAAATTGATAAGCTGCTGGCTGAGTCGCTGCTTCGGAGGTGGCGCTGATATCCAGCGTATACATGCCGGAGGAGCACACGCCCGGCGCCTCGGGAATGACGGGGTTGAAGACCATCAGGCCGAGATGCTCGTAGGCCGCCGGATCAACCACACCGGACTGGCCCAGTTCGATGACATCAACCGTGCCGTCGCGATAGCCCAGGGCAACCAGTTCAAGGGCATTATTGCCGTTCAGCGAGATGGTGTGACGGCCATCCAGAGCTAGTTCGAAATAATTCGCGCCGAGCTGTTCCGGGCCTTGTTTCGAGGTCCAGCTTTCCGCCGTGTTGAAGCTGCGATTGAGCGCTACGGGGCGATCAAACAGCGGGGCGAGTTCATAGGCCATGGCAAAATTCTGGGCCCGCCAGCGGCGCAGCGCATCGGGAATGGTCGTGTCGACCTCACCCAGGGTGACCGCCATGGTGTCGAAACCGTCATGGTCGACCGCGTTTTCCCAGATACGGACGACGATGCGCTCGCCATGAACATCGGCGAGGGATTGCAATAGCGTCCACTGGGAATAGTCGAACCCGCCCTGTGTCGTCGTCCAGCACAGATCCGGGCGCTGATAGTCCGTCTCGACATAATCCGTGGCATCCTGGTGATGACCAACGGTAACGGTCTCGATCCAGGACGCTGTGGACTCGTAAAGCCAGTCCAGGCCTTCCTCTGAATCATAGCCAAACTGGACCACATGGGCGAATTCATGGGTCGCGGTGGCCCGCATCAGGCTGTCCACCGGCGCCGTCTTTTCATCAAAGCCCTCGAAATCATTCTCGACGACAAAGACCGTGCGCGAGGCGAGCGGCTCGCGGATATCGCTGGTGTGCGGATTGTCGAACACGGTCTCGACCGGATAGGTCACGCCCATGGAGCCATTGGCGTCGGCGACAAAGGCGCGGTAGAGGCCATCGGCATCGCGCACCGGTTCGCGCCAGCCCATACGGCCGAGCTGTTCATCCAGCGCATGCTGCAGGGCGTCGCCGACACTCTGGGCATAGGCGAGGGTGGTGCTGTCTTCACCGTCCAGGGTGTAATTGACGACGAAATCGTCGGTCCGGAAACTCTGCGGGTCGCCGCTCAGCGTGACAATGGATTCGCGCAGGCCCTGCAGGACCTCCACCACGGACGCCTCGACCCAGGAAAGGGTCAGGCTGAAGCCGCCGGACGAGCCGCTGCCGCTATAGCGGTCGACTTCGACGATGTAATCGCCGGTCGCCGGGGCGGTGTAGGCGAAAGCGGAATTGAGCGAGCCGTCGCCACGATCATCATTCATCGCCACCGGCAGCCCGTCCGGGCCGAGCAGGCGTAGCACCGGGTCGAGATCGCCATCGGCGCGGTCGGCATAGGCATAAAGCGTCTGACCTTCGGCAATAGTGATGTCGCGGCGATAGACCGGGGTGTTGTCGTCGACGCGGCCGGTCTCGGTCGCGATCATCTCGCCATCAAGGGCAGTGAAATCAAACGGCAGTTCGGCATTGGCATCGGTGGCGACGGAGAGGAAGAGCTCGCCCATATCCCGCCCGCTATAGCTGCCCGCCTGCACGGTATATTCACCGGCGGTCTCGACCAGGAAGATGATCTGCGAGTTCAGCGTGCCATCGCCGCGATCATCATTCATGGCGATAACCTCACCGGAGGCATCGAACAGGGTCAGCGTGGTGTCGAGCTCGGGGCTGAGCGCTTCGGTCGAGGCGACCAGGATGTCGCCTTCATTCAGCTGGACCTCGACGTCGCGGGTCAGCTCGCGTCCACTGAAGCGGGTTACGCCTTCTTCCAGGATGACCGCCTCGTCGGAGAGGCCGAAATCGACACCTTCTTCAATGAAGAGCTCGAAATTGCCCGTCGCGCCGCCATAACCGGTAACAGAGGCCGTATAGCTGCCGCTTTGCGGAACGGCGAAAAGGATGAGGGATTGCAGCGTTGTCGGATCGGCATCGTCGTTTTGCGTGATCGGTTTGCCGCCCAGCCCGCTCAGCGTCAGAACGGTATCGAAATTCTCATCCGACTGGGTCGTCAGGGTCACGACTTGGCCCGCTTCCAGCTCAAAAGTGTGAGTAAACTCCGGAGCCGCCTCGGTGACGCTGCCGGCAATACCCTCGCTGTCGCTGGCGCCATGTCCATGCTGGTGATGCGGCGCCGCGTCTGCGCAGCTGCTCGCCCCCAGAGCCGCCATTCCGAAAGCTGCCGGTGCCATAAGCTGAAAACGCATAATGTCCCCCTTTGCGCCCAACCGCACGGGCGCTGTCTGTCGGGCATAGCCTTATATGCGCGATGCAACAAGCCGGAGCGGCGGGCTAGGGCGGTTCCAGGCGCGTCTCGCGGCATCATGAACGGCCTTTAAGTTCGTGACCGCGTTTTAAGATGAACTCCCCGGAGGCGCTGCCTATAAGGCCGCCGGTTTTGATCTGTTTGTGGAAGGGCAGGGGCGATGATGAGTGAAATTTTCAAGGCGTGTTTTCTGGGCGCCGGGCTCTCGGCCCTGGCCGTTCCTGGTACCGCCGCAGCCCATGCGCTGCAGGGTCAGGCGACGCCGGTTCTCACGGCTGAGAATTTCCACGAGACTGTGCTCGCCTATCAACCGGTGCGCCGGGATGATGTTGCCGAGGACGTGTTTGCGCGTGGCCTGTTCTATCTCAATCAGACCAAGGCCGCCGTGAGCGGAAATCCGGACAATTTTGTTCACGTCGACTATTGGAACCTCGCCCTGGCCTTTTATGCGCTGGGCGAGCCGGCGGCGAATACCGGGCTGGCCTTCAGCCTAGCCTTTGAAAGCGATCCGGCGGCGATCTGCGGCTATATCGACGCCGCGCCGCATCCGTTTGAAGCGGCCATTCCGGAGGTCTTTTTCGCCTTTGTCGATGACTGCCCGCAAATCCTTGCTGCGGTGACCCCGTTTGATGTCGAGGCCCATATCGCCGATCACGATTTTGATGCGGACCTGGTCCGGGAAATCCACCAGATTTCGCTTGATGATGCTATGTATCGCCCTGATCTCAACGAGGCCCAACAGGCGCTGGATGCTCAGAACCAGGCCCGGATCGATGCCCTGTTCGAGCGTCATGGCCGCTATATCGGTCGCTCCATGGTCGGAGAAGAGCTGGAGATCGCCATGTTCCTGGTGATCCAGCATTCCAACATTCCCTATATGCGCCGCTATCTGCCCCATGTGCACGCTGCTGTGCGCGAGGGGGAGCTCAGCAATGACCTGGCGCTAAAAATGCTGCTCGACCGGATTTATGGCGCGACGGAGGGCTATCAGTTCTTCGGCAGCCAGGGCTCGACCATCCCGCTCGCGGATGATGAGACGCGGGCGCGCATTATAGCTCAATACGGGATCGAGTAGCGCTCGGCTTGCGGTGCAGCTGCGGGCGTGGGAGGCTGGCCTTGCCGGTATTTCCATCCCGTCTTCGCCCGAGATCCGATGTCCTCTGCCTATCCTTATAAGCGCCAGTATAGCGAGCGCGATCGCCAGATGTTGCAGGTCCTGTTTGAGCAGGATGGTGGCGAGCAAAAGCGCCGGCTGGCGCGCTTGCTCCAACCGATCTGGAGCGATCATCGTCTGGCGGTGGATTCGGTGCGGCTGGATAACGGACCGCGCTGGGTCGAGTTGCGCTATCCGCTGGCTCCGATGCTCTGGTATTGCCGGTTGAAACTAGCGTCAGGTGATGTCGAGTTCCGCTTCGACCGGTCAGAGGATGCACAAGGATTTGCAGCACTCGCCGGGTTGGACGAGCGTGCCGGATCAGTAGCGCTGAGCCTTGAAGCGCCGGAGGCCGGAGCCAGCCTGGCAAAGGCCGGGCAGGCACTGGCGGACAGTTTCAGCTCCAGTTCGCATTCCGCCCTGGTTTTTCCTGAGGCCATAAAGGTCAGCGACTTTATCGACCGGCATTTGCGCAGCCTGCCGGAAGCGGTTCAGGGCCATGGGCCCTATCAGCTCGTAGACTTGCAATATGAGCTCTGCCGGGTCGTCACCGAAGAGAATGTCCTCGACGTGCTGGCACGCGTCGATGCGCGATCAAGGGCTGAGCTGGGCGATGATGATGTCCGTGTGAGCATGGATATGATCCACACCTTGGTGGATGATTGCGGCCACCGCTGGCCTCCACTGCGGCCGCAAATCGAGCGCCGAATGGATATGACGCAGCACGATCCGGTTGAGGATTTCGGAACCGATCTCCTGCCTGTTCTGGATCACCCACCGCTTGATCGGGATGACGTCCTTGGGGATCTGGGGAAGTTCGGACTCTAGCCCTGGGCTTTGGCTCAGCGCGTCTGAAGGCCGTGTGGCAGTTCCGGTTTTGCCTCATCGATCACAATCACGAGTCGGCTTACGCCGTCAGCCTGAACCGGGGGCGAACGGTGCACGACATGCCCGACCTGGCTCGACGGCCAGGTTTTGCCGCGCAGGAAGATCGGCGATCCGGTTGCCACGGTGTCGAAACGAGCCGGCTCGTCTGCCAGGCGCTCGGTATAGCCGAACTGTGTGCCCGGTCCGCGATAGGTGCAGATTAGCCGGGCCCGGACATTGTCTTTGTGGAAGCGGCGGCAGGCGTCGTCACGGACATGTTCGAAACGCAGGTGCACGCGCGAGGCAGCCAGCGTTTGCGCCAGCTGGGTGGCAAGCCCGGCAATGTCCTTTGCCAGCCAGTCGCGGGCCATTGGCTCCAGCCCGCCCCACGTATTGAATACCCGGACCGCGGCCGCTTCAATCTCGCTCAGATTGAGCACCAGGCGGATATCGGCGGCCTTTGCCTTCGGCCAGCCTTCCAGAGCGCGGGCCATGGCGGGCGGGATGGGCCGGTCCCAGATAACCGCCTCTGCGCCGGGATTGGCGAGGGCCGTCAGTCCGCTCAGGTGTTGAACGCGCCGTATCGGTGTGCCGAGGTCGGCGTTGAACGCGTTCTGGGCTATCAGGTTCATGCGGCCGGTTCCGCTTCCTCGGCTCGTTGCCAGCGCGGAAACGGATCTGCCATTTGCGGGATATCATGGGGTGAGTAGGCTTGGATTTCAGGCACAAGCGCGGCGTCCAGACGCGCTTTTAGCTCAGGCCAGTCGATCCCGGCACCAATAAAGACCAGTTCCTGGCGGCGATCACCAAAAGGCTCTTGCCAATGATCCGCCAGATAGGCGTCGACGGCCGGTCCTTCCGGCCATTGGTCCGGCGGTACGCTGGCCCACCAGGTACCGATCGGGGACACACTGGAAAGCGCTCCCGCCATGGAATACTCCGCGACCCATTCCGGGCGTGTCGCCATCCAGAAGTGCCCCTTGGCGCGGATGACGCCGGGCAGAGCGCCGTTCAAGATCGCGTGGATGCGTTCCGGCAGGAAGGGGCGGCGGGCGCGGTAGACATAGGAGGTGACGCCATATTCCTCGGTTTCAGGCGTGTGATCCTCATAGCCATAAAGCTCCTTGGCCCACATCGGATGTTCATGGGCTTTTTCGAAGTCGAACAGGCCGGTATTCAGGATGTCCTCCGCCGGCACGTCGGAATAGTTGGCCTCGAGAATACGGACATCGGCATTCAAGCTGCGAATGATCTTGCGCGCTGCATCAACCTGGTCGGGGCGGGCATCATCGACCTTATTGAGGACGATGACATCCGCGAACTCGATCTGATCTGTCAGCAGGTGCACCAAGGTCCGGTCGTCCTCATCGCCGAGCGACTCGCCGCGGTCCTTGAGAAAGTCGTGGCTGGAAAAATCCCTCAGCAGATTTACCGCATCAACCACGGTGACCATGGTGTCGATCCGCGCGACATCGGACAGGCTATCGCCTTCCTCTGAGCGGAAATCGAAGGTCGCGGCCACGGGCAAAGGTTCCGAAATGCCAGTGGATTCGATCAGCAAGTAATCAAATCGTTTTTCATCCGCGAGGCGGCGGACCTCTGCGAGCAAATCGTCGCGCAAGGTGCAGCAGATACAGCCATTGGACATTTCCACGAGCGTCTCGTCGGTGCGGCTCAATTCCGTTCCGGCCCGGACAAGATCGGCGTCGATATTGACCTCGGACATGTCGTTGACGATCACCGCGACCCGGATGCCCTCGCGATTATTGAGTACGCGGTTGAGCAGGGTGGTTTTTCCGGCGCCAAGAAAGCCGGAGAGCACGGTCACCGGGAGGCGCTTATCGCGGGGAGAGGGCATGGTATTGCGCTTTCTGCTGTGGCGGGGTGGTGCCGCCCGGGAGTTGATGCAATGTTATACTGTAACATGCTAACGACCAACAAGCGTCCCCATGCATGTCGCTTTGTTAATGAAATTCAATGGCAGGGAAATGTCCGGTTTCGACGGGACCTGTAACAAGCTGCACACGCCGGACTGCGTGCGGGATGACCGCGCAGGACATCATAATTCAGTTGAGGGGATGGGTGCTCGGGCACCTGCAAGAGAAGGCATGACCATGAAGCGAGGACTTCGCCAAACCGCAATGCATTTGATCACCGCCAGCGCGCTGGCGCTGACCGCCATGAGCGCTCCGGCGCTGGCGCAGGACGCCGGGGAGGCGGTTGACGAGCGCTATGTCTGGGACCTGACCCCGTTCTACGCGACCCGGGCGGACTGGGAGGCCGAGGTTGAGCGCCTCCAGGGCGAAATCGACGGCATCACCGCTTATCAGGGCCGTCTTGGCGAGAGCTCGGAGATCCTGCTCGAGGCGCTCGATGCGCAGTCGGCATTGTTCAAGGAGGCTTCGCGGCTTTGGACCTATGCCTCCAACCAGCGCAATACCGATCTGAGTGACCCGGATGGCCAGGTCATGGTCGGCCGCCTGTCGGCCATGTTTGGTCTGGCCAGTGCCGCCGGCAGCTTTGTGGCGCCGGAAATTGTCGAGATCGGCGCCGAGCGGATCGAGCAGTTCATCGCTGAGCAGGAGGGGCTGGAGAAGCACGCGCTCGGCTTGCGCAACACGCTGCGCCAGGCGGAACATGTCCTCACCCCGGAAGCCGAAGAGGTTCTCTCGCTGATGGGTAATGCCCTGTCGGCGCCGCAAAATGCCCGCGGTCTGCTGGCCAATGCCGAGATCGACTGGCCCACCATCACACTCAGCGACGGCACCGAGGCCCATCTTACCCCGGCCGGCTATACCCTGCACCGCGAAGACCCGGACCGCGAAGACCGTGAAGCGGTGTTCGACGCTTTCTGGGGCACCTGGTCACAGTATGAGAGCACGTTCGGCGCCAATCTCAACGGTGAGGTCCAGGCCAATGTCGCCATGGCCCGGGCGCGCAATTACGACAATACGCTGCAATACTTCCTGTCCGGCGATAACATCCCGGAGGAGGTCTATCGCACGCTGGTCGAGGTCACCAATGACCGGATCGACGTCCTGCACCGCTATTTCGAGCTGCGCGGCCGCATGCTCGGAATTGAGGACCAGGGCTATCACGACATCTATCCGGCCCTGGTTGAAACCGATCTGACCTTCCCGGTCGAGGAGACCCGCGAACACGTTCTGGCGTCCATGGATGTGCTGGGCGAGGAGTTCTCGCAGACCTTCGCGCAGGCATCGAGCGAGCGCTGGATGCATGTCTATCCGCAGCCGGGCAAATCCTCCGGTGCCTACATGTCCGGCGGCGCCTATGACGTCCACCCGCTCATCCTGCTCAATCACCTGGACAATTATAACAGCGCCTCGACCTACGCCCATGAGTGGGGTCATGCGATGCACCAGGTGCTGACCAATGCGAACCAGCCTTACGAGTTGTCCAATTTCTCGATCTTCACCACCGAGATCGCAGCCATTGCCCAGGAATTGCTGCTGCAGGAGCACATGCTCGAACAGGCCGAAAGCGATGAGGAACGGCTTTTCTATCTCGGCTACGCCCTCGAGCAGATGCGCGGCACTTTCTTCCGCCAGGTCATGTTCTCGGAGTTTGAAGTTGCCATTCACGAGGCCGTCGAACGCGGCGAGGCTCTGACCGGCCCGCGCATGACCGAGATCTACGGTGAAATCCTGCGCCGTTATCATGGGCATGAGGAAGGCGTGTTGGAGATCACCGAGCGTGAGATGATCGAGTGGGCCTATATCCCGCACTTCTATTTCAACTTCTATGTCTACCAGTATGCGACCTCGATCGCCGGGGCGGCCTATTTCGTCGACCAGCTGGAGACCGGTGGGGATGAGGCGCGCGAGACCTATCTCAATTTCCTCAAGGCCGGCGGTTCGGATTATCCGGTCGAGATCCTGCGTGATGCGGGCCTCGATATGACGACGGCGGATCCCTATAACGCCGTCATCGACCGCATGGTCGCCGTGATGGACGAGATCGAAGCCATTCTCGACGCCCGCGAAAACTAGGGCGCGACATCTCGATGAAGGCGCATGCCTGTCCCGGCAAGCCGGGCCGGGTCTGCGCCTTTTTCGACGGCAGCGGTATTTGCACCGGCCGGGTTAAACGCGGATAAGGAGAGGGTCTCTCTCCCCTCCGCAAAGGTGACCCGTTTGAGCCAGGGCGCTTTCGATCCGCAGCATCCCAACACCCTGATCCAGGCCGCCGATCTGTCCGGGCCTATCCTGTATTGCGAGGAAGGGCTGAGCTTTTGGGGCGGGGTGGATGCGCAAAGCGGGACCATACTCGATCAGCACCACCCGCAATGCGGACAGTCGATAGCCGGCAAGGTTCTGATGATGCCGACCTCGCGCGGGTCGTGTACCGGAAGTGCCGTCCTGCTGAGCCTCGCCCTGGCGGGCAAGGCCCCGGCCGCGCTGGTGTTTCGCGAGCCCGAGGACGTCCTGAGCCTGGGGGCCATTATCGCCCGCATCATGTTTGACGCGCGCATTGCCGTGATCCGGCTCGGCGCTGAGGACTATCAGAAGCTGTCCTGCGAAACAGACGCGCAGCTGACCGGCGCTCATCTCACGGCCGGTGATCTCACATTTGAGTTGGGAACCCTGGACCGGTCTGGTCTGAGCCTGTCTGCTGCCGATGAAAACATGCTGGCGGGAGGCGAGGGCGAAGCGGCTCAACTGGCCATGGAGACGATGTGCATCCTGGCGGTCTTGCAGGGCGCCCGGACTTTGATTGATGTCTCCCGCGTTCATATTGATGGCTGCATTTATGCCAGCGAGGCCAATCTGACCTTTGCCCGGGCCATGCAGGCGCGCGGGGCGAGGGTCCGCGTTCCGACCACCATGAATGCGATTTCCGTCGACCTGCCGCATTGGCGCGCCCAAGGCGTCCCGGCCGATTTTGGCGAACCGGCCAGCGCACTGGCCGAAGCCTATCTGGCCATGGGCGCGCGGCCGAGCTTTACCTGTGCGCCTTATCTCCTCAGCGACAAACCGCGGCAGGGGGAGGTGATCGGCTGGTCAGAATCCAACGCCGTAATCTATGCCAACAGCGTGCTGGGTGCGCGCAGCAACAAGCATGCAGACTTTTTCGATCTGATGATTGCCGTCACCGGGCGGGCTCCGGCGTCCGGCGTGTATCTCGATGCCCACCGGCAGGCCCGCCTGGTTCTGGATGTCGACCTGCCGGAGCAAGCCGATGAGAGCGTCTGGCCCCTGCTTGGCTGGCTTGCCGGTCAGCTGGCCCCGGACCGCATCCCGCTGCTCAACGGTCTGGCCGAGCATCATCCCGGACCCGATGACCTCAAGGCAGTGTGTGCGGCCTTTGGGACCACATCCGGCGCGCCCATGCTGCACATGGCCGGTGTCACCCCGGAAGCGGGTGACAGCTACGACCCGTCCCTGCCGCGCCACCGGATCGACCGGGCCGCCCTGCGTCAGGCTTGGCAGGCCTTGAACCAGGGGCCGGCCAAGGTCGATCTTGTGGCCCTCGGCAGTCCGCACCTGTCCGCATCCGAATGCCGGCAGTTTGCCCGTTTGATGGACGGCAATGCGGTGGCTGACGGGGTGAGCGTGATGCTGACGCTGGGCCGGGCGGTCAATGCCGAGATTGAAGAGGACGGGACCCGGGCCGAGCTCGAACGGCTCGGCGTGCAGCTGGTAACCGATGTATGCTGGTGCTCGATCTCCAGGCCGCTCTTCCCGGCCTCGGCCCGCCATATTCTGACCAATTCAGGCAAGTATGCCCATTACGGCCCCAGCCTGTCCGGCTGCAGCCTGCGTCTGGGAAGCCTGGCTGAATGTGCCGTGGCGGCCCGAACCAGCGCGGCGGGGCTGTCTGTGCCAGAGTGGCTGGCCTAGTCTGTCGCGGCCGCCTCGCACTCGCTCTGGGAAAACCCGGCCAGCGCTTCGCACATGGCCTGCGCATCTTCCAGCGCGCCTTGCCACCACTCGGTCAAAGCGATCTGTACCCGGTGCCCGCGTACCAGCATTTCCGCGAATTCGGCATTGGCGCGTATGGCCTCGACATCGACCAGGGTCCGGGTCTGGTAGAAAAAGTCCGGTGCGAACACGTCGGTCGTGCTGTCATAGCGCCAATACGGATCCCAGCTGGCCAGGCGCTGGATATAGACCGACATGCCATTGAGATAGTCGACGGATGCATAGTATTCGGTGATCGCATCGCGCACCTCAGCATCGCCAATACCTGAGAACAGGCCGGAGGCAATAACCTCGTCATAGGCGCTGCGCGGCGGAGCCGCAGGCGGGGCGCGGCCGATGGTGACGATGGCCTGGGCCATGGCGTCATTATCAAACCCGTCCCAATTATCGTCATTCAGCCGGGTCAGCAGTTCCACGCGGCGCGTATTGCCTTCTTCGAACCGGGCGATAGAGCGGCGCAGATAGACAACGGCTTCTTCCGATTCCGACAGCAGGCGATCCAGCGCGGCCGCCTGTTCCGCTCGCTCCAACCGGCTTTCATTCCAGGCATTGATCTGAAAGGCGAGCAGGACACCGACCAGGACGATGACAAAATCGATCGCCACCGCAATCCAGTTCTGGGTGCGCACATGTTCGCTCAGGCGGCGTAACAGCATCGATAACTCCCTCAACCGCCTCGGGTTAGCAGAGACACCGGGGCCGCTCCAACATATTCGAGAGGAACGCGGCCCGGTGATGGACCGGCAAGCAATGGAAAAGGCGCTGCCCGGTCAGACAGCGCTTTGTTCGGTGGCACTAGTAACCTTGGGCTGCGCCATCCTTGCGCATTTCGCTGGCTCCGTAGAGCACGCCGGTTTCCGGATCGCGCAAGATGGCCTGATAGCCGCCAAAGCCACCATTGCCGTCCACGACCTCATGGCCCAGCGCGCTCAGCGCGTCGCGCACGCCTTGCGGCACGCCGCTTTCCACCGAGAGCACACCGACGCCTGCCGTCTCACCGGCCTGACCCGTTTCCGAGGTCGAGCCGTCATGACGCCAGCGTGCTGCATCGCCGGCCTGCTGGATGTTGAGCCCGAAATCGATCACCGAGGTGATGATCTGGACATGCCCCTGGGGCTGCATGGCGCCGCCCATCAGGCCGAAGCTCATGAAGGCCTCGCCATCGCGCGTGATCATGGCCGGGATGATGGTGTGGAAGGGGCGTTTGCCGGGCTCGTAGACATTGGGATGGTCCGTATCGAGGCTGAACAGCTCGCCGCGGTTTTGCAGCATGAAGCCGAGACCGTCCGGGACCAGGCCGGAACCCATACCGCGGAAATTGGACTGGATCAGCGAGACCATCATGCCATTGCTGTCGGCGACGGTGAGATAGGTCGTATCGCCGTCCTCGATGATGGACGGATCGCCATGGGTGACGTTTTCCATCGCGGCGTCGGAGGAGATCAGTTGCCGCCGGGTGTCGGCGTATTCGTCGCTGATAAGCTCGGCATAGAGTGCGGCCGGGTCGGCTTCGTCGTAGAAGGCGGGATCGGAATAGAAGCGGGCCCGGTCCTCAAAGGCCAGGCGCTTGGCTTCAACCATCAGGTGGATGGCCTCCGCACTCATAAAGCCCATGGAAGCGAGGTCGTAGGCTTCCAGGGTCTGCAGCATTTGCAGCGCGGCGATGCCCTGACCCTGCGGCGGCAATTCCCAGACATCATAGCCGCGATAATTGACGCTGAGCGGCTCGACCCATTCGGTGCGATGCGCGGCGAGATCATCATAGGAGATCCAGCCGCCAATCCGCTCCATATAGTCATTGATCGTCTGCGAGATCGGGCCGTCATAGAAGGCATCGCGGCCACCTTCGGCGATCAAGCGATAGGTGTTGGCCAGATCGGGATTGCGGAAAATCTCGCCCTCGCGCGGGGCATCGCCATCCTCGGTCAAATAGGTCGCCTGGGCATTGGCGAACTCCTCGAACTCGCCGTTCGCGAAACGGCCATCGAGGATGCGCATATTGCGCTCCCAGTAATAGGCGATGGTCTCGGTCAGCGGGAAACCGGTTTCGGCATAGCGAATGGCCGGGGCGAGAATCTCGTCCATCGGCATGGAACCGAAGCGTTCATGCATGGCGAACCATCCATCCACCGTGCCCGGTACAGAAACCGGCATGGCGCCCAGGGGCGGTATCGCATTGCCAGCGCCCAGGGTCTCAACGACCGTGTCATAGCTCAGCCCCATGGGCGAACGGCCGGCACCGTTAATGCCATAGACCTGGCGCGTCTCGGGATCCCAGATGATGACGAAGATATCACCACCAATGCCGTTCCCGGTGGGTTCCATCAGGCCGATCGCCGCATTGGCGGCAATGGCCGCGTCAACCGCATTGCCGCCGGACTGGAGGACATTGATCGCGACCTGGCTGGCGAGCGGATGAGCGGTGGCCGCCATGCCTTGTGTCGCGGTGGTCACCGAGCGGGTGGCAAACTGGTCGCCGCTGACCCGGTCCCCCGGATAGGCCTGGGCACTGGCGGCGGTCCCTGAATCGAGGGCGGCCATAAGCGCGGCCGCGCTCAAAGCGGTGACGGAATTCTTCATGATGCTCCCCTTGCGTAACGCGTTGCGACTGGCGGCAACAGCCGGCCAAGATAGCGCGCCCTTTCGCTGGGTCCACATCTCTACCCTGGTGTCGCCGGGAGCGGGATGAAGCCGGCATTTGTCCCCATTGCGCCAGCACTCAATGCCGGGCAGTTAGGTCACTCATGGTGAGCGCGGAAAACCTTGGGGGCGCATGAAATGAGAGTTTTGGCTTTTCTGCTGGCTGTTCTGGGGGGCAATCAGGCGGTGGCTCAGGATGTTGATCCGCGGGCCCGCGTGGCGGCCTTCGACCGTGAGAGCCGGGTGCCCGATCATATCGGCGAGCCGGTTGGTCCGGCGCCCACAACGCACGCCTATGAGGGCGCGCTTGAAACACGCAAAATCTATCGCATCGAGGCCAATCCCGGAGCCGGGTTTCACTGGCCCTATTTCCTGCTTTTGCCCAACCACGTGCCAGCCGGACATCCGGTGTTGATCGAGCCGAATAATGACGGGCTCTGGGGCGCTCCGCAGGAAACCCATGAGTACTGGGCCGCCATGCGCAATGAGCAGCTATATGTCGATTTCGGCCGCCATCTGAACACGCCGATGCTCACCCCGGCGTTTCCGCGACCACTGGTCGATAATGGAAATGGCAATCTCTATATTCATGCCCTGACAGAAGCGGCGATGCGCTCGGACGATCCGCGCTATGCGCGTCCGGACCGGCAGTTGATCGCCATGCTGGACGATGCCCGCGCCAAGCTTAGCGCCAGCGGTTTTGAAACCAGCGAAGACGCCCTGTTCTGGGGCTTCTCGGCGGCCGCTGATTTTGTCACCCGCATAACCGTGCTGCATCCTGAGCGCGTTCGCGCTGTTGTGGCAGGTGGTGCGGGCGGTTTGCCCATCCTGCCGCTGGAGGCCTATCAGGGCGAGGCGCTTACCTTCCCGGTCGGGGTATCCAACCTGGATCAGATCGCCGACGGTCCGCTCAATGCCGACGCCTTGCGCGCGACGCCCGTCCTCCTGTTCCAGGGCGGTGCCGATGAGAACGACTCCATCACCGAACCGCCTTTCAGCTGCGATGAATTCGGCTCGGACAGTTATAGCTGCGAGCAGGCGCTGTGGGTGAATGATGTGTTCGGCGCGTCGACCGTTGAACGTGTCCCGCATGTGGCAGAGATCTATCGCGAGTTCGGCATGGTCGATTTCAACTCCATCATCCTGCCCGGTATTGAGCACTGGACGCCAAAGACCATGGAAGAGGCCATGCGTGGCTATTTCGCCTGTGTCATCGATGGCGGTGAGGGATGTGCCGGTCAGGTCGAGGTGCCGGACCTCACGGTCGCGCTGCAAGAACAGGCCGCACGCGGCCGATAGACCGGCAACCCGGCAGTCGAACCTGATCGACGAAAGTTCGAGGTTTCTGGGGCGAAGCGTTGCAAACGCCCTATATCCTCACCGTCAGACAAGCTGACCGGGAGAACGAGAATGAGCAAATGGCCGTCCCTGCGCTATGGCGACTGGGTGGAAACGCGCGACACATTGCATCTGTTCCTGCAGATGATCGGCAAGGTCCGGCTGAAGACGCATCCCAAGCTGAACCATTGGTGGCACGTCACGCTTTATCCTCATGTCCGCGGCCTGACCACGGGCCGCATACCCTTCGGGATGAGCGGTTTCGAGATATTCTTCGACATGCTCGAGCACAAGGTCGTGGTCTCGAGCAATGATGGACGCCAGGTCGAATTCAGCGTCCCGGGCCTGACGGTGGCAGGGTTTTACGAGGCCTTGTTTTCCAGTCTCGACGAACTCGACATTCACGTCGAAATCCTGGCCATCCCTTATGACAACAAGTCGACAATTTCCTTCCCTGAGGATCATGCGCCGCGGCAATACGACCGGGCGGCTGTATCGGACTACTGGCGGGCGCTGTGTTCGATTTCCAGCGTCTTCGAGGTGTTCCGCAGCCATTTCACCGGCAAGCAGACCCCGGTCCAGCTGTACTGGCATTCTTTCGATCTGGTGGTGACCCGCTTTAGCGGCAAACCCTTCCCGCTTGCGGGTGGAACACAGTCTGATCGCGAAGCCTATTCGCATGAAGTCATCTCTGCCGGTTTCTGGCCAGGCGATGACAGTTTTCAGGAAGCGGCGTTCTACGGCTATGCCTATCCGGAACCGGAGGGGCTGAACGCCGTTGAACTCCAGCCGGCTTCTGCCTACTGGGCCGAGAAGAATGGTGGTGCCCTGGCGATCCTGCCCTATGAGGCAGCTATCGCCGAACCCGATCCGGCCCAGACCGTGCTCGCCTTCCTCGACAGTCTTTATGCCGGCGCGGCGCAGAAGGCGAACTGGCCGTCAGAAGATCTGCGACATCAGCATGTTTGATCGATCGTGTGACCGGCTCTGGTCAGGTTCAAGCGTTCCAAGCTAGGCTTTGCCGTGCTTCGTAGAAAAGCACGGAACAACACGCAGCACCTTGCCCGGTAGCGGGGTGATTGCCGTAGGGGCAGGGAATAGCCGCCCCGAAATTACGGGGGAGACCGGTCGATGAAGTCGCGTCGTTCGCTTACCACCGCCCTGACGGGCATGACTTTGTGCGCAGTCCTGGCCGGCTGTGCCAGTGTCAGGGATAGTGTTGCCGGGCTGACGGCCCCATCTGCGCAAGCGGACACAGCGGCATCCGTTGAAATTCTGCGGCTACCCTATGGGGTGCCGCGTATCATCGCCTCGGATCACGAAGGGCTCGGCTTTGGCGCCGGCTTTGTCGCGGCGGAAGACAATCTCTGCCTGCTCATGGACCGCGCTATGACGGTGCGAGGTGAGCGCGCTGCCTTCCTCGGCGCCGGCGAGAATAACGCCAATATCGCCAGCGATGTCTATCATCGCCGTATTCGCAACGCCGGCACGGTTGAGGCCCTTCTGGCGGGCGAGCCCGGTGCCGTGGATACGCCGAGCGACGATGCCCGCGCCTTTATCGAAGGGTTTGCCGACGGGGTGAACCATGTCCTGGCCAATACCGTAACCGGTGACCCCAATTGCGCCGGACAGGCCTGGGTGCGGGAGCTTTCGCCGCAGGACATCTGGTATGGCGCCTTGACGCTTCCCTTTGGACAACCGATCCAGGCGGTCACCTCCGCCGAACCACCGGCCGGTGCCGATGCCACCCATAGCGAGGCGAGGGTGGAGGATCTTCTGGTCCAGCGCCGGGGTATGGGGTCGAACGCCTATGCTGTCGGATCTGACGGGACGCGCGAGGATGTCAACGCGGTCCTGCTCGGTAATCCGCACTATCCCTGGGACGGGGCGCTGCGCTTTTATCGCGTGGGTCTGACCATCCCCGGTGAGCTCAATGTGGTCGGGGCGGGCCTGATCACAACGCCTTTTGTCGGCATTGGCCATACCGAGAACATTGCCTGGACCCATACCGTGTCGACGGCCCGGCGTTTTGGCTATTACGAGCTGACCTTGGATCCTGCTGACCCGACCCGCTACCTGATTGACGGGGCCAGCCGTGCCATGATGGCCAATAACGTCACCGTTGAAGTCCTTGGCGAAAATGGTGAAACCACGCCGGTCACCCGGACCATCTGGGAGACCGAATTCGGTCCTGTCGCTGTTTCGCAACGCATGCCATGGTCGGCCGAGACGGCCTTTGCTTTCGCTGCCCCGAGCGGTGGTCTGCGCATTATCGACCAGTATCTGGCGATGTATGAGGCGGACAATGTCGAGACTTTGCATGATGCGCTGTCGCGTTATCAGGCAACCGCCTTCAACACCATGGCCGTGGATCATCAAGGTGGCGCCTTTTATGGCGATATGGGCCTAGTGCCCAATGTTGATACGGCGCTTGTCATGCGCTGTGCCGTGTCCGAGCTGGCGCAAGGCTATTGGATGCGGGCCCGGATACCGATCCTGGATGCCTCCGATTCCAGTTGTCGCTGGCAGGACGGGGATCAAGCTTCGGCGCCGGGTGTGTTCGGCCCGGCCGACGCGCCCCATCTCTTCCGTCCCGATTTTGTCGCCCAGTCCAATGACTCGCCCTGGCTGACCAACCCGGCCGAACCGCTGACCGGGTACAGCCCGATCTGGGGCGATGAAGCGACCCCGCGCTCGATGCGCACACGCTTGGCGCTCGATCAAATAGCCCAGCGTTTGGCCGGAACGGATGGTCTTGGCGAAGCCGGTTTCGACCTCGAAACGGTCCAGGCGGTGATGTATTCCAACCGCCATCATGGCGGCGAGCTGTTGCGCGATAGCGTGGTCGAGGTGTGCGAGGCCAGCGGCGATGCTGCGCTGCAGCCGCTGTGCGACGCCTTGGCGGGATGGGATCTCAAGGTCAATCTGAACAGTACCGGCGCCCATGTCATGGCGCTCTACCTGCTGGCGGGCGGGGATGTGTTCGCCGGCGCCTTCGATGCGGAAAACGGGGCGACCACCCCGGTCGGCCTTGCCAGTGACAATCCGGCGGTACTCGCGGCGCTGCGCTCTGCTGCCGAGCAGCTGGCGCAGTTGCAGCTGGCGCCGGATGCGCCGCTCGGCGATGTCATGGGGGAGATGCGCGGGGAGACGCGTATCCCGATCCATGGCGGCCCGTCCGGTACCGGTGTGTTCAACATGATCATTCCGGGCAGCCCGGTTCCGGGCACTGGGTGGACGAGTGTTCGCCATGGTTCGAGCTGGATCATGACGGTCGAGTTTTCAGATGAAGGTGTGCGCAGTGAAGGCGTGCTGACCTATTCCCAATCCACCGACCCAACCTCACCGCATTATGGTGATCAGACCCGGCTCTACTCCGAGAAGGGCTGGGAGGCCCTGTATCTCGATATCGACGAGGCGCGGGCAGCGGCCGTGTCCACCTCGATCATCCAGCGCTAGAGGCGAGGGCATGAGGCCGGCCGAGGGGATAAGCGGAGGTGGACAGTGCGTTCATATCTGATGGGGCTGTGCCTGATACTGGCCGGCTGTGGCGGTGAGACCGGTGCAGCCGCGCGGATGGAAGATGAGACGGTGATGCAGTCTGAGCGCGAGCTGATCGTGGTCGCGGCGCCACGTTATGGCGATCCGTATTACGCAGATGTTGCCGCCGGGATTTTCGAGTTTCATGTCGCCTATGCCCAAGCGGTCCAGGTGCATGATGATTTCCTCGTTCTGGCTGATGCCCGGTCTGCCCCCGCCTATATCGCAGCGCTCGGCCCCGAGCGTGTCGCCATCGCGCCCCAGGACGATATCTGGATGCGCGATTTCAGCCTCTCAAACGCCAATGCCCCGGTCATGTTCCGCTATACTGCGGAAGGGCAGGGTGGCGGTCGGGACGGGCAGGATGAAGCTGATCACGTCCAGGAGGAACTCGCCGGATTGATGCAGGCGGCCGGGCTCGACTTTACCGAATCTGACTGGCTCAATGATGGCGGCAATTTTGTTGATGATTATGCCGACCGCGCAGTCCTCAGCCGCAAATTTCTCCGCGATAACGCCCTCACTGAGGCGCAGGGCCGGGCGCTGCTGCAACAGCGCTACGGTCTAGAACATGTCGCTTTCATCGAGGCGGACGAGCAGGGCGGCCTCGAGCATGCCGATGGCGTCGTTGCCTTTATCGATGCCAACACTCTGGTGATCAATGCCTATCCGGAGGATCCCGCCTATGCCGACGCGCTGGTGGCCGATCTGAGAGCCGGCCTGCCCGGTGTCACCATCCACATCATTGTAACGCCCTATGACGGCAGCGATATCTATGATGAGCGCTTCGGATCGGCTTGCGGGTTATATACCAACATGCTGGTGACGCCGGACCGTATCTATCTGCCGCAATTCGGCATTGCCGAGGATGCCGAGGCCTTGGCCGCGGTCCGCTCCTGGACGGACAAGACGGTTGTCCCGGTGCAATCGGGCCAAGTCTGTGCGATGGGCGGTGGTGTGCGCTGCATGTCCTGGCAATTGCGCGGCGAAAACGCAGCACGGCTGCGCGCCTGGGCTGCGCAGCGCTGAGTATGCCCGCGGCTCATTGAGGTAATGGCGGTGCTGGCAGGCTAAAGTCGAGCCCGCTCGAATTGCCAGCGCCCAGGCGATGTCTTGGAACCGCGGAATAGTTTGGGCCCGCGCAAAATTGGAACCGAACCCGATATCGAGAGAAGAAAATGGCGGACAGGATGGGATTCGAACCCACGAGACGGGGACACCGCCTACTCCCTTAGCAGGGGAGCGCCTTCGACCACTCGGCCACCTGTCCACTCACCGGTCTAATGATCTCTGGCGAGGCTCGCAAGGGGGTGTCGCGGCAGATGCTGCATAAGCTACAGATGACACCGCATAAAAACGGCCCCCGCCGGGCTGGCGAGGGCCGTCTCACGCTTCGTTACCCGGTCTGCGGAGGCTAGAGGTCGCCGTCGCAGGTGCGCAGTTCGCGATTACCGAACCGGTCGGTACAGATGAGCGCAATACACTCTCCGAACGGCCCGGTGATTTCCTCGCAGGTCACATCCCCGCCCTGAGCGTTCAGATAGGCGCTGATCTCGGCCGAGCTCAGCCGCGGCGCTTCGGCCGGCGCTGCCTCCGGTGCGGCATCGACGAAAGCAAAAGCGGTCGCCGTGAGCGCAACAGTTGCGGCCCCCGCCGCAATCAAGCCTGCAGTTTTCTTGAACATTTCAAACACTCCCTTTCAGATTGCAGGGAGACGCTAGCCGTCGCCTCTGACGCGTACAATACAAAATTGTAATTCAATCAAAAAAATAATTTGAGTAGTATTCTTGTTCACAAAAAGCCGGGCGACAGGGGCGTCCCGGCTTGTCTTGTAACGCAATTTTTCGCATTGGAGGGGGCAGGCAGTGGCGCCCCACTGCCCGTCACCAGTCCTAGAAAAACGCCTGAAGTCCAGTCTGGGCGCGGCCAAGGATGAGGGCGTGAACATCATGTGCGCCTTCATAGGTGTTGACCGTTTCCAGGTTCGCCATGTGGCGCATCACCTGGTACTCTTCAGAGATACCGTTGCCGCCATGCATGTCGCGGGCGAGGCGGGCGATATCGAGCGCCTTGCCGCAGTTATTGCGTTTCATGATGGAGATCATCTCCGGCGCTGCAGCGGCTTCGTCCATAAGGCGCCCAACGCGCAGGGATCCTTGCAGGCCCAGCGTGATCTCGGTTTGCATGTCAGCCAGCTTCTTCTGGTAGAGTTGGGTCTGGGCCAGCGGGCGGTTGAACTGGATACGATCGAGACCGTATTGCCGTGCCGCATGCCAGCAGAATTCGGCGGCCCCCATCACGCCCCAGGAAATGCCGTAGCGGGCGCGGTTAAGACAGCCGAACGGGCCTTTCAGGCCGGAGACGTTGGGCAAGAGCGCGTCTTCGCCGACCTCGACACCGTCCATGACGATCTCGCCGGTGATCGAGGCGCGCAGTGACAGCTTGCCGCCGATCTTGGGGGCGGACAGCCCAGGCGTATCCTTGTCGAGCACGAAGCCGCGGATCTTGCCGTCATGCGCGTCTGATTTCGCCCAGACCACAAACACGTCGGCGATCGGCGAGTTCGAGATCCACATTTTCGAGCCGGTCAGCTTGTATCCGCTTGCCGTTTTCTCGGCGCGGGTCTTCATGCCGGCGGGGTCAGAACCGGCATCCGGCTCTGTCAGTCCGAAGCAGCCAATCCATTCGCCCGATGCAAGCTTGGGCAGATACTTGCGGCGCTGTTCTTCCGAGCCATAGGCATAGATCGGATACATAACGAGCGAGGACTGAACCGACATCATCGAGCGATAGCCCGAATCGACGCGCTCCACTTCGCGTGCCACGAGGCCGTAGGCGACATAGCCCAGACCGGCGCCGCCATATTCTTCCGGGATGGTCGCGCCAAGCAGGCCGAGCTCACCCATTTCCCGGAAAATCGCCGGGTCCGTCTTCTCTTCGCGATAGGCTTCAATGACGCGCGATTGCAGCTTGTCCTGGGCGTAGGCATGGGCCGCATCGCGCACCATGCGCTCTTCTTCGGTCAGCTGATCGTCGAGCTTGAACGGGTCAGCCCAGTCGAACGCGCCCAGATCGGGGGCGTCTTTCTGTTTCAGCGGGGTCATCTCGTTCATCGGGCTTCTCCTCGTACGCCGGGCCCGCCGGGCGGGCATGTCTGGCGTCTGGTATCGATCTCTTGCTGCGCCAAGACAACCCCGCCAGTGTATTTCATTGTGCCCGTTTGGTCATGCCGTCGCGGTGTCAGACGGCTATGGCTTTGTCCTTCTGGCCAAAGCAGGTTAAGCGAGGCGGTGGGATAGCTGGTTGCTATGCCGAAGGGGGGGCTTATGACGACCGACGGACTTCTCGTTCTGATCACGCTGATCGTCTACAAGCTGGTTTTGATCCTGGTCGGCCTGTGGGCTGCCAAACGTACCCGCACCGAAAGCGATTTCTTCTTGGCAGGGCAGGGGGTTGGAGCCTGGGTGTCGGGCTTGTCCTACGCCGCCTCGACGTCATCGGCCTGGGTGCTTCTGGGCTTTTCCGGCTTTGTCTATCTCAACGGACTGTCTGCGCTGTGGATGGTGCCGGGCATTTGGGGTGGCTATGCCGCGGTGTGGTTGTTCTTCGGTCGTCGCCTGCGCGATGAGACGCAGGCCAAGGGCCATGTCACCCTGACTGATTTCCTCACGGCCACACGCACCGGGTCGATGCGGTATGCCATCGCCCTGACGGCGGCGCTGATGATCGTCTTCTGTTTCATCTTTTACATCGCGGCGCAATTCGGTGCGGCGGCCAGCGCCTTCGAGACCCAGTTCGGGCTGAATACCCGGGAAGCGGTTCTGCTCGGGGCCGGCGTGGTCCTGATCTACGCGCTCCTCGGAGGCTTCTGGGCGGTCAGCGTTACCGACATGCTGCAGGGCGCGATGATGGCTCTGGTTGCCTTGCTCTTGCCGCTGGCTGCTTTCATGGCGGCGGGCGGTTTTGGCGGTATTGCTGATGGTCTCGCTACCTCGACGCCACCGGAATATCTCGACATCACTGGCGGGTTTGCCGGCTGGATTTTGGTCGGCTTTATCCTCGGTGTCTGGGGCGTCGGGGTCGGCGCGATGGGGCAGCCGCATCTGCTTGCCCGCCTGATGGCGATCAAGGATGAGCCGGCCCGGCGGCGCGGTTTCCAGATCGCGATCGCCTGGGCGGTGCTGGTCTATGTCGGCATGAGCGTTCTGGCCTTGTCGGGGCGGGCTCTGATGGGCGGCGGGCTGGATGGTGAAACCCTGTTCTACCGTGTTGCCGGCGATCTCCTGCCTCCCATTCTGGCGGGTATCGTCATCGCGGCCATTCTCTCGGCCATCATGTCCACTGTGGACAGCATTCTTCTCTCCGCATCGGCTGCGGTGGCCCATGATATGCGCCTGGTCAAACTTTTCCCCGGGCGCGAAGTGACGATCTCCCGCATTGTCATGGCCGTCATTGCCGGCTTGGCTGTGGTGCTGACCCTGAGCGTTGAAAGCTCAATATTCGCACGCGTACTATTTGCCTGGGCCGCACTCGGTGCTGCCTTCGGACCGACCGTCGTGATGCGGGTGCTCGGCTATGAACCCGCCGGCTGGGCGATCCTGTCGGCCATGGTCACGGGGTTCGCCTTGACCGTGATCTTCAACCTGATCGGTCAAATCCCGGCGGGCGAGGTGTCTGGTGGTTTGATGGGGGTAATGCATGGCTGGGCCGTGCTGCCCGGTGACCCGTTCGAGCGGCTTGTGCCCTGGCTGCCTGCGCTGGGTATTCTCTGGGCCGGCCGCGGTGAGCAAACCCGAGCCTGATAGTTTATCAGTCCGCTTAGGCAACCGGCGCGGAGTTGTTGCAGTTTCGCTGCGTTGGCCGCTGGCAAGCCGGAGGGACTCCCCCTGCGACACCCCGACCGCTTGACCTGCGCGTCAGAACATAAGAAGTCCCGGCCATGATTGCTGAACTGGGTCACTTCCTCCTTATCCTCGCCTTTTGCGTTGCCGTTCTTCAGTCCGGTCTGACCATTGCCGGGCTGAGGGCCAATGATCCGGCGATTTTCGGCTTTGCGCGGGCCGGTGCGGTCGCGCAATTCGCTCTCATCCTGGTCTCATTTGCCTGTCTGACCTGGCTTTTCGCGGTGTCGGACTTCTCCGTCCTTGTGGTGGCGGACAACTCCCACACCGACAAGCCCTTCCTCTACAAGCTGACCGGCGTCTGGGGGAATCATGAAGGCTCGATGCTGCTCTGGTGTCTGATCCTGACGGCCTATACGGCGGTCCTGGCCTATGCCGGCAAGGCGGTGGCCCCCAAGCTGATCACCCTGACCTTCGCGGTTCAAAGTGCGATCACCGCGGCTTTCACCGCTTTCCTGTTGTTCACATCGAACCCGTTTGCCCGGCTCTGGCCGGCGCCGCTCAACGGCAATGATCTCAACCCGCTCCTGCAAGACCCCGGTCTCGCCTCACACCCGCCCATGCTCTATGCCGGCTATGTCGGGTTCTCGATCACCTTCTCCTTCGCTGTCGCCGCCCTGATCGAAGGGCGGGTGGATGCGCGCTGGGCCCGAATTGTGCGCCCCTGGGCGCTCGCGGCCTGGACCTTCCTCACCATTGGTATCGCCTTGGGCGCAAGCTGGGCTTATTACGAGCTCGGCTGGGGTGGCTGGTGGGCCTGGGATCCGGTCGAGAACGCCTCGCTGATGCCCTGGCTGGCTGGTACCGCTTTCATCCACTCCCTGCGGGTGATGGAAAAGCGCGATACGCTGAAAGCCTGGACTGTCCTGCTAGCGCTGATGAGTTTCTCTTTGAGCCTGGTCGGTACCTTCCTGGTGCGCTCGGGCATCATCACCTCGGTACATGCTTTTGCGGTCGATCCGGAGCGTGGCGTCTTCATCCTGCTCATCCTCCTGGTTCTGATCGGCGGGGCGCTCTTCCTCTTCGGCTTGCGCGCAGCAACCCTCAAGCCGACCGGCGTGTTCTCACCGGTGAGCCGTGAAAGCTCGCTGCTGATCAATAATATCGTCTTCTCGGTCGCCTGTGCGGTGGTATTGTTCGGAACTTTCTATCCGCTCTTCATCACCACGGTGAGCGATGAAACCCTGACCATTGGCGCGCCGTTCTATAATGCTGTCTTCAATCCGCTGATGGGGGCGCTCTTCCTGCTAGTGCCGATCAGCGGCCTGATCGCCTGGAAGCGCGGCAAGCTGGACAGGATCTGGCAAACCCTGTGGCCAGCGCTGGCTGCAAGTGCGGCGGCACTGGTGATTGCATTCTGGCTTGCCGACCGCGAAAAGCTCGCCGGCGCGCTGGGTACGGGCCTCGCTGTCTGGGTCGGTGTCGGTGTCCTGCTTGACCTGAAATCCCGCATCAAGCTGTTCGAGATCGATTTTGCCGCCTCGATGGCGCGAGCCCGCAATCTGCCGCTGGGCATTTGGGGCATGATTGTCGCCCATTTGGGACTGGCGGTCGCCATTATCGCGATTACCGGGGTGAGCGCGTGGAAGCATGAAGCGCGGGCCTTCATGGCCGAGGGCGACCGGGTCGAGATCGGTAGCTATGTCATCACCCTGGCCGAGGTAAACCAGGCACAAGAAGCCAATTACGTCGCCGAGGTCGGCCGTTTCGAAGCCAGCCGCAATGGCGTGCGGGTCACCGATATTGTCTCGGAAAGCCGCTTCTATCCGGTCCGCGGCATGGGCACGACCGAGGCCGGCATTGTCGGCCGGATCCAGGGCGATCTCTATGTCACAATTGGCGAGCGGGTCGAAGGTCGCGGCTGGCCGGTGCACATCTATGTCTATCCGCTGGCCGTCTGGCTGTGGATCGGCAGTTTGATCCTGGCCCTGGGGGGTCTCCTGTCCATTCTTGACAGGGGTCGGCGATCACTGGGCCGCAAACCGGTTCCGCCGCCGGCCAAGGCCCAGCCGGAGGTGGCGGAATGAGCCGATTTATTGTCTTCGCGCCGCTTGCGCTCTTCCTCGCTCTCGCAGTGTATTTCGCTGTTGGCCTGCGCGAGGACCCGACCGATATCCCGTCGCAACTGATCGACGCGCCGCTGCCGGAGTTCGATTTGCCGCCCATCGAGGGGTTTGATCAGGGGCTCAGCTCTGCCGACCTGACCGGTGAGGTCGTGCTGCTCAATTATTTCGGATCCTGGTGCCCGCCCTGTCTGGTCGAACATCCCATGTTGATGCTGATCGCGCGCTCCGGAGAGGTGCCGATTTACGGCATTGACTGGCGCGATCCGCCGGGGGCGGGGACAGCCTGGCTGCAGCGCCACGGCAATCCCTATACCCGTATCGGCGACGACGCCTCCGGCCGTCTGGCCATCGAGTTCGGCATTACCGGGGCACCGGAAACCTTCGTCATCGACCGGGCAGGGCGGGTACGCTATCGCCATGTCGGTGTCATTACACCGGATGTCTGGCGCCAGACCCTGCGTCCCATGATCGAGGCCTTGCGCGAAGAATGATGCGATTTTCCCTGATCCTGCTCGCCTTGCTGATCTCGCTGTCGGCACAGGCGCTGGCCCGCCCGGGGCCTGACGAAATCATGGATGATCCGGAGCTGGAGGCGCGCGCTATGGTGCTTTATCGCCAACTGCGCTGTGTCGTCTGCCAGAGCCAAAGCATTGGTGACAGCAATGCCGATCTGGCGAGTGATATGCGAGTGGTGGTGCGCGAACGCCTGCTGGCCGGCGATAGCGACGCGGAAGTGCGGGCCTACTTGCAACAACGCTATGGTGATTACGTCCTCATGCTGCCGCCGGTACAGGCCAATACACTGGTGCTTTGGGGATTCCCGATCGTATTGCTCCTGTTCGCTGGCGGGCTGGCCTTCTTCTTTGTGCGACGCCAGGACCAAGCCGGAGAAACCGAGTTGAGTCCTGAGGAAGAAGCTCAACTCGCGGCGCTTAAACGCGAGGAGGGGCTGGAATGATCTGGGTTCTGATTGGTTCGACCAGTGCCCTAGTTATCCTGGCGCTGGTCTATCCGTTTCTGCGCCGCGACGGTGTGGCTGCAGCGGACGGGCTGGGGGTCTTCAAAGGGCAGCTGGCCGAGCTCGAGCGCGATCGCGAGCTGGGCCTGATCGGCGAGGACGAGGCGCGCCAGGTCGAACTGGACATCAATCGTCGCCTGCTGGCCGCGCAGCAGCATACCGACCTTGATGGTGCGCCCAGCGCGCGTTTGCGGCAGGCGGGCATTGCCTTTTCGGCCCTGGCGGCGATGGGCGCCGTTGCGATCTATATGAGCACGGGCAATCCGCAGCTGATCGGGCAGGCGCCGCCGCAGCAGGCGGAAATTCCTGAACCGGTGCGAGAGCTGGTGACCGAGGTCAATGCATTGGCTGAACGGTTGATGCAGAACCCGGATGACCCGGACGGATGGACAGGGCTTGGGCAGGCCTATCTGGCGCTCGGCCGTTTTGGCGAAGCGGCGATTGCCTTCAATAACGCGATCAATAGCCGTCCGGACTCAGCCGAGCTCTTCGCGCTTCTGGGCCAAGCCTACGTCTTCTCCGAGAATGGTGCGCTGACACCGGCCGCTCGCGAAGCCTTCTCCCGGGCGGTGGAGCTCGACCCAGAGCATCTGATCGCGCGGGTCTATCTGGCCGAGGCGGTGCTGCAGGACGGCGATCTTGAGCTCGGCGCCAGCCTTCTGCGAGCCCTAAGAGACGAGATGCAGGAGGGCGACCCGGCACGCCAATTCATTGATGCGCGCCTGGCGGCGCTGTCCCCGCCGGAATAGAAACCGGAACAGAAAAAAACCGCCGGAAGACCGGCGGGCTTTTTTCTCGAAGGCCTGTTTGCTCAGGGCGTCAGCTCTCGCACCAGGGAACTGTCATCCCGGATGCTCGCGCGAGCTTCTTGCTCGGGCTTGGAGGCATCGTCGCGCAGCCAGGCCACAAACATATCGATCTGGCGTTCGGCTTCCGCAGCATAGCCTTCAGGAACACTTGTACGCTCCGCGATTTCGGTGCGCACAGACGCGGGACACAAAACGACTGCACCTGCAGCCAGCACAGCGGCACCTGCCGCCATCAGTCCACTCTTCATCATCGCCTCCCCAGCCGTGAATCAAAGGATCATTCACCATTACGAAACCGTAATCCGCAGCCGGGGTCCATCCTGACTATCGATAAATCGGAATAAAACATGCGGGTTTTTCAGCTTTCTTCGCGGGTTTTGGTAGGAAATTGCTCGGATTTCCAGCGTGGAATCGTTCGCAGTGATCGATTCGCCGCGCTGGCGAAGAGATGAAATCGGGTTTGACCTCCACCCCCTTCCGCCCGAATGTTTCGTCCAACGAAGCGCCCAGGTCGAGGGCGTCACATCATAAGAGAGCGCGTTCATGACTACGTCTCCCCGCATCCTGGCCCGGTCAGAGGCCATTTTGAAATCCTGGAAAACGCTCAACTGGGCCAGCGCCTTTTCCGCCTTTATCTATCCGGCGCTCGGGCTTGCTCTGCTCGTCACCATGATCGTACTCGGTCTGGCGCTCGAAGGTTTGACCCTGCATTGGTGGTATGCCCCGATCGCCCTCGCGGTGACCGCTTTCACCATCTTCATGTGCAATATGGGCATCGGGCCACTGCACCGGATCTGGCAGCACCGCGCCGGCGAGATCAAATGGCCGGCCCAGGTTTTCGCCATGTTCAATTGCATCCTGGCCATGCAGGGCTCACTGCGCGACTGGGTAAACTACCATTCCCAGCATCACCGCTTCGCCGATAAGCCCGGCGATCCGCACAATCCGTTCGAGAGCAAGCGCTGGGCCTGGGTCGGCTGGATCCTTTGGCGTGACGAGAAAGACCTGGAGCGCCCGATGCCGATGTGGCTGAAGGAGAACAAGGTCGTGCTCTTCGGTGACAAGTTTCATATCACCCTTTCACTGATCCTGCACTTTGCCGTGCCGGCCGTGATCTATGCGATTGTCGCCCTGTCCGGTGGCTCGCTGATCCTGACGGCGCTTTTGCATGCCAGTGTCATCATCGGTCGTGCCATCCAGTTCCACGCGACCACGCTCGGTGTGAATGTGTTCGGTCACATGAAGACGCCGCTCTGGTTTGATTATTTTCTGGCGCTGCTGACCGGCGGCGAGGCGCTGCATGATCACCACCATGATCATCCGCGCAGTGCGCTGCATTTGCCGAAGAATGGCTTCTGGAACCGGGTCGTTGATTACAACGGGACGTTTTTGCTCGTTCTGCGGCGTCTGGGGCTTGCCAAAAACCTAGAAATCGCGCCTCAATTCGCCTGAGGCGCGTTTTGCCTGCTGCGTCCCACTGGCCGGAAGAGCTATGGGCGCTAAGTTGACGTGTGCGTAAACGTCATCTGAGCCGATAAAGGGGAGATCTATGTCGGACCTTGAAACCTTCCGCGCGGAGACGCGCGCCTGGCTGGAAGAGAATTGCCCGCCGGAAATGCGCAAACCCATGACCGGCGAGGGGGATGCTTGCTGGGGTGGCCGGAACTGGACCTTCCAGAGCGAAGCCCAGAAAGTCTGGCTCGAACGCATGGCAGCCAAGGGCTGGACCGTGCCGGAATGGCCGGTCGAGTACGGCGGCGGCGGTCTCTCCAAGGAAGAAGCCAAGGTTCTGCGCGATGAGATGAAGGCGATCAAGGCGCGCTCGCCGCTGATGTCTTTCGGCATCTGGATGCTTGGGCCGGCTCTGCTCAAATTCGGCAATGAAGAGCAGAAGAAAGAACACCTGCCCAAGATCGCGCGCGGCGAAATCCGCTGGGCCCAGGGTTATTCCGAACCCAATGCCGGGTCCGATCTGGCTTCGCTGATGACCAAGTGCGAGGATCAGGACGATCACTATCTGATCAATGGTCAGAAGGTCTGGACCTCTTATGCCGACGAGGCGGATTGGATTTTCGCGCTCGTGCGCACCGATTTCGACGCGCCCAAGCATGAAGGCATCAGCTTCGTTCTGGTCGATATGGACCAGCCGGGCGTGACTACCAAGCCGATCAAGTTGATCTCCGGCAAGTCGCCTTTCTGTGAGACTTTCTTCGACGATGCCCGGTGCGAGAAATACAATCTCGTCGGCGAGAAGAACAAAGGCTGGACCATCGCCAAATATCTGCTCACCCATGAGCGCGAAATGATCGGCGGTACCGGCACCGGGGCGATGCGCCCGATGGGCGATATTGCGGTTCAGCAGCTTGGTCTCAATGATGCGGGCCAGCTTTGTGACCCGGTGCTGCGGACCGATGTGGCGCGGGCTGAGATCGATGGTCTGGCCTTTATGGCGACCATGGAGCGCGTGACTGACGAGGCCAAATCCGGCCAGGGCGTGGGCGCCAATTCCTCTATGCTGAAATACTATGGCACCGAGCTGAACAAGCGCCGCTTTGAACTGATGATGGACAGTTCAGGCCATGACGGCCTGGAGTGGGACCAGGAAAATGACGTTGCCCGTCATTGGCTGCGGACCAAGGCCAACTCCATCGAGGGCGGAACCTCCGAGGTTCAGCTCAACATCATTTCCAAGCGCATTTTGAATTTGCCGACCGCATAGGCATCCGGGGAGAGTTTCACCATGGCAATGGTATTGAGCGAAGAAGCCGGCATGCTGAAAGACGCGGCCAAGGGATTTTTGGCCGACAGCGCACCGGTAAGTCAGTTGCGCAAGTTGCGCGATACAGAAAGCGCCGACGGGTTCGACCGTGATACCTGGAAAGCGATGGCCGAGATGGGCTGGACCAGCGTACTGGTTCCCGAAGCCCATGGCGGTGTGGAAATGGGCCATGTCGCCGCCGGCGTTATCGCCGAGGAGATGGGGCGCACGCTGACCGCGTCACCCTTCCTGTCGACCGCCGTTATGGGCGCCACGGCGCTGACCCGTTTCGGCTCGGAAGCACAGAAGGGCGAATGGCTGCCGCGCATCGCGGGCGGTAAGGCGATTACGGCTCTCGCTGTTGACGAAGGCCGCAAGCACGCACCGGCTCATGTCGAGACGCGCGCCGAGCGCTCCGGAAATGGCTTCAAGCTGAACGGCAAGAAGAGCTTTGTCGCCGATGGTCACATCGCTGACATGCTCATCGTTTCGGCCCGGACCGCGGGCGGCGATGCGGAAGAAGACGGTGTCAGTCTTTTCCTGGTGCCGCAGGACGCGGCAGGGGTCACCATTGAGCGCGCCTCCATGGTCGACAGCCGCAACTCTGCCCGGGTGATTTTGGACAATGTCGAGCTTAATGCCGATGCAGTGCTGGGCGATGTCGATAATGGCTACAAGCCGCTGGAAGCCGTGCTTGATGCCGGCCGGGCGGGTTTGTCGGCTGAGATGTCGGGTTCGGCCCAGGAATGCCTCGAGCAGACGGTCGAGTACCTCAAGGAGCGCAAGCAGTTCGGTGAGGTGATCGGGACCTATCAGGGCCTGCAGCACCGCGCGGCGCATCTTTATTCCGAGATCGAACTGGGCAAGTCCATCGTTCTGAAGACGCTTCAGACCCTGGATCTGGCACCGGATCATGCCGCGATGATGGTTTCAGCGGCGAAGTCGAAGATGGGCTCCGTGGCTCAGCTGGCGGCGCAGGAAGCGATCCAGATGCATGGCGGTATCGGCATGACCGATGAGTACGATATCGGCTTCTTCATCAAGCGCGTTCGCGTGGCCGCTGCGCTGTTCGGGGATACCAACTACCATACCGACAAGTTCGCCCGCCTGCGCAAATACTGATCCACAGAGCCGGGGAGGGCTTGAGATGGACTATTCAGACCATGTGGTAGCCGTCACAGGGGGCGCGCGCGGAATCGGGCGCGCCATCGCCGAGGCCTTCAAGGCCAAGGGCGCGAAAGTGGCGATCGGTGATCTCAACGGCGCGGAGGAAACCGCCGCGGAGATCGGTGCACTGGGCATGACGCTCGACGTCACCGATGAAGCCCAGATCGGAAAATTCCTCGACCAGGCCGAGGCTCAGCTCGGCCCGGTCAGTGTCTTTGTCTCCAATGCGGGCATTCTGCGCGCCGATGACCCCAGCTGGGATGCGGCCGGTGCGACGGACAAGGCCTGGCAGGACAGCTTCGAAGTCAACGTCATGGGCGCGGTGCGCTCGGCGCGCCAGGTCTGGCCGCGGATGAAGCCGCGTGGTGGCGGAATCTTTGCGATCGTCGCCTCGGCTGCCGGTTTGCTCGGGCAGATCGGGGCCTCCTCCTACACGGCCACCAAGCACGCCGCGGTTTCTTTTGCCGAAAGCCTGGCCATAACCCATGGCGATGAGGGCTTGCAGGTTGTTTGCGTCTGCCCGCAGGCGGTCCGGACCGACATGATTGGCGATAGCGAGGATGGCGGTATCGCCGGAGCGGACGGCATCGTCGAGCCGTCTGACGTGGCCGATGCCTTGATGGCCTCGATCGAGAACAAGCATTTTCTGGCCCTGCCGCACCCGCAGGTCGCGCAGTATGAAGCCCTTAGGGCGACCGAGCGTGACCGGTGGATCGGCGGTATGCGGAAATTTCGACGTATGATGGTGGGCGCGCGCGGGCGTCCCGTCTAAGGTGAATTAAAGTCAAAACAATAAGCGCGAGGGAGATAGCATGGATCTTGGAGTTTCGGAGCGCGTCAAGCCGCTCATCGATCAGGTTCGCGCCATGGTGCGTGATGAAATCATGCCGTTGGAAGACGAGTATCATCACGAGGTCGGCAAGGCCCCGGGAGGGGATCGCTTCGCATTTACCGACCGGCAAAATGAGATCCGTGAAGGCCTCAAGGCCAAGGCGCGAGAACGCGGCCTGTGGAATTTCTGGCTGACCGACAGCGATCGCGGTTATGGCCTCTCCACCGTCGAATACGCCCACCTCGCCGAGGAAATGGGCTGGTCCTTCCTGGCGCCGGAAGTGTTCAACTGTTCCGCGCCGGATACCGGCAATATGGAAGTCATCGAGCGTTACGGGACGCCGGCCCAGAAAGAGAAATGGCTTGGCGGCCTGCTCGAGGGCAAGATCCGTTCGGCCTATCTCATGACCGAGCCCGATGTGGCCTCGTCCGACGCGACCAATATCTCCTTCTCTGCTGTGCTTGAGGGCGATGGGTGGGTTCTCAATGGCGAGAAATACTGGGCCTCCGGCGCCGGTGATCCGCGTTGCGAAGTCTATGTCCTGATGGCCAAAACCGAAGGCGAGGAGGCCGGCCGTCATGGTCAGCACTCGCAATTCCTGGTGGATGCCAAGAATACTGACGGGATCGAGATCCTGCGTCCGATGACGGTGTTCGGGCATGATGATGCGCCGCATGGGCATATGCATATCCGCTTCACCAATGCGCGCATTCCGGCTGATAGCATTATCCTCGGCCGTGGCCGTGGTTTTGAAATCTCCCAGGGACGCCTTGGGCCGGGTCGTATCCACCACTGCATGCGCGCTATCGGTCAGGCCGAGCGGGCGCTGGAGCTGCTTTGCCGCCGCTCGGTCACGCGAGAGGCCTTTGGCCGTCCGCTGGCCAAGCTGGGGGCCAATGTGGATATCATCGCCGAGCGCCGCATGGCGATTGAGCAGGCGCGGCTTCTGTGCCTGAAAGCGGCCTGGATGATGGATCAGGGCGATCCGCGCGCGGCAGCGCCGTGGATTTCGCAGATCAAGGTCATCGCGCCGCGTGTCGCTCTCGATACGGTGGATGAAGCGATGCAGATGCATGGCGGCACTGGCGTTTCCCAGGACACACCGCTGGCCGGCATGTGGGCCGGTTTGCGCACACTGCGCTTTGCTGATGGTCCCGATGCCGTGCACCGTATGGTCATCGGCCGCAAGGAGCTCAAGCGCTATGTCAACGAAGCGTTGGAGGGCTAGATGAGCGCCGAGCGCAAAGGTCCGACACGGGCCCAGGTCGAGCCCTATGTCATGCATATCCTCGAAAACGAGGAGATGTTCAAACTCGGCGCGGCGGAGATCCGCGGTGTTACCCATCGCGTCTACACCGGTGCCCCGGCGGACCTGCGCTTCCTGCTCGTCGCCGCCATGGAGCATGCCGAGAAGACCGCCATCGTCTTCGAGGATCAACGCTGGACCTATGGTGAGCTGATCGGCAAGGCTGTCGCGATCGCCAACGGCTTGATCGAGCGCCATGGTGTCACGCCGGGCACGCGCATCGCGCTGGCCATGCGTAATTCACCGGAATGGATTGCCAGCTTCTTCGGTATTCTCTGCGCCGGCGGTGTCGTCGTACCGATGAATGGCTGGTGGACGGGTGAGGAGATGGAGTACGCGCTGGAAGACTGCGGCGCCAAGCTCGTGATCGCCGGTTTCCGCCAGGCCGATCGTATCCGTCCCTACAAGGACAAGCTCGGCCTGACGCTGATCGCGGGACGCGGCGATGTCACCGAAGTGGACGATCATCTCGATCAGATTCTGGAAGCCGGCGCTGGCAAGGCGCCGCCGGAATTGCAGATCGATACCGATAGCGATTTCGCGATCTTCTACACGTCCGGCTCGACGGGTAAGCCGAAGGGCGCCGTTCTCACCCATCGCGGCGCGGTCTCGACGGTGCTGTCTTATGCCCTGGTCGGCGCGGCTGTGAAGGCGGCTAACAATGACGAGGACCTGTTCGGCGAAAACCCGGCGGTCCTGGTGGCCGTGCCGCTCTTCCACTGTACCGGTTCGCACGCAGTGATGATGATGTCCTTCGTCACCGGCCGCAAAATGGTGCTGATGCGCAAATGGGATGCCGGTGATGCGGTCGATCTCATCGAAGCGGAAGAGATCACCAATGTGGTCGGCGTGCCGACCATGTCGCACGAGATCACGCTGGAGGCGGAGCGCCGCGGCACCTCGCTGGACAGCATGAAAGACATTTCCGCGGGTGGCGCCAAGCGTCCGCCGGCCCATGTCGACAAGCTCAACGAAAACTTCCCGCAGGCCTGGGCCTCGTCGGGTTATGGCCTGACCGAGACCAACGCCATTGGCGCCTATGTCTCGATGCATGACTACCAGGCGCGTCCGGGGTCCTGTGGCCGGGCGACGCCGGCCGTTACCGACATCAAGACGGTCAAGGATGATGGCAGTGATGCAGCGACCGGTGAGCCCGGTGAGGTCTGGATCAAGGGACCGATCCTGTTCCGCGGGTATCTCAACCAGCCCGAAGCCACAGCGGCGGTGCTGACCGAGGATGGCTGGTTCAAAACCGGTGATATCGGCTACCTTGACGAGGACGGCTTCCTTTTCATCGTCGATCGCATCAAGGATATGATCCTGCGTGGTGGGGAAAACGTCTCCTGCCTTGAAGTCGAGCATGCTCTGGCCAAACACCCCGACATCGTCGAAGCCGGTGTCATCGGTATCCCTGATGAACGTCTCGGCGAGCGCGTCGGTGCCGCCATCCTGCTGCGTGACGGCGTCGATATGAGCGACGAAGAGATCCTCGAATTCCTCGAGCCGCACCTGGCCAAGTTCAAACGTCCGGAACGCTATTGGCGGTTCGACGAGCCACTGCCGCGCGGCGGCACCGGCAAGGTCGACAAGCCGGGCCTGCGCAAAATGCTTTTGACTGAGGAGGCTGAAGCCTGATGCCAAGCGTCAACCCTGCAGATCTGCCCGACCTGGTCGGCAAGGAAATCGGTGTATCGCGCTGGATCGAGGTCGATCAGAAGCGCATCGACGTTTTTGCCGATGTCACCGAGGACCCGCAATTCATCCATATCGACCCGGAGCGGGCCGCGAAGGAAACACCCTTCGGAGGCACCATTGCGCATGGTTTCCTCTCCCTGTCGCTGCTGTCACCGATGGCGATGGATCTGGGCTTCTCGCTCCAGGGCATCGCGATGGGTATCAATTACGGCTTCGACAAAATTCGCTTCCTGCAGCCTGTGCGCGCCGGAAAGAAGGTACGCGGTCGTTTCACGCTGGAAGATGCGACCGAACGCCAGCCCGGCCAGTGGATGCTGCGCTATGGCGTCAGTGTTGAAATCGAGGGCGAGGACAAGCCGGCCCTGATCGGCCATTGGCTGACCCTGCAAATCCTCGGCAAGTAAGACAGACAAGAGACCAAGATGACCGAAATTCGATTTGATGGCCGCGTGGCCATCGTCACCGGCGCGGGCCACGGCCTGGGCCGTGCTCACGCCCACCTTCTGGCCGCGCGTGGTGCCAAACTCGTGGTCAATGATCTGGGCGGGTCCATGGATGGCTCCGGCAGCGGGTCTGCGGCGGAAGATGTAGCGCAGGAAATCCGCGATGCGGGCGGCGAGGCAATTTCGCACCGCGCCAATGTCACCAAGGCCGACGAGGTTCAGGACATGGTCGATCAGGCCATGGCGAAATGGGGTAAGGTGGACATTCTGGTCAATAATGCCGGCATCTTGCGCGACAAGAGCTTTGCCAAGATGACGGTCGATGACTTCCAGGCGGTGCTTGATGTCCACGTTATGGGCTCGGCGGTTTGCACCAAGGCTGTCTGGGAACCGATGCGTGAGGCTGGCTATGGCCGTATCGCCATGACGGCGTCCTCTTCCGGCATCTACGGCAATTTCGGCCAATCCAATTATGGCGCGGCCAAGATGGGTCTCGTCGGCTTCATGAACGTGCTGCACCTGGAAGGCGCCAAGTACAATATCCGCGTCAACGCCCTGGCTCCGGTAGCCGCAACCCGCATGACCGAAGATCTCCTGCCGCCGCCGGCGCTGGAATTGCTCAAGCCGGAAGCGGTGTCTGCAGGCCTGGCCTATCTGGTCAGCGAGGATGCGCCCTCGCGACTGGTCCTGTGTGCCGGTGCGGGTGGGTTCGCCGCCACCAAAATCTATGAAACCGATGGCATCTACCTGCCGCCGGAACAGCAGACACCGGAAGGCGTGGCGGCCAATATCGATGCCATCACCGCGACTGATGGGCAGAAAGAGTTTGCCCAGGGTGGTGAGCAGTCGATCAAATTCCTGTCCAAGGCGGCAGCCCATCTCGGCGTTAGCCTGGGCTGATGCATCTTTTCGACGAAGCCACGGCGCTTGAGCCATTGGGTGAGGACGGTCGCCGTTTCAGCGGTGCCGCTCACCCCGGCTTCAAGAATATGATCGGCCCCTATGGCGGCTGGAGCGCGGCTATCCTGGCGAAGTCCATGATCGAGGCGTCAGGCCCCGATATGGAGCTGACCACGATCACGACGGACTTCCTGGCAGGAGCCAGTGAAGGGCCGATCACGATTGATCTTGAGTGCAAGCGCCAGGGCCGCAACACCCAGTTCTGGACGGCGGACCTAGTCCCTGGCGGCAGTGAAACCCCGGCCAATTGCGCTTTGGGCATTATGTCCCGCCGCCGCGAAACTCTGGCCTGGGTAGAAGGCCATCGCCCCGATGCGCCTGAACCGGAGGATTGCGAACGCTTTCCCTTGCCGATGGCCTGGACGAAGCCGGTGGAAATGCGTGGCGCAGCCAACAATCCTTTCACGGGCGGGGATGGAACGACCAAGTCCCTGGCCTGGGTGCGGCTTGATCCGGATCGCCCACTGGATCCGGTCGGGCTTGTGGCGCTGGCTGACACGCCGACGCCGCGCCTGTTTTTCAAGACCGGCAAGCCCGATCTCATCGCGACCGTTTCCATGACGGTCTATCTCCATGCCACCCCGGACGACTATGAAGCGGTCGGCACGGATTATCTTCTCGTCGAAGCCACAGGGGCCCGCGGTGGCCGTGGTTTCAATGATCAGCATGCAACAATATGGAGCCGGGATGGCCGGCTCATGGCCACGACCCAGCAGATGGTCAGTTATCGAACCAAGGCGTCAAAGCCTTAGGTCAAAGGGAGGAAGACCATGCGTGAAGCAGTCATCGTATCCACAGCGCGTACGCCGATCGGCAAGGCCTATCGCGGCGCTTTCAACGACACGTCTGGCCCGGAAATGGGAGGGCATGCAATCCGCAATGCGGTCGAGCGTTCCGGCGTCGATCCGGCGGAGATCGATGATGTCGTCATGGGCTGCGCCATGCAGATGGGCACGACGGGTCGAAATCCGGGCCGCAATTGCGCCATTCGCGCCGGACTGCCGACCTCGGTCTCCGGCATGTCGATGGACCGCCAGTGTGCATCCGGCATGATGGCGATTGCCACGGCGGCGAAACAGATCATCGCAGACGGCATGACCGTCACGGTTGGCGGCGGGCTGGAGAGTATCTCCCTCGTGCAGACCGAAAAGACCCGGACCTATCGCGATACGGACCCGTGGATCGTTGAGAACCAGCCGGCACTCTACATGACCATGCTGGAAACCGCCGAGATCGTCGCTGATCGCTACGGCGTCAGCCGTGAGGCACAGGATGAGTATGCGGCTCAGTCCCAGGCGCGTACGCATGAGGCCCAGCAGGCCGGCAAGTTCGACGATGAGATCGTGCCACTGCCGTCGACCATGAAGTTCATGAACAAGGAGACCAAAGAGGTTTCCGACATCGAAGTGACGCTGGAAAAAGACGAAGGCAACCGCCCCGGCACCTCCGCCGAAGCACTGTCCGGTCTCAAGCCGGTCTTCGCCAACGGCCAGGTCGTCAAGGAAGGCAAGTTCATCACCGCCGGTAATGCCTCCCAGCTCTCCGATGGCGCCTCGGCCTCGGTCCTGATGGAGGCAAAGGAAGCGGAGCGCCGCGGGTTGAACCCGCTTGGTATCTACCGCGGTATCGCCGTAGCCGGCCTTGACCCGGATGAAATGGGTATCGGTCCCATCCATGCGGTGCCGAAGCTGCTGAAGGCGAATGGCCTGACCATGGACGATATCGATCTGTGGGAGCTCAATGAGGCCTTCGCCGTGCAGGTTCTGTATTGCCGCGACAAGCTGGGCATCCCGAATGAGCGTCTCAACGTCAATGGCGGCGCGATTTCCATCGGACACCCTTATGGCATGTCCGGTGCGCGCATGGTCGGTCATGCCCTGATCGAGGGTAAGCGCCGTGGGGCCAAATACGTCGTTGCCACCATGTGTGTCGGCGGCGGCATGGGCGCAGCCGGCCTCTTTGAAGTCGCATAGGTCGAGGTGAGCTTATGAAAGCGCTGTATTGCCGCGAATTCGGTCCCGAAGACCAGATGAAGGTCGAGGAGATTGACGATCCGGTGCTGCCGGATGGTCATGTCCTGATCGACGTCAAGGCGGCCGGGCTTAACTTCCCTGATCTGCTCTGTGTCCGGGGCGAATACCAGTTCAAACCGCCGACGCCATTTGTGCCGGGCGGCGAGGGGGCAGGTATTGTCACCCAGATCGCTGACGGGGTCGAGAACCTCAAGGTCGGAGACCGCGTCTGTTTTAACGGGCTGACCGGCGCGTTTGCAGAGAAAGTGGCAACGCCTGCCATGGCGGCGATCAAGATCCCGGACTCCATGTCGTTTGAAGAGGCGGCCGGACTGACCGTCGTCTACGCCACCTCGTATTACGCTCTCAAGCAGCGCGCTAATCTGCAGCCGGGCGAGAGTGTTCTCGTGCTCGGGGCAGCTGGCGGCGTTGGTCTTGCGACCGTCGAGCTGGCCAAGGCCATGGGCGCCAAGGTTATTGCCGCCGCTTCGAGTGACGAAAAACTCGCCGTGGCGCGTGAACATGGTGCCGATGAGGGCATCAACTACTCCAGCGAAGATCTCAAGGCGCGTACAAAGGAGCTGACTGGCGGGCAAGGCGTCGACGTGATCTATGATCCGGTCGGCGGTGAGCTGGCGGAAGCCGCATTCCGGGCCATCGGTTGGGAAGGCCGTCACCTGGTCATCGGCTTTGCCTCCGGCCCCATTCCCAAACTCCCGCTCAATCTTCCGCTCCTCAAAGGCGCGTCGGCGGTTGGGGTCTTCTGGGGCGCTTGGGCCATGCGCGACCCCAAGGGCCATTTCGGCAATATGAAAGAGCTGTTCGACTTCTATGAGGCGGGCCAGATCAAGCCGCGAGTGGCGGGGGCCTACACGCTCGAGGAATTCATTGATGCTTTCGGTCAGCTCTCGGGCCGCAAGGCGATGGGCAAGGTGGTTCTGACGCCTTAGTCGTACAAATCCAGGCACAAATAAAAAGGGCGGCCTGACGGGCCGCCCTTTCTTTATTACTCGATGCCGATCAGCCTTCGACCGGAGCCGAGTCGAGGCCTTTGGGGTTGGGCCCGTACTGGTTGCTACCCGGTGCACTATCGCTGACATAGAAGATGATCAGAACGATAAAGCCGACCAGCGGGATCAGGCCGATCAGGATCCACCAGCCGCTTTTGCCACTATCGTGCAGCCGGCGTACCGCCACAGCGATGCTGGGCAGAATTACAGCGAGCGAGAAGAGCGGGCTGAATACGCCAAAGCTCTCAACGCCCATCATGGCCATGTCGAGGAAGGTCAGCGCGACAGAGGCGATGAAGGTGAACAACACCCAGAACCAGTACTCGCTACGCCGTGCGCGTCCCTGGAAATTCACATAGTTGGAAAAGCCGCTTTTGATCGCGTCAAAAAATCCCATCTCAATATCTCCCCATTTGAGATTTCATCCGACGGTTGCATCCGGCGGTCGCCAGAACAAGCACAAATCCAAACCGGGTGTGGATAAGTCCCGCGATAGTCGGGACGGCGCGACGCTAGGGGCAGAAGAAAAGGGCTGGAGGGGGTGCTCCAGCCCTTTAGGCTTCCGCGTTGCGAGGGTGTGGGATGGTGCAGCGCGGTGCAGGGTGAGGGAGCCGTCCGTGAACGGAACGAATCCCTGACCACCTTATCCCCCCGTTCGGCGTAAAATTCAATCATGAGGGGAATTTTGTCTGGGGAAAACACCGAACAGCGTTCATTGTCAGGTGCTTTGCCTGGGCTTGAAGCGGCTCGTTCGCTTGACCCGCTTGCCAATCGTGAAACATTCGACCCCGACATCGCGATCTGGGGAGGATTGAATGACTCGAATCGGTATTACCGGGCTGGCCCTTGTTTTGGCTGCCTGCGGCTCGGAAGCGCAGGAAGCACGCTACGCTCCGCCGTCCGAAGTGCTGGAAGTGCATGACTATGTCGCGGCCGTGTCTGCCGACCGGATCGAGGCGGATATTCGACGGCTGGCGGGCTTTGGCACGCGCCATACCCTGTCCGATACCGAAAGCGATACCCGCGGCGTGGGCGCTTCGACGCGGTGGATCTATGAGGAGTTTGAACGCATCTCTGCCGAGTGCGGAGGGTGCCTTGAAGTAATGTACGTCTCCGGCACGATTTTCGGTCAGACCCGGATACCCGACCCGACCGATGTCGTCTCCGTTCTTGCTATCCAGCGCGGAACACTCGACCCGGATCGTTATGTGATGATGTCGGGTGATATCGACAGCCGCATCACCGACCCCCTCAACTCGACCGATGACAGCCCCGGCGCCAATGATAACGCATCCGGTATGGCCGGCACGATCGAGGCGGCCCGCGTGCTCAGCCAGTACGAGTTTCCCGGCTCGATCATCTATGCCGGTCTGTCCGGTGAGGAGCAGGGCCTGTTCGGGGGGCAGATCGTGGCTGATCACGCACTGGAGAATGGCTGGCGCATCAAGGCCGTTCTCAACAATGACATGATCGGCAATATTGAAGGCATTGACGGGGTCATCAACAACACCACGGCCCGGGTCTTCTCCGAGGGGACGCGAGCCAATGAGACGCCCCAGGAAGCCCGTCTGCGCCGCTTTACCGGCGGAGAGGTGGACAGCCCGTCGCGCAATCTGGCGCGCTTCGTTGATCGCACGGCCGACCAGTACATCTCCAATCTCGATGTGATGATGGTTTATCGCCTCGACCGGTTCCGGCGCGGCGGTCATCACCGTCCGTTCAATGATGTCGGTATCCCGGGGGTCCGCATCATGGAGACCCATGAGCATTATGACCGCCAGCACCAGGATATCCGTACCGATGAAACCGGCCGGGTCTTCGGGGATACGGTGGATGAGGTTGATTTCGACCACGCCGCCAAGCTGACCTCGCTCAATGTGGCCGTCCTGGCGCAAATCGCCGGTGCGCCGCCTTTCCCGGCCAATGTCGAGATCGAGGGTGCGGTATCACCGGACACGACTTTGCGCTGGACCGTTCCGGACGGCGAAGCGGCGGAGAATTTGGCGGGGTATCGGGTCTATTGGCGCCTGACCGATGCGCCGCAATGGACACACAGCCGCTTCGTGGGGCTCACCGGGGAGTATGTGGTCGAGAATATTGTCATCGACAACTACTATTTCGGTGTCTCGGCAGTGGCCCATGACGGGTCTGAAACCCCGGTCGTATTCCCGGGGCCGGCGGGGTCTTTTGGCGAATAGGCCTTCCATCCGCGCACAAATAAAAACGCCGGCGGTGAGCCTCACCGCCGGCGTCTTTGGATCGCTATGGTCGGGCTAGCCGCGAGGCACGATGGTGTAGGTCACCGTCTCGCCGGTCGCCGCATTGATGCCCTCCCAAGTGTCGCCAAGGGCGGCGTCGGCCTGTACCGGGGCGCAGCCGCCTTCTCCGGTTGAGCGCACGACGCAGATTTCATCGCCGCGCATTTCCCAGGTCCCTTCAATGCCGACATCGGTCGTATAGGTTCCGTCGGCGTTGAAGAATGTGGTGTAGGTCACGCTTGGCGTGGTGATTTGCAGGCCGTGCTCCAGGAGCGCGTCCATCTGCAGGGCCGTTGCGGCCAGCATGGCTGTAAGAATCATCTCTATCTCCCCATTACAAATGGCGTTGCTTGATGTGTCATTGGAGCGCACCGCGGAAACGGTGCGCCCGTGCGCCGGGGGTGATGTTAGACAATAGAATTCGCCAGCTCAATGTGAGCGGCATTCCTAATTCGCTTGAGAGGGGTTTTGCGGCAGCCTGAAGAATGCGACCGGCCGGGGCACATCAAGGCGGATGTAATACCTATAGGCGAAGTGCACAAAGGCGAGCGCGCCGCGGCCGGACGGACTGTCCGCCCATAGACGAAACCGTCCGGACCGCGGCGGGATGCCTAGCCAGCTTGTGAAACGGAACCGCCGTCCTCGGCCTCATCGGCCTGCGGACGCGATCCGATGAAGTGATGTGTCACCTCATCGCCGCTTTCATTGGCGACGCTCATCGGTGTGAGCTCCTCGCCATTGCGGGTATCATAAAGGACCACCGGCTGCTTTTCGCGGCCGTAAATCCACTGATCACCCCATTGCTGCATGGCGATCAGGATCGGGAAGAGGGCTTCGCCGCGATCGGTCAGGACATATTCCTGCCGCTGACCGCGCACGCCGACTTCTTCGCGAGTCATGATGCCGTTTTCGACCAGCTTGTTGAGCCGGTCTGTCAGGATATTTTTGGCTATGCCAGTGCTCTCGTGAAAATCACTGAAGCGGCGGGCGCCTTTCATGGCATCCCGAACAATCAGCAAGGTCCACCAGTCGCCGACCTGATTCAGCGTCTGGGCAATCGCGCAAGGCATTTCGTCGAAACGTTTCCGACCCATACTTAGTCCCCCAAAGACTAATGCGTAGATACGCCGTTCCAAAAGACAAATAGGTGCCATCTCAGAGAATCACTAAGATCCCCCGCTTCAGCATCCTTTCCCGCACGAAAGGATTTCGACAGTCAGCGGACTGCTGTCAAAACCGTGCCACATAAGATACAGAGTCTGAGCGGTTTGGCGACCCAAAAATGATTTTATTTGAGTACCAAATGTGTTGCGCTGCGAAACGGTGCAATTTGAAATAAGGTTTACCAGTCGTTTTCGGGGAGGAAAGTGACGCATGGACCCAACCGGCGCAGATGCCCTGTATGTCGAGTTAAGTAACGGTTTTCGCGTAGCAATGTCGGCCAGCCTGGTGGTGATGATGTTCACTGTCGCGCTTGGGCTGAAAGTCGCCGACTTCAAGGCTCTGCGATCAGAGCCGCGGCCTGTCATTATCGGTGCAACTGCCCAGATACTGGGTCTCCCATTGCTGACCTTGGGTCTGATTTACCTGCTCGGGCCGGTGCCCAGCGTCGCCCTCGGTATGATCGTTGTGGCCTGCTGTCCTGGAGGCAATGTCTCCAATGCGCTGACCATGTTCGGCCGCGGCGATACTGCTTACTCGGTCTCTTTGACAGCGATATCGAGTGTCTCGGCCGCGCTGATCACGCCTGTATCGATCCTGTTCTGGTCGGCCCTCTACGCCCCGACCAATGCCTTGGTTGGCACGCTGGATATCTCGCCCTGGCCCTTTATCAGCCAGACCGTCGCCCTCTTGGCCTTTCCGCTGGCCATGGGCATGTTGATGTCGGAGAAAAAACCTGAATGGGCCGCGCGCCTGCGCAAGGCCTTGTCGCCGGTCGCCCTCGCAATCCTGTTCGGACTGATCCTGGTTGGGGGCTATACCAATCGGGACGTGCTGCTGGGCACAGATCATGGGCTCTTCCCTGTGGTATTCCTCCATAACGGGCTCGCTTTTGCCCTGGGCGGCCTGACCGCCTGGGTGTCTGGCATGTCGATGGCGAGACGGCGCTCCTTGACCTTCGAGGTTGGTATTCAGAATGCGGGTCTGGGGCTTTTGATCCTGCTTTCGCAGTTCGATGGCGTGGGCGGCGCTGTCGCGGTCACAGGGCTGTGGAGTATCTGGCATATCGCAGCCGGTTTCGTGGTTGTCGCCTTGTTCCGCAGCTATGATTGGGCACAATCAAAAAACATAATCGGGAAAAGCCGGGAGGTCTGACATGTTTGATATCGTGATCCGGGGAGGGGTAATCCATCGCGGTGATGGCGAGGCTCCGGTCGAGGCGGATATTGCCATCAAGGACGGCGTGATCGTTCAGATCGGCAATGATCTCGGGCCAGCCGGGCGCGTGATCGATGCGACCGGTCAGATCGTCACGCCGGGCTTTATTGACATTCACACCCATTATGACGGTCAGGCCAGCTGGGATCCCGAATTACGCCCCTCGATTGACCACGGCGTCACCACGGCGGTGATGGGGAATTGCGGTGTCGGTTTTGCCCCGGTGCGTGAGGGGGATCGCGAAACTCTGATCAAGCTGATGGAAGGCGTGGAGGATATTCCCGGCACAGCGCTTTACGAAGGGCTGACCTGGGAGTGGGAGAGCTTCCCGGACTATCTCGACGCATTGGAAAAAATGCCGCGGACGATCGATATCGCCGCCATGGTTCCGCACGATCCGCTGCGGGTCTATGTGATGGGCGAGCGCGCCGTCTTCTCCGAGCCGGCCAATGAAAACGATATTTCGGAAATGCGCCGTCTGACCCGCGAAGCCTTGGAGGCGGGCGCGATAGGTTTCGCGACCGGTCGTTCCGATGTGCACAAGACGGCCGACGGCGACTGGACGCCGTCTTCGGAGGCGACACGCGATGAATTGACGGGGATCGCCCGGGCTTTTGCCGGGCTCGATTTCGGCGTGGTCCAGGCGGTCAGCGACTTCAACCTGGAGCGTGGTGAGCAGGATTTCGATGAGGAATGGCAGATCGTAGCCGACTACGCCAAGGCGTCCGGCCGGCCATTTTCTTTCTCGCTCATGCAGCGCGATTTTGCGCCCGAGCAATGGGTCAAACTGACCAAGCTGTCTGAGGAACTCAAGCAGGAGGGCGTGGATGCCCGCATGCAGGTGGCGCCGCGCGCCATTGGCGTCTTCCTCGGCTTTAACTGCACCTTCCATCCCTTTATGGGCTATCCGAGCTACAAGACCATCGCCGATCTGCCGCTGGCCGAACGCGTGGCCAAGATGAAGACGCCGGAGTTCAAGGCGCAGATCCTGTCAGAGAAAACCGACAAGGTTTCCGGCCCGGGCTCTTCCGTACCCCCGCTGGCGGATCTGCTGCTTGAACATATCGAGCTGGTGGCGGAGAAATTCTTCCAGCTTGGCGATCCGCCCGATTATGAGCAGCCGCCGGAAAACTCGCTGGCGTCCAAGGCGCGGGCCAAGGGCGTTTCGATCTATGAGATGATCTATGACACGCTGCTGGAACGGGACGGCCAGGAGCTGATTTACCTGCCGCTCTATAACTATACCGAACTCAATTACGACAATGTGCTCAAGATGATGGAGCACCCTCAGGCGCTTTATGGCTTGTCTGATGGCGGTGCGCATGTCGGCACCGTCTGCGATGCTTCCATGCCGACCTATATGATCACGCACTGGACCCGTGACCGTAAGCGCGGCCGCCGGCTCGACTTGCCCCGGGTGATCCGCATGCTCACCGGCGCCCAGGCGGATTATCTCGGCATGCGGGACCGTGGTTATATCCGCGAAGGCATGCGGGCTGATCTCAATGTTATCGATGTTGCCGCGCTGCAGCTCGAACCGCCCTATATGAAACAGGACCTGCCGGCCGGCGGGCAGCGACTGCTTCAGGGCGCGCGTGGCTATACGGCGACGATTGTTGCGGGCGATGTCGTGATGGAAGAAGGGCAGCTGACCGGCGCCAAGCCGGGGCGGCTTTACCGTGCCGGGCGAGCGCAGGCGATCGCGGCAGAATAGGTATGAAGCTTTTTTCCCCGATCGTCCTGTTCGTGGCGTTGGGCGTGGCAGGCCTGTCTGTCGCGCTCCTGGTCCTGGATCCGGCAAATTGGGGGCGGGCGCTTCTGTCTCTGGTTTTCCTGCCTGTTGGCGGCGCGGTGATTTACCAGATATCCCGGCGCAATACCGGTGCTGCCGGTCGCCAGCGTTCGCTGATCCGGGTCAGGGCCGCGATGGTGGGTGCTGGTGCCGTATTGGCATCGGCATTGGGGTTCCGGCTGATCGAAGTGCTGGGCGTTGAGACTGATACGACGGCGAAATTCGTCGCCAGCATGGTGCTTGTTCTCGTGGTGGTGCTGGGTGAATTCCAGTCCGGTCGCATGGATAGTCGTGCCGACAAGATCGATGATGACTAGTCAGCGCACATAACTCGCACCATTGATATCAATGCATGACCCGGTGGCGCTGGCGCAGGCGCCGGATGCCAGGAAGGCGCACATGGCGGCGATTTCCTCCGGCTCGGCCATGCGGCCGATCGGGATTTCACTCGCGGCGGCGGCAATACCGGCGGCGTTTTGCGGCGCCATTCGGGTATTGATCCAGCCCGGCGCAAGGGCATAGGCATAAACGCCATTATCGCCCCATTGCCGGGCAATGGTCTTGGTCAGCGAGAGCACCGCGCCCTTGGAGGCAGCATAGGCCATGTGGTCCTTGTCCTCGCCGCGATAACCCGCGCGGCTGGCGATGTTCACAAAAGAGCCGCCGCCATTCTCGACCATGTCAGGCAGGGCCGCGCGGCAGATGTCGGCCACAGCCATCACATTGACCTGCAACAGGCCGGCCCAATTGGCTTCCCAGGTCTCGTCGCTGGCATCGATGGGGGTGTCCCAGTGGATGCCGGCATTATTGACGATGGTGTCAATTCGGCCCCCGGCCAGCTCGGCGGCGCGGGTGTAGAGCTCGCGACCGGCTCCGGGCATCATCAGATCGGCCTGCACGGCGCCGAGTGCGCGCGGACCGATCTCCCGGACGGCGGCATCGGCATCCGCCATGTTCTGATTTCCATGCAGAATGACCTCGGCGCCCTGTTCTGCGAACAGGAACGCCGCCGCCCGGCCGACGCCATGGCTGGAGCCGGTGATCAGGGCGCGCTGGCCTGATAGAGGTCCGCTCATTGTCGTCCTATTTCATCTGCCGCTGGGCCACGCGCTCGGCGAATTTGCCGTAGGGCGGAGCAAGAAGGCGGGACGGGTGCCATTTGCCGGTCGAGAGAACCGAGCGCTCATGGGTGAAGGCCCTGAAGCCTGTCTCGCCGTGATAGGCGCCCTGGCCGGAAGCACCGACGCCGCCGAAGGGAAGGTCCGGAACAGACAGGTGCATGAGGTTGATATTCACCCCGGCACCGCCGGAAATCGTCTCATCGAGGACGCGTTCGGCCTGTGTCTTGTCTGTGGAGTAGACGTAAAGCGCCAGTGGGCGCTCCCGGTCGTTGACGAAATCGAGAGCGCCTTCAAGCTCCGCATAGCCCTTGATCGGCAGGATCGGGCCGAAGATTTCCTCGATCATCATGGCGCTGTCTTCCGGCGGATCGATCACCACGGTCGGGGGAATTTTGCGCGCCGCTTGTGCCGCCTGGCTGTCATGCTCGGGCTGCAAAACCTCGATACCGGCAGCCCGGGCCTCCTCGATCATCGCATTGAGGCGCTCATAATGGCGATCGGAGACGATAGAGGTGTAGGCGTCATCGCTGGCGGCCTCCGGGAATTGGTGCTGGGCGACGTCAATAATGGCCTGGCCGATTTCCCGCTCGCGGCCGTTCGGTGCGAGAACATAGTCGGGTGCGACACAGGTTTGTCCGGCATTGAAAAGCTTGCCCCAGCCAATGGATTTGGCCGCCTGCTCCGTTGGATAGTCTGGCGCGACGATGGCCGGTGACTTGCCGCCCAGCTCAAGCGTTACCGGGACCAGATTGTCTGCTGCCGCCATGGCGACCAAGCGGCCGACCTGGGTCGATCCCGTGTAGAAAAGATGATCCCATTTCAGCGTCGTGAAGGCCTGGCCGACAGCCGGGCCGCCGGTAACGACGCTGACATGATCTTCCTCGAAATTCTCGGCGATCAGCCGTTTCATGATCTCGGCTGTAGCCGGTGTGTATTCGGAAGGTTTGATGATCGCCCGGCAACCGGCGCCCAGCGCCGCCGCCAGCGGAGCCATGGCGAGCTGGAACGGATAGTTCCAGGGCGAGATAATGCCGGCCACGCCGATCGGTTCCCGACGGATGACAGCCTTGCCCGGCATCAGCGTCAAGGGCACACCGACGCGCTTGGGCTTGGCCCATTTGTTCAGGTGTTTCTTGATATGGGCCGCGTCCTGGATGACGAAGGCCAGCTCGGCGATGGCGGTCTCGATCCGGGCGCGATTGCCGAAATCCTGACTGATCGCATCGGTGATGGCGTCGGCATTCTTCCGACACAGATCGGCGATCTTGTCGAGATCATGCTTGCGCTTGTCCAGCGGCCGGTGACGTTCGGCCCGGAAGGCGGCTTTCTGGGCCGCCAGGATCGATTTCATGCGTTCGATCTGTTTGGCTTCAGCTTCGCTCATTGGCTGCCTCCCTTAGGCATTGTCTTCGGCAATCATCGCCGCGGCGCGCGTGGCGATCATAATGGTCGGCGCATTGGTATTGCCGCCGACCAGGCGCGGCATGACCGAGGCGTCGATGACGCGCAGCTTGTCGACACCTTTGACCCGGCAGCGGCTGTCAGTGACGGCCAGCTCGCCTGATCCCATCGCGCAGGTAGAGGTCGGATGATACAGGGTTTCAGCCCGCGCGCGTACATCATCTTCGAGCTGCGAACGGGTAGTGATACCGGGCTCCGGATAACGCTCGGATTTACGGTCGAAATCAAAGGCCGGCGCGGCCAGGATTTCGCGCACCTTGGCGAGACCATCGGTCATCACATCGGTATCAAACGGGTCTTCCAGATAATTCGGCTGGATCACCGGATGATCATTGGGATCAGTGGTCTTCAGGCGGATCTCGCCGCGGCTCTTGGGATAGAGCTGGCAGACATGCAGGGTCACACCGTGACCCCAGGCCTTTTCAATCCCGTGCGGGTTGGAGATCGCCGGAATGAAGACCAATTGCAGGTCGGGCAGGTCATCGGCATAGGCCGACTTGATGAAAGCGCCGCCCTGCACCGGGTTCACGAAGGCCGGCCCGTCACCCATCAGCATCATCCGCCCCATCATATAGGCGTGGCGCGGAATGGAGCGCAGCGAATTGCCGATCGAGATGTCCGACTTGGTCCAGATCTGGGCCGTGACGTCTAGATGGTCCTGCAAATTCTTGCCTACACCGGGAAGGTCATGCTCGACCGAAACTCCGGCTTCGCGCAGCTCATTGGCCGGACCAATGCCGGACAGCAGCAGGGTCTGCGGTGAATTGATCGCACCACCGGAAAGGATGACTTCCTTGCGTGCGGTCAGAACCGCGCGGGTGCCGTCGATATCGACCTCGACACCGGTCGCGGCGCCATCCTCGATGACTATGCGGCGCACCATGGCCTTGATCGTCACCGAGCAATTTTCGCGCTCCAGGGCCGGGCGCAGGAACGCGTCGGCGGCGGAGCAGCGCTTGCCGTCCTTCTGCGTCACCTGGTAGGGGCCGAAGCCTTCCTGGCGGTGGCCGTTGAAGTCGTCATTGCGGCGGTATTGCAGCTGGTCGCCGGCCTTGAAGAAGGCATCCGTCAGCGGGTTGAGCGGGGTGATGTCCTCGACCGAAAGCGGACCTTCGGCGCCGTGCAGGTCGGACGGGCCGCGTTGCTGGCCCTGAACCTCTTTGAAGGCCGGCAGGGCATTGTCCCAGCCCCAGCCCTCAGCGCCGTATTCGCGTTCCCACTCGTCATAATTCTCCTTGGCGCCGCGCATGTAATGCATGGCGTTGATGGAGGAAGAGCCGCCCAGCGTCTTGCCGCGCGGCCAGAGCAGTTTGCGGTCATTGAGATGTTTTTGCGGCTCTGTCCAATAGCCCCAGTTGAACTGCTCACCGGTGACGGCGAATTGCAGCAGCATCGGGGTTCTGATGATGGCGCTTTTGTCCGAGCCGCCGGCTTCCAGCACGCAGACCGTCACTGACGGATCACGCGACAGGCGCTCGGCGACGGTACAGCCAGCCGAGCCGGCACCGCAGATGATGTAGTCGAATTCAGTCTCACTCATCGCCTTCATCCCCGGGCTCGTTGTTTTCTTCAGTGTCGTCTTCAGTTTCTGTGTCGATCGGCGCCGCGTCGATTGTGCCAGCGTCGGCTTCTACCGGACCGCCATAATGAGCCGCGAGCGCGCGCATGGCCGTAAGCGACTCCTCGGTGCGTGCGCCCCATTCCGGGTCAGCCGCCGTGCGGGCAATGACGATATTGCGACGGGTGTCGACCCAGACATACTGGCCGTAAACCCCGGCCATGAAATATTCGCCGTCATAGCCCTCCGGGACCCAAAAATGCAGGCCATAGCCGCGCAGCGGGTAGGGAGCCTCCGCATAGTCCGGTTCCTGGAAGTCCGCATTCGGCCGGGTTGCCATGTCGACCCAGCCCTCCGGTACCAGGCGCTCGCCGTTCCAGACCCCGTCCTGCAGGTAGAACTGGCCGAAGCGGGCATAGTCCTCGAGCGTGGCGTTAAGGCAGCAATAGCCAATGGCGATGCCGTTTTCGCCGGGCAGGTTCTGGTTCCAGTTGGCGTCCGACGTCATGCCGATTGGGCGCCAAATCTTGTCTTCCACCACCCGGGCCAGGGGAGCGTCGTAGACACCGCGTGCGACAGCCGACAGCACCTGGGTGTTGGCGCTGACATAGTGCAAGTCCTCGCCAGGCTCGCGATCCCGCTCGATCTCGGTCACCATGCTGTCGATATTCCGGCCCCAGATATTGGCGCCGAGGAAGAGGCGGCGGATATCGCTGTCCGGGGCACTGTAATCCTCGTTGAAGTCGACCCCGGCCGACATCATCAAGAGGTGCCGCAGAGACGTTTCTCCGAAGGGCGAGCCTGCGAGCTGCGGGGCGAAAACCTCCGCATTCTGGTCGAGATTGTCGATGCGTCCTTCATGCAGCGCCATGGCGATCAGGGTCGCGACGAAGCTCTTGCCGACCGACCAGGAGGTGTGCAGCGTTTCCGGTGTCGAACCGAGCAAGTATTCCTCATGCACGACCTCGCCATTGTGCAACACCATCAACCCGGTGCTATCGGACTCCGAAAGCCAGTCGGTGATGTCCCGATCCTGGCCATTGAGGGTGTAACCGACCGTATCGTTCCGGGTCTGGCGGGTGAAGGATTCGCCGTTTTCTCCCGCGCTGATTGTTCTGAAGGGGAACACTTCGCCCATATCGCGAAATGTTTCTGCGAGGGCTGCATTTGCGGTGGCGGCCTGGATTTCGGCTGGCGAATACTCCGACCACGGGCGGTAATACCACCCGGCCGCCGTGACCGCCAAAAGGCCTAAAATGGCACCTAAGCCAATGATAATACGGCTCATTCTTCTCCCCATAACCAGCTTATTGAACGCTGTTCACTTTGCAGCCTAGCAGAGTTCACCCGAGAGAAAAGAGCAGGCATAAGAGGGCTCTAGCGATTCTAGAGTGCGGCAGGCATGCAACTGCTTCGGCATCTTTTTTGCCAATAGCGGAGAAACAGGCTGACAGCCTCGTCGCATAATGTTCATATCGCACCATACGCGCGGACGGTTGGCTTGGTACCGCGTAAATGAGGGGAGAAAATTCCAATGAAAATGTTCTCGAAGGCGGCCGCTCTGGGCACGACCGCCATGCTTGCTGGTCTTGTCGGTGCCACCGGCGCCTACGCTCAGATCGAGCAAATCACTGTTACATCCCAGAAACGCGAGCAGACGCTTCAGGAAGTTCCGATCGCTGTTTCTGTTGTCCAGGCTGAAACCCTGGAAAATTCCCAGATCGTCGATGCGATCGACCTGCAGTCTGTCGTGCCGTCGCTGCGCGTCAGCCAGCTGGAGCGCAGCTCCAACGCGACTTTCATCATTCGTGGTCAGGGTAACGGCGCGAATAACCCGGGCATCGAGCCTTCGGTTGCTGTCTACATCGATGGCGTCTTCCGCAGCCGCGCCGGTACGGCGCTGTCTGACCTCAATGACATTGAGCGCATCGAGGTTCTCCGCGGACCGCAGTCGACCCTGTTCGGTAAGAATGCAACCGCGGGTGTGGTTAGCATCATCACCGAAGCGCCTCAGTTTGAATATGGCGGCTCTGCCGAAATCACCCTGGGCAATTTCAACAGCATCATCACGCGTGGCTCCTTCACTGGACCGCTCTCCGACAACCTGGCCTTCTCGGTCAGCGGAAGCATGAACCAGCGTGACGGCTATTATGAAAATCTCGGCCCGGCTGGCGATTTCAATGATCGCGATCGTTGGTCGCTTCGTGGCCAGCTGCTTTACACGCCGAGTGATACGTTCAGCCTGCGCGTGATCGCGGACCATGACGAGATCAATGAGGCCTGCTGCGGTACCGACCGTTTGCTCGACGGTCCGGCTGGTCCGGTCCTGCGCGGCCTTCTTGGCGGTCAGACCTCCGCTGGCGCTGGTTTCAACTATGAGATCGCGACCGACTTCGCGAACGAGAACCGGATCGAGAATTCCGGTATCTCGGCTCAGGCCGACTGGAGCCTCAGCGACACGCTTTCGCTGAGCTCGATCACCTCCTATCGCATGTATGAAGATTACATCGATTACGAGGGTGACTTCACCACGCTCGAACTGCTTGGCGCGAACGTTCGCGGCCTGGACGTTGATACGTTCAGCCAGGAATTCCGCCTGACGGGTGAATGGGGTGACCGTGCCTTCTTCCTGCTGGGTGCTTACTACTCCACGGAAGACATGACCGTTGATGACTCCCGTCTCTACGGCAGCGATACGCGCGCTTATGTTGACATTCTGACCGGTGGCGCACTCGGTGGGCTTGAAGCCGCAACCGGCTTTGCGCCGGGCTCCTTCTTCGCGGACGGTGGTGGTACCACCTTCACCGCAGAGCAGAGCGATGAGCAGTTCCAGATCTTCTCTCAGATTGACTTCAATCTGACGGATCGTCTGGTCTTCACCGCTGGTCTGGCTTACTTCGAGTCGGAAAAGGAAGTGGACTTCCTCAACGTCGTCCGCACCAACCCGTTCTCCGATCTCAACCTGGTTGAAGTCGGTCTGGGCAGCTTCCTCGCTAATGCTGGCGTTAACCCGGCCGACCCGGTTGCTGTCGGCGCTTTCGCCGCTGCCAACCCGGCTGTCTTTGGTGCGTTCGTGAACGCGTCGACCACGTTCAACGCGGTTGCTCTTGCCAATGGCGGTGTCGATGTTGGCGGCGTTATCGTTGACCCGGTTACCGGCTTGCCGCTGGCTAACCCGCTCCTCGACTTCTTCGCTCTGGGTCTGCAGCCGCTTGGTGCTCTGACGCCGTTCCCGAATTCTGTCGAAGACGGTCGCACGTCTGACTCGGACACGCCGTACACGGTGCGCCTCGCTTATGACGCCACTGACCGTACCAATGTCTACGCTTCGTTCTCTCGCGGCTTCAAGGCATCGTCCTGGAACCTGACGCCGGATACGCGTCCGAATTCTTCTGACATTGCTGCACTGCGGGCTGCCGGTGAACTGGCTGCGGACAATGCGCTCGGTGCTCCGACCATCGTCAACACGGCCGAAGCTCTCGGCGTTGCTGGTAACCAGCGTTTCGCCCGTCCGGAAATCACCGAGACGTTCGAAATCGGTTTCAAGACGCGCTTCGACTGGGGCTCGCTTGACGTTGCATACTTCGATCAGACCATCACGGACTTCCAGTCCTCTGTCTTCCAGGGTGCTGGTTTCGCGGTCATCAATGCTGGTGAGCAGTCTGCAAACGGTCTTGAGTTTGACAGTGTGATCGAGCCGCCGTCGATTGAGGGCCTGACCTTTACGCTGTCCGGCATCTGGATGGACGCTGAATATGACGACTTCCAGGGCGCTCCGGTGGTTTCCGGCGGTGCGGTCGACCTCGCTGATGGTGTTCAGGACGGAACCGGTGATCTGAGCGGTCAGGCCGTTGCGGGCATTCCGGAATTCGCTGGCTCCTTCGGTGTCGAGTACACCCGCCAGCTGTCCTTCGGTGAGCTGATGCTGCGCGGTGACTGGCAGTATGAATCGGAAGTCCGGCTTCTGGAGAACCTGCCGGAGTCGATCTCTCGTCAGGTCAGCACCGTCAACGCCTCGATTGGTCTGAACTTCAACAACGGCGTGGAAACCCTGCTGTGGGCTCGTAACCTCAATGAGGACGAGTACTACACCTCCGGTTTCCCGACCACGCTGCAGTCCGGATCTTTCTCGGTCTACCCGAACCAGCCGCGGACCTATGGTCTGACGGTACGGACGAACTTCTAAGAAGAACGGCCTTTTTGGCCGGTTCTCAGAAGACAGTATTTGGAGCGGCGCCGGGGATCCCCGGCGCCGTTTCTTTTTGCGCTGCCGCCTCGCCGTACTTCCGGCCATGCCCTCTGCTCGAGCCGTGGTCGGCCCAATGCTGGCACCGCGCGTTTGCGCAAACCCTGCTCATTGGCGAGTAGTGAACATCGTTCAATTTCTGCTTTGAATTGGGGCGAAGGCTGTTTAGCCTTTGTCCTTCGTCGTTGTTACATGCCTTTTTCGTCCGGGAGATCGTTTTGGTACTGATCTGGGTTCTGCTCGGTTCCGTTCTGGGAATCACCGCCATGGTTGCGGCCAACCACTATCTCGGACTGCATACTCCCGCCGTGATTGCTTCGCTGGAGGACGCCAAGCGCAAACTCGATATCGACAATGTCGGCTTTCGTGCGGGGGCCGGGGTGCTGGCAGAGGACGGCCGGTCGGCGCTCGTGGAAGAGGCGGGTGCGGCTCGTATCGGTTTGCTCTCCACCCAAGGCGATACTGTTGTAATCCGCTATCTCGACCCGGGCTCGGTGCGGGCTGCGCGAATGGAGGAGGGCGGAGCGATCACGCTTTCCCTGAACGATTTCACCTTCGCTCCTGTCCGTTTGGGGCTGGGGGATGCTGGCGAGGCCCGCATATGGGCTGACAAACTCAACGCATTACAGGCCTGAGATGAATATTCCTGACCTTATCAACCCGACCTGGCTCGCTGTACCCTTGTTCACGGCGCTGGTTTTTGCGGAAATGTTTTTTGCCCGGCGACAGGGCGGCGCGACGTTCGAGACGCGCGACAGCGCGGCAAGCCTGATAATGGGGTTTGGGAGTGTCGTCGCCGGGGTGGCCTTCGGCACCATCATTGGTGCCTGGCTGCTGTTTGTGTATCAGTTTCGCTTATTCGACATACCATTTGCGTGGTGGGCTTGGATACTCGCCTTTGTGTTGGATGATTTCGTCTACTACTGGTCCCACCGTTGGGGCCACACCGTGCGCTGGTTCTGGGCCGACCATGTCGTACATCACTCCTCCCAGCACTATAATTTGACCACCGCCTTGCGGCAGTCCTGGTTTAGCATTTTCACCCTGAAATGGTTATGGCTGGGGTCTGCGCTTGCGTTGATCGGCTTCCACCCGGTGATGATTGCCTTCGTTGGTGGTCTCAATCTGATCTACCAGTTCTGGATCCACACCGAAGTCGTGCGGAAGTGTCCGGACTGGTTTGAGGCCGTCATGAATACGCCCTCGCATCATCGCGTCCATCACGGCATCAACCCGATGTATCTGGACAAGAATTACGCCGGAGTCTTCATCATCTGGGACCGGATGTTCGGCACTTTCCAGGCTGAGCTTGATGATGAGCCGATCCGCTACGGTATCGTCAAGAATCTCGGCACTTATAATCCGCTGAAGATCGCCATGCATGAGTGGCTCGGTGTTGCCAATGATATGCGTAATGCTGGCAATTGGCGTGAGGCGATGATGTTCCTGCTGGCCCCGCCGGGCTGGTCGCCGGATGGCTCGCGCAGCACGTCGAAGGAGATATATGAGCGCTGGAAGGCTCAGCAGGGCGGTACGAATTCGCCGGCCCCGCGCAGTGAGGCGCCGGCCGAGTAATTGAAATTGACCCGGTATCGCCCGGCTGCCTCTTGCTTTTAACCCGAAATTGACACACTCTGTCGAAAGTGAACGGTGTTCACAGATAGAACAGTGTTGGTCGCACCTGGGGAGGTTTAAGCGCCATGGGCTCGCTTCGCGAACTTTATCCGATGCCGGACATCGACAAGCATTGGTCGGTCCCGCAGGAATTTGACGCCACGTTTGACTTTGAGTATGGCGAGGGCCGTACCACGCTGATGCACTTGTATCAGAAGGGCAAGGACATGCAGTGGGATGCGGTCAATCGCATCGACTGGAGCCTCGATCTCGACGTCGAGAACCCGATGCAACTGCCCGATGAGGGCATTGCGCTGCATGGTTCCGATATCTGGAACAAGATGTCCAAGAAGCATCAGATCGAGTTCCGCCGTCATGCCCAGGCCTGGAATATCTCCCAGTTCATGCAGGGCGAGCAGGCAGCGTTGATCTGTGCCGCCAAGATTGTCGAACAGGTCCCCGATCTTGACGCCAAATTCTATGCGGCCACCCAAGTCATGGACGAGGCGCGTCACGTTGAGGCCTACAAGAACCTGATGCAGAAGTTCGGCGTCGCTTACCCGATGACCGCACCGCTCAAGGCGCTTGTGGATGACGCACTGCGCGATAGCCGCTGGGACTTTACCTATCTCGCTATGCAGGTCGTGATCGAGGGGCTGGCGCTCGCCGCCTTCGGTACCATTCGCGATCTGGCTCAGAACCCGCTGGCCAAGATGGTCAATGCTTATGTCATGGAAGACGAGGCGCGCCATGTCGCCTTTGGGCGCCTGACCCTGCGGGACTACTATCCGCACCTGACCCAGGCCGAACGCGATGAGCGCGAGGAATTCCTGGTAGAGGCTTGCTATCACATGCGTGACCGTTTCCAGGCGCGTGAGGTCTATGAAACCATGGATCTGCCGGTCGAGGAGTGCGTAGCATATTCCGAGCAGTCGGAAATGAACAAGCTTTTCCGCACCTTGCTCTTCCAGCGCATCGTGCCGGTGGTGAAGGATATCGGCCTTTGGGGCGATAAGATCCAGAAAGCCTATACCGATATGGGCGTGATGCATTACGCCGACCAGGACCTCGATGAGCTCGCTGCACAGGACGAGAAAATCGCCAAGGACCTGGACACGGTCAATCACCAGGATGTGCGCATGGCCTATGTCCACGCCGTCGCTGGAGCCGCAGAGTAACCCAGCTGGAACGCTGGAACGAACAAGGCCCCGGCATCGCGCCGGGGCCTTTTTCTTTGTCATATGCGCTGTTCAGCTCGTCGGATCAAAGCCGTAGGGCGAGCCGCCGAGCACGTGGGGTTCGACGTCCAGCTTGCGGTTGATCGGCGGGAAGGCGCGCTGGGCGCAGTCGGAGCGTTCGCACAGGCGGCAGGCGATGCCGAGGGCCTGCGGGGCGCTGTCCGAGAGCGGGTCTGCATGGATAATGCGGCTGGCATGGTCCCAGTCGCAGCCCAACGCAATGGCGTGCAGGACCGGCGGCTGACCGGCGGGGGCCGGGCTGATCTGACCGCGGGCCAGGGACAGGAAGCGCCGGCCGTCGGGTAGTTCGAAGCTCTGCGCATGGATGCGCTCGGGCAGCCTCAGCGCATCATAGAGATTCCATTTCGGGCAACCGCCGCCGGAGCGAACAAAGGGCATGATGCCGCCACCGAAGCGCTTTGATACATTGCCGGCGCCATCCACCCGGATCATGAAGAAGGGCAGGCCGCGCGCGCCGCTTCTCTGCAGCGTGGTCAGACGATGACAGACCTGCTCATAACTCGCTTCGAAGCGCCGCTGCAGCACATAGAGGTCGTAGCGGCATTCCTCGGCGGCGGCCAGAAACGGCTCGTAGGGCATCTGGATGGCGCCGGCGAGATAGTTGGCGAGGCCCAGCCGGTAAAGGCGCTTGGAATCATCACCGGGAAGATTGGCCTTGGCGATCAGCCCGTCGATCAGTTCGCCGCATTCCAGATTGGCTAGCGCAACCCCCATATGGAAGGCACGTGACGTGCTGGGCAGAACCTCCGAGAGCAGCAGGCGGCGGCCGTGAAAGTCCAGCCGGCGGCGGGCTCCGGCCATCATGTCCTCGTCCAGGACCCGGACCGTGAAACCGTGTTCCTCAAGCAGGTATTTGGCCAGGGTGCGGTCACGGTCCCGGCGCCGGGTTCCGCTGCGCTCGAGCAGATCCATGGCTGCGGCTTCGAGCTCGGGGTAGTGGTTCTGGCTTGCATCAATGGCATCGCGGACGCTTTCCAGTGTCGAACCCGGGCCGGACATGCGGGTGGCCAGATCGGCGGTGGCGGCACTGGTCTCGCGATAGGTCTGGTACAGGCGGGCAAAGGCTTCGGCGGCCCGTGGATGGCTGTCCGCGAGCTCGTTGAGCTCCAGCCGGTCGAGCTCGAACCCGTGCAGGACAGGATCAGCAGAGGCTTCCTGCAGGTCGGCGATCAGTTGTTGGTCGCTTTCATTGGCGAAAGCGCGCACATCGACATCGAAATTCTCAGCCAGGGCGAGAAGCACCCGCGCCGTGACAGGACGTTGATTGCGTTCAAGCAGGTTTAGATAGCTGGCCGACACGCCTAGAGCCTGAGCGGCGTCGGCCTGGGTGAGGCCGCGTTCGCGGCGCAGACGGCGCAAGCGGGCGCCGGCAAAGAGTTTTTCGAGGGGGCGTGTGTCGTCGGCCATGTATCAAAATTTACAAAACAACAAATTGACAATGTGAACACAATACACGCAATCCGCTTTATATGAAAGGGGGGATCGACGCTCGGTCATCCGTTTGACAACGTGACGGCAACGTAATTGTCAGACCGGGGATTCCCATGACCAGTTTTAAAGACCTCGTCCCGAACGCAGCAGAAGACCGCTTCAACGGTATCGAACGCCCGTATACGCCGGAAGACGTTCAGCGTCTGCGCGGTTCGGTTCAGATCCAGCATACGCTCGCCGAGCGTGGCGCCAACAAGCTCTGGGAGCTGCTCAAGACCGAGCCCTTCATCAACGCGCTGGGCGCGCTGTCGGGCAACCAGGCCATGCAGCAGGTTCGCGCCGGCCTGAAGGCCATCTATCTCTCCGGCTGGCAGGTCGCGGCCGACGCCAACACCGCCGGCACCATGTACCCGGACCAGTCGCTCTACCCGGCCAATTCGGCGCCGGAACTGGCCAAGAAGATCAACCGCGCCCTGCAGCGTGCGGACCAGATCGAGGTGTCGGAGAACGGCAAGGCGACGCGCGATTGGTTTGCGCCGATCGTGGCCGATGCTGAAGCCGGTTTCGGCGGTCAGCTGAACTGTTTTGAAATCATGAAGGCGTTCATCGAAGCTGGCGCTGCAGGCGTTCACTTCGAAGACCAGGTGGCGGCTGAAAAGAAGTGCGGCCATCTCGGTGGCAAGGTGCTTATCTCGACCAGCCATCATGAGCGCAATCTGGCAGCCGCGCGTCTCGCCGCGGACGTCATGGGTGTTCCGACCCTGACCGTGGCCCGTACCGATGCGGAATCGGCCACCCTGATCAATTCCGATGTTGATGAGCGTGATCACGAATTCATCGACTTCGATGCCGGCCGGACGCCGGAAGGCTTCTATCGCCTGAAGAAGGGCCTCGGTGTCGAGCACTGCATCAAGCGTGGTCTTGCTTATGCCAAGGTTGCTGACCTTCTGTGGTGGGAAACCTCCAAGCCGAACCTGGATGAGGCCAAGCGCTTCGCCGAGGCGATCCAGAAGCAGTATCCGGGCAAGATGATGGCCTATAACTGCTCGCCGTCCTTCAACTGGGAAGCCAATCTGGACAAGGCCACGATCGAAACATTCCAGCGTGAGCTGGGCGCCATGGGCTACAAGTTCCAGTTCGTGACCCTGGCCGGTTTCCACAGCCTCAATCACGGCATGTTCGAGCTGGCGCGCGGCTATAAGGACCGTGGCATGGGTGCCTATTCCGAACTGCAGCAGCTGGAATTTGCCTCTGAAGAGAATGGCTACACCGCCACGCGTCACCAGCGCGAAGTCGGCACCGGTTATTTCGACAAGGTCTCGCTGGCGATTTCCGGTGGCCAGTCCTCGACCACTGCCATGGCCGAGTCGACGGAAACCTCGCAGTTCGCTGCGGAATAAGGAAGGGCTCTACAGGCCCGGCCGGGAGGGGGCGCCCTCGGTATCACGAACCCTCCCGGCACTATCTCGCAGCCAGGCGCGCGTATCAGCGCTCAAGTAGGAACGGACACGATCATGACGCATATTTCTCCCACCGGTGTTGAAATCCTCGGCCATCTGGAGCCGGGTTATCGCGATATCCTCACGCATGACGCGTTGAGCTTCATTGCCGGCCTGCATCGCCGGTTCGAGCGACGCCGTCAGTCCCTGCTGCGCTATCGCCGCGAACGTCAGGCCGAGCTCGATGCCGGTGCACTGATGCTGTTCCCGCACGAGACCGCAGACATTCGTGCGGCCGACTGGAAAGTGCGCCCGGCACCTGCGGATCTGCAGGATCGCCGTGTCGAGATCACGGGACCGGTCGATCGCAAAATGGTTGTCAACGCACTTAATTCGGGTGCGAAGTGTTTCATGGCGGATTTCGAGGATGCCACCGCCCCGCACTGGGCCAATCTGATCGAAGGCCAGATCAACCTGCGTGATGCGAACAAGCGCGAGATCGATTTCACCGACGAGAAGTCGGGCAAGAATTATGCGATCAATGAGGATGCGGCCGTGCTCATCGTGCGCCCGCGCGGCTGGCATCTCGACGAGCGCCACGTGCTCGTCAATGGTGTTGCCCTGTCGGCCTCGCTGTTCGATTTCGGTCTTTACCTCTACCACAATCACGAGGCGCTGAAGGCGCGTGAGACGGGGCCGTATTTCTACCTGCCCAAGCTTGAGAGCCGCTATGAAGCGCGCCTCTGGAACCTGGTCTTCCAGCACGCCGAGGATGAACTCGGCCTGGAGCGTGGCACCATTCGCGCCACGGTTCTGATCGAGACCCTGCCGGCCACCTTCGAGCTGGATGAGATACTCTATGAACTCAAGGAGCATGTGGTTGGTCTGAACTGCGGCCGCTGGGATTATATTTTCAGCTATATCAAACGGCTGAAAGCCAATCCGGATTGTGTCCTGCCGGACCGCTCGCAAGTCTCGATGGCGGTGCCCTTCATGGATGCCTATTCCCGCCGTGTGATCTCGGTCTGCCATCGCCGCGGTGCCCACGCCATGGGTGGCATGTCGGCCTTTATCCCGGTCAAGAATGATCCTGAGGCCAACGCGGCAGCGCAGGAAAAGGTCCGCGAGGACAAGCTGCGCGAAGTGCTCAACGGCCATGACGGTACCTGGGTGGCACACCCGGACCTGGTCCCGATTGCACGCGAAATCTTTGACCAGAAGATGCCGCGGGCCAATCAGATCGACCGCGAAGAAGAGATGGCCTTGCCGGTGACCGCCAAGGCGCTATTGGAAGCGCCGGAAGGCAAGATCACCGATGCCGGTGTCGACGGGAATATCGATGTCGCGATTCGCTATATCGCCGCCTGGCTCGGCGGTCGCGGTGCGGTTCCGATCCATAATCTGATGGAGGATGCCGCAACTGCCGAGATCGCCCGCGCCCAGCTGTGGCAATGGCGCGTGTTCGAGCGGACGACGGAAGAGGGTACGCCTATCACTGCCGGTACGATCGGCGCCAAGATCGAGGCTTACCGCGAATCCATCCAGGGAGAGGTGCCGGACCTGCCGGATGTGCGCGAGCGTATCAGTGTTGCTGCCGACCTGCTGCGTGACATCGTCCTGTCAGACGAATTCGTCGAGTTCCTAACCCTGCCGGCCTATGAGCACATCACGGAAGGTTTGAAAAAGCCGATGCAGCTCACCGAGTTCGAGGACTAGAGCGCGGCCGTCGGGCTGATGCCCTTGGCCAGCCAGTCGCTGGCCTCGTCAGGGCAGGTAAATGTCTTCAGCCGGCTACCGAGCAGGAAGCTCTTGGTGTCAAACAGCATGGCGTAATCACCTTGCGCCTGGCCGTCCATCAGGACGGCCATTGGCGTATTGGTGCCAAGAGATTCAAACCAGTGCTCGATCAGACCCATGAATTCACCGATGCTGGCGTCGATTGCACAGCCGCGGAAGTCGACCAGATAGCGGCCGCTTTCCGCAAGCCGGGCGGCGAGTTCATGGATGCAGGTGGAAAGCTGGGCTTTGACGAGATGCCCTGAAAAAGTGACAGGGGTGATCTGGGCCGCGCCGACCGGGCCAATCTGGACAGACATGAAGGAACTCGCTGCGTGTGAAGACGCGGCGGCTCATAGCAAAGCCCGCGGCGATTCGAAGGCCGGGACGCAGCGATTTACCCGCGATCGAGGTGGTGAATTATTAGCAGTCGTCCGGATCAGCCGGTGACCGGCGGTGCCGTGTAGGGGCGGAAGCCGCAGGCATCGGCGAGACGAAGGCCATTTGCGGTCTCGGTGAAGCGGCAGGTCAGGTAGTCACGCATCCGTACACCATAGGGGAAAGCCGCTCCGGTATCCGCTGCGGGCAGGACGGCGTCATAGCTGGACTGGGGATAGACCAGGATATTGTGACCGCCATTCATGTCGTTGGCGGCTTGGTTGTCGAGTACGCAAAGCGGCGGCCGCGAAAGCAGTCCCAAAACTGTGCCGCGCGTCTCGCCTTGTGAACCCCAGATATGGCTGCGGATATTGGCGTCCTGAGCGTTCAGCGCATCACGGGCAGCGCCCGATGCCATGGCTTCAGAGAGCGCAGCTGGGTTATGGCTGATGACGGCCATGAAGGCCTGCATTTCAGCCTGCGACGGTGCGCGGCAGACCGGTGTGCTGGTGGCACAGGCGGACGCGAAACTGGCGATGAGGGCAATGGCGACAAAACGAAAACGCACAACACGCTCCTGAAGCGGGACAACCGGTCTCAGAGCTATAACCGGTTCTGCCCCGCTTCGCGAGCGCTGATGCAAGACAATTGCCTCAGGCGTCAGCGCGATTGGCGATCAGCTCTTCCACGACTGATGGATCGGCCAGCGTCGATATGTCGCCGAGATTGCCGTACTCGTTCTCGGCGATCTTGCGCAGGATGCGGCGCATGATCTTGCCGGAACGGGTTTTCGGCAGAGCCGGCGCGAACTGGATGACATCGGGGGTGGCCACCGGTCCGATCTCTTGTCGGACCCAGGCTTTCAGCGCCTGCACGTCCTCCGCTGCCGGATCACGGCCCTGATACAGGGTGACGAAGCAATAAATGCCCTGACCCTTGATATCATGGGGGTAGCCGACCACGGCCGCTTCGGCGACGTCGTCATGGGCGACCAGGGCGCTTTCAATCTCGGCCGTGCCGAGGCGGTGGCCGGAGACGTTGAGAACGTCATCGACACGGCCGGTGACCCACCAGTAACCGTCGGCATCACGGCGCGCGCCGTCGCCGGAGAAATACAGACCTTCATAAGTGGAAAAATAGGTATCGACAAAGCGCTGGTGATCACCGTAAACGGTGCGCATCTGGCCTGGCCAGGAGCGGGTCACGACGAGATTGCCGGATTGCTCGCCGCTGTCGGGCAGGCGCTTGCCTTCGCCGTCCATCAGCGCCAGCTCGACCCCGAACATCGGCTTGGACGCGGCACCGGGTTTCAGGTCATGGGCGCCGGGCAGGGGGGTAATCATGATGCCGCCCGTTTCTGTCTGCCACCAGGTATCGACAATCGGGCAGCGTTCATCACCCACAACGCGATAATACCAAGTCCAGGCTTCCGGATTGATCGGTTCGCCAACACTGCCCAGGAGACGCAGGGACTGGCGCGAATGCTTGCTGACATGGGCGTCGCCCTCGCGCATCAGGGCGCGGATGGCGGTCGGGGCGGTGTAGAAGATATTGACCTTGTGCTTGTCGACGACTTGCCAGAAGCGGTCCGGGCCCGGATAGGTCGGGACACCCTCGAACATCAGCGTGATGGCGCCGTTCGCAAGCGGTCCATAGACGATATAGGAGTGACCGGTGACCCAACCGACATCGGCGGTGCACCAGTAAATATCGCCGGGCCTGTAGTCGAAGACGGCCTCGTGGGTCAGCGACGCCCAGACCATGTAACCGCCCGTGGTGTGAAGCACGCCTTTCGGTTTTCCCGTCGATCCGGAGGTGTAGAGAATGAAGAGCGGATCCTCCGCGCTCATTTCCTCCGGCTCGCAATCTTCCGGCTGGCCGACGATGAGGTCGTGATACCAGACATCGCGATCATGATCCCAGGCGATCGCCCCGCCGGTGCGCCGGACCACGACGACTTTCTGACCGCGCCCGGCAATCTCGATTGCCTTGTCGACATTGGCCTTGAGCGGGATGGCGCGCCCGCCCCGTACGCCTTCATCGGCGGTGATAACGAAATCGCTCTCGCAATCGGTAATGCGCCCGGCCAGAGCATCCGGAGAGAAGCCGCCGAAGACCACGGAATGAACCGCACCGATGCGGGCGCAGGCGAGCATGGCATAGGCCGCTTCGGGGACCATCGGCATATAGATGGTGACGCGGTCACCTTTTTTTACGCCCAGCTCGCGCAGGCCATTGGCCAGCCGGCCGACCTCGGCATGGAGCTCGCCATAGGTAATGGTCTTGTCGACCTCCGGGTCATCGCCTTCCCAGATGATTGCAGTTTCATTGGTCTTCTCGGGCAGGTGGCGGTCAATGCAGTTGACGCAGGCATTGAGCGTGCCGTCAGCGAACCAGCGGATATGGAGGTCATCCTTGTCCCACGAGACGTCCTCGATCTGGGTGAAGGGTTTCATCCAGTCGATCCGGCCCGCCTGTTCGCGCCAGAAGCCCTCACGGTCCTCCAGGGACTGGCGATAAAGCGCGTCATAGCGCTCCGGATTGATATGCGCGGCCGAAGAGAAATCGGGTTTGAGCGGGAAAATCTCGTTGGGATCGTGATGCGTCATCTGGATATCCGGGCAAGCTGCGGCAGGAGCGCCGCTGGCTCAGGATACACGCTTCGAACGGGGCTGTCTTGGCTCCGGGGCGCGGCCTAATCGACGCCCTCGGCCCGTAAGGTCGTTTGCGGATCAAGCGTGCGCATGGCCGCATATTGCGACATGAAAATCTCGCCGCTGAGCTCGTCACCAAACCCGGCAGCCATGAGCTGGTCATTGACCGGACCTTTGACTTCGGACAGATGCAGCGTCACCCCGCTATCGGACAGGCGTTGGTTGATGGTGCGCAGGCTGACAAGGGCGCTCGCGTCAATGAAGTTCACCGCCGGGCACATCAGCACGACATCGGTAATACCCTCATGCTCCGCCATGGTCTGGGCCAGCAGATCTTCCAGGAAATGGGCATTGGCGAAGTAGAGCGCGCTGTCGACACGGATGGCGTAGACGTGCGGTGACAGAACCACCTCATGCCGGTTGGGATTGCGGAAATGGTGCGTGCCCGGCACCTGGCCGACCTGGGCCCAGTGCGGTTTCATTGTCCTCAACAGGATGGAGCCGACTGATACCGTCACACCCAGCGTCAATCCCAGCTCCACGCCAAGGAAAAGCACGCCGAACAGGGTCAGAAAAGCCGCTGCACCATCGGCCTGGGAATAGCGCCAGGCTTCACGCAGGCTCTTGAAATCGGCCAGTTTCCAGATCGCGATCAGGATGGTGGCAGCGAGCGCGGCTTTGGGGAGATGATAAAACAGCGGGGTCAGGAAAACTGCGACGATGGCGATGATCAGCGCGGTAAAGACGCCGGCCAGGGGCGTTTGGGCGCCGGCCTGCTCATTGACCACCGAGCGAGCGAACCCGCCGGTCACCGGATATCCCCCGGTCAGGGCCGCCGCGGCATTGGCAGCCCCCAGGCCGAAGAGCTCCCGGTTCGGGTTGACGCTCTCGCGCCGCCGCGCCGCCAGGCTCTGCCCGACCGACACGCTTTCAACAAAACCGATCAGGGAAATCAGCGCGGCCGGGCCAAGCAGTTCTCGCCAGATTTCCAAAGGTACCAGCGGCGGCTGGACAGGCGGCAGGCCGGTGGGCAGTTCGCCGACGATATCAAGACCATTGCGATCGGCCAGCGACATGCTGGCGGCGATCAGGGTCGCGATGACGACAAGCAGGGCGGGCGCGGCCCGGGTGATGGTCGCGGCGATATTCGCCGGTACGCCCAGCCCGGTCAGGGCCGGCTGCAGACCGCCACGCATGAAGACGAGAAAGGCCAGGCTGCCGGCGCCGAACGCCAGCGCGAGCAGGTTGATATTGCCGGCATTGCCGGCCATCGACATGACCAGTTCCGGCAGCGTAGCGCCGGAGGCTTCTACTCCGAGGATATGCTTGAGCTGGCTGGCGATGATCAGCAGGGTGGAGGCGGTGATGAAGGCATTGATCACCGGCCGGCTGAGAAAATTGGCGATGGCGCCGAGATTGAGCAGACCGAACACCAGCAGGAAACCGCCGGACAGGAGCGCCAGCGCGCCGGCCGCGGCCATTTGCTGGGCCGGGTCATCAAGGCCGAGCTCTCCGATCGCGGCCGCAGTCATCAATGAAACGACTGCGACCGGCCCAACCGCCAGAACCCGGCTCGAACCGAACAGCGCGTAGGCGATCAGCGGCGTGGTCGAGGCGTACAGGCCCGCCTGCGGCGGCAGACCGGCCAGCAGGGCATAGGCCAGGCTTTGCGGGATCAGCAGAATGGCCGTGATGACGCTGGCGATGGCATCATCGGCGAACAGGCGGGCGTTATAGCCGCGCAGCCAGTTGAGGCCGGGGAATATGCGCCTGGCCAGTTTAAACATGTCAGACGGCGTTCAGCGGTATTTTGAGATAGCGCGTGCCATTATCCTCCGCCTCCGGCAGATCGCCGGCGCGCATATTGACCTGCACGGAGGGCAGGATCAGCGTCGGCATGGAGAGCTTGGCGTCCCGCGCTTCGCGCATGGCGACGAAATCATCCTCGCTGACGCCCTCATGGACATGGATATTGGCCGCTTTTTCCTCGGCGACCGTGGTTTCCCAGGCGTAGTGGTCGCGCCCCGGAGCCTTGTAATCGTGACACATGAACAGACTTGTCTCGTCCGGCAGGGCAAAGATCTTCTGGATCGAGCGATACAGCGTGTGGGCATTGCCGCCAGGGAAGTCACAGCGCGCCGTGCCGAAATCGGGCATGAACAGCGTGTCGCCGACAAAGGCGGCACTGCCGACATGATAGACCATGCAGGCCGGGGTATGGCCCGGGGTCCAGATCGCCTCGGCCTCGATCGAACCGATCTTGAAGGTCTCGCCATCGGTGAACAGGTGATCAAACTGGGATCCGTCGCGGCAGAAGCCTGGCTCCACATTGAACAGGTCACCAAACACGCCCTGGACCTGTTTGACATGTTCGCCAATGCCGATCCGGCCGCCCAGCCGCTCGCGCAGATAGGGCGCCGCGGACAGGTGATCGGCGTGGACATGGGTCTCGAGGATCCACTCCACTTTCAGCCCGCGCTCCTCGACATCGGCGATAATGGCGTCGGCCGAGCGGGTCTGGGTGCGCCCGGAAGCCGGGTCGTAATCGAGCACGGAGTCAATGATCGCCGCCGCGCCGGTGTCCGGGTCGGAGACGATATAGCTGACCGTATATGTGTCGGGATCGAAGAAGGCTTTGACGTCGGGAAGGTGTTGCATGGAGTTTTTTTGACTTGCCGGGAACCGGAACAGGTTTATCCTTTTGTGCAGACCTATGCAAATACGTAGGTAATGCGACTCAACAAGACAATATCCCGGGAGCAAGCAATGAGCGAGCCGAGAGATTTCACGCCGCAAGAGGTCAAGGAGGGGTTGGACGCGGACCGGCTGATCCTGGTCGATGTGCGTGAGGCGGGTGAGTATGAGGCCGAGCATATTCCCGGTGCGATCCTCAATCCACTTTCAAGTTTTGATGTCTCCGCCATTCCGGAAGGTGAAGGCAAGGACGTCGTCTTGTCTTGTCGCTCGGGTGGCCGGTCGGCTCGGGCGTTTGCCCAGGCGGCAGCGGCAGGCCGCACGCTTGCCGGTCATTTGGGCGGCGGGATCATGGCCTGGAAGGCGGCGGGGTTTGAAACCGTCCGCGCCGAGAAGCAAGGCAGCCTGGCGCCCTGGATCGTCGGCGGCTTCGTTGCGGTGCTGGTCGTGCTTTTCTTGCTGACCCGCGGCTAGGACTGCGCGGGCAGGCAATAGGTCTGGTAGAGCGCCTGCATTAATTGCCGGATCTGATCGTCGGCGAGGGCATAATAAATCGTCTGCCCCTCCCGGCGGGTCGTGACCAGGCCCTTATTGCGCAGGATCGCCAATTGCTGCGACATGGCTTGGGGGCGCAGTCCGACCGCCTCGGCCAGTTGTCCGACAGCGACTTCCTCATCCATCATTGCACATAGCGCCATCAGGCGGCTTGGATGGGCGAGGGTTTTCATTACTTCCGCAAGGTCTTCAGCGACCGGCAGCATGTCGCGATAATTCATTGCGTACCTATGCAAGTTCATAGCTAACAGTTCTGCAATATAAGCCGGAATCGGATCAACCGCCAGTCCTGCTGCAATGCGTTATTGTGTTAGCGCGATAACACGCTATATCGCATCCCGAACAGAAGATGTGCGGTATAATGACGGAAACCACCCTGACTGATCTCGATGCCCTGTCTGAAGCGCTATTGCGTTTGCAAACGCGTGATGAGGCTGATCGCTTTTTGCGTGATCTCCTGACCCCGGGCGAAATCAAGACGCTTTCGGAACGCTGGCGGGTCGCCTGCCTGCTGGATGAGGGCGGTCATTCCTATCGTGAGATCAGCGAAATGACCGGGGCGAGTACGACCACGGTTACCCGCGTATCGCGTTTTCTGACCCAGGAGCCCCACCAGGGCTACCGTCTCATTCTCGACCGGTTGAAGGAAAAAAGCTCGTGACCCGTCTGCGTATTGCCGTTCAAAGCAAAGGCCGCCTGTCCGAGGGCGGAATGGACCTGCTCAAGCGTTGCGGCCTCCGCTTCGCCTATGGGCGCGACAAGCTGCATCAGAGCGCCGAGAATATGCCGGTCGATCTCATGCTGGTGCGCGATGATGATATTCCCAACTTCGTAGCGTCCGGTGCCTGCGATTACGGCATTGTCGGTGAGAATGTGCTCAAGGAAGAACAGCTTGCCGGTCGCCGCGCCCGGGAACTAGAAGTCGCTCTGCGTCTCGGTTTTGCCAAGTGCACGCTGAAGCTCGCCGCGCCTAAGGGGGGCGAGATCGCCTCGATACAGGACCTTGCCGGCAAGGCCATCGCGACATCCTATCCGGCCATCACTGATGCCTATCTGCGCGAGCGCGGTGTGGTGTCCGAGATTGTCGAGATGCACGGCTCGGTCGAAGTCGCACCGCGTCTCAATATTGCCGCTGCGATTTGTGATCTCGTCTCGTCCGGCGCAACGCTCGAGGCCAACGGCCTGGGCGCGTTCGAGACCGTTCTGAACTCGGAAGCCGTGATGATCCGTCCGGCGCAGGACCGCGATCCGGCCAAAGACGAGATCGCGTCTATCCTGATGCGCCGGGCACAGGGCGTGATCGCCTCGGCCCAGACCAAATACATCATGATGAATGCGCCGGTTGATCGCCTGGAAGCGATCAAGGCCCTGTTGCCGGGCGCCGATGCCCCGACGGTGGCGCAAATCGCTGGACGTGAAGATGTCGTGGCGCTGCACGCCGTGTGTCGCGAGCGTGTGTTCTGGGAGACGCTTGAAGCGCTTGAAGCCGAGGGCGCGCGCGCCATCTTGGTGCTCCCGATCGAGAAAATGTTGGCATAGGGGCCGGACATGTTGAGGACTATCAACTGGGACGAGGCCGACGCCGCAGCCCGCGAGGCGGCTCTGGCGCGGCCGGCCGAGACCGGCGCCGCGGATGCGGCTGCCCGAGAGATCGTCGATGCGATCCGGGCCAAGGGCGGCGATGCGGTCCGGTCCTACGCCGAAAAACTGGACGGGCACGCTCCGCAGGATTTCCGTATTGCTGCAGACGACATCCGGGCGGCGCGTGATGCTTTATCCGCGCAGGACAAGGAGGCGATCAAGTCCGCGGCCGATGCGGTTCGTCGTTTTCACGTCCGCCAGGGCTATAGCGAGTACGCCGTTGAAACCTGGCCCGGTCTGACGGCCAGCCGCAGGGCCGGCCCGGTTGATGTCGCCGCGCTCTATGTGCCGGCCGGGTCGGCGCCTCTGGTCTCAACCCTGATCATGCTGGCCGTACCGGCGCAGCTGGCAGGGGTGCCGCGCATCGTGGTGGTCAGCCCGCCCGGACCGGATGGCAAGCTCAATGAGACCGTTCTCGGCGCAGCCGGCCTGCTCGGCCTTGATGAAGTTTACGCGATCGGCGGTGCGCAGGCGATTGCAGCGCTCTCTACCGGAGCCGCCGGCTTGCCGCGCGCGGACAAGATCTACGGCCCGGGCAATGCCTATGTTGCTGCGGCCAAGGCCTATGTCTCGGCTCTGCCGGGAGGTCCGGGGACGGATTTGCCAGCTGGCCCGAGCGAGGTGATGGTTGTTGCAGATGCCACGGCGCGCGCCGATTTCGTTGCCGCCGACCTGCTGAGCCAGGCCGAGCACGATCCCAATGCTCAGGTCATTCTGGTCACTGATAATGCCGATAATAATGCGCGTTTTCTCACCGCGATAGAAGCTCAGCTTGAGAGCTTGCCGCGCGCCGAGATTGCCCGCGCCGCCCTGGCCAAGTCACGCAGTATTGTTTGCGGGTCGCGTGCGGGTATGGCTGAGGTCGCCAATGCCTACGCGGCCGAGCACCTGATTATCCAGACCGCCGAGGCGGAGGAACTGGTCGGAATGATCCGCCATGCCGGTTCGATTTTCGTCGGTGCCTGGACCCCGGAAGCCGCCGGTGACTATGCTGCTGGCCCCAATCACACCTTGCCGACCGGCGGTGCGGCGCGGGCTTATGGCGGGGTAACGGTCGAGGCGTTTCAGAAGACCACGACCATTTTACGTGCGACGGCCGACGGTGCGCGCCGGATTGCGCCCACGGTTGAGCGCCTGGCAGAAATCGAAGGGCTGGATGCCCATGCCCTGGCCATGCGCCTGCGGCGCGAGGCGGCCGAGGCGCAGCGCGTCGAACAGACCAAGCCGACGGTTCGTGCGGCGGCAAAGCGGCGCAAGACCGCCGAGACCGATGTCGAAGTGTCGATCAATCTCGACCAGGACGGTCCCAGCCAGATCGATACGGGGGTGGGCTATTTCGACCACATGCTGGATCAGATCGCGCGGCACGCCGGTATCGCGCTGCGGGTTTCTGTTGAAGGTGATCTGGAAATCGATGCGCACCACACCATCGAGGATGTCTGCCTGACCTTTGGCGAGGCGCTGGGTGAGGCGCTCGGCGACAAGCGCGGCATCGCCCGTTTCGGATTTGAAGTGCCGATGGACGAAACCCGCGCCGGGGTCTGGATCGACCTGTCCGGACGGCCGTTTGCCAAGTTCGAAGGCGATATTCCGGGCGAAAGCGTCGGTGAATTCCCGGTCGAAATGACTGCCCATTGCTTCCGCTCCATAGCGGAAAGCCTGAAGGCGGCCATCCATGTCAAAGTCGAGGGCGAGAATGCCCACCACATGATCGAAGGCTCGTTCAAGGCCTTTGGCCGGGCCCTGCGTCAGGCCGTGCGTGTTGAAGGTGACCGCCTGCCGTCAACCAAGGAGCACCTGGCATGACGATCGGGCTGATTGATACGCGTTGCGCCAATCTCGCATCGGTCCGTTTCGCACTGGAGCGTGCCGGTCTGGATTACCGGACCGGCGTGACCCCGGATGACCTTGCTGACTGCGATCGTCTGATCCTGCCCGGCGTTGGTTCGGCCCGACCGGCGATGGAGCAGCTGGAACGTAGCGGCTGGGCTGAGGTGCTGGCCGGCGATACCCGTCCCCTGATGGGTATCTGTCTGGGCATGCAGCTCCTGTTCAGCCGGTCTGCGGAAGACGATATCGACTGCCTCGGCCTGATCGATGGCGCCGTAGAGAAATTGCCGCGTGAAGCGGGAAGTGTCTGGCCGCATATGGGTTGGAACACGCTCGATCTGCGCAGTCCGGATGATCCGCTGCTCGGCGGTATCAAGCCCGGGGAGTACGTCTATTTCGTGCACGGTTTTTACGCCCCGGTCGGCTCCTACACCCTGGCGTCCACGTCCTATGGCGCTGATTGTTCCGCCATTGTGCGCCAGGGGCATGTCTGGGGCTGCCAATTCCACCCTGAACGCTCGGCTACTGCCGGAGCGCAAATCCTGAAGAATTTCGCGGAGCTGGACGCATGATTCTCTATCCCGCCATCGATCTGCTGGACGGCGGCGTCGTTCGTCTGCTCAAGGGCGATTTCAACGCCGTCACCGTTTATGGCGATAATCCCGGCGCCGTCGCGGAGACCTTCAAAACCGCGGGCAGTGAGTGGATCCATGTCGTTGACCTGGCCGGTGCGCGCGACGGCAAGCGCGGCCAGTCCGCTGCCATCGAGGCCATCGCCGCTACGGGCATCGAGGTCCAGGCCGGCGGCGGTGTCCGCGAAACCGCGGACATCGAGGCTCTGCTCGATATGGGCGTCAGCCGCGTCGTGATCGGCTCGCTTGCGATTACCCAGCCCGAGACGGTTCTGCCCTGGCTTGACCGGTTCGGGGCTGAGCGCATCACGCTGGCGCTCGACGTGCAGTACATCAATGGCGATTATCGTCCGGCTGTGCGCGGATGGACCGATGTCCTGACCGTGACAATCGACGATGTGATTGCCGCCTATGCGGGCAGTGATCTACAGCATGGCCTCGTGACCGATATCGCCCGTGACGGCGATCTCAGCGGTCCCAACGGCCAGCTTTATACCCGTCTCATGCGCAAATATCCCGATGTCGACTGGCAGGCCTCCGGTGGTGTGTCATCCCTTGCCGACCTCGAAGCCTTGCGCGATGCCGGTTGTGCAGGTGCGGTCACGGGCCGCGCCATTTACGAAGGCAAATTCACCCTGGAGGAGGCTCTGGCATGCTCGCGCGGCGCATAATCCCCTGCCTCGACGTCCGTGACGGCCGTGTCGTCAAGGGCGTGCGTTTCCGGGATCACGAGGATGTCGGCGATATTGTCGCCCTGGCCTCGCGCTATGCCGAAGAGGGCGCCGATGAGCTGGTCTTCTACGATATTGCCGCCAGTGCCCGCGGTGACACGGTGGAGCCGGCCTGGATCAGTGCGGTCTCGTCGGTCATCGACATCCCGTTCTGTGTCGCTGGCGGTATTCGCTCTGTTGATGATGCGCGGGCACGATTGTTCGCCGGAGCGGACAAGATCTCGATCAATTCACCGGCGCTTGAGACCCCTGAGCTGATCGACGCGCTGGCGCGCGAATTCGGCAGCCAGTGTGTTGTGCTCGGGGTCGATAGCAAGACGATCGAAGGCGATTGGCGGGTGCACCAATACACCGGTGATCCGGACAAGACCCAGCTGGCTGGCCGCAATACGCTGGACTGGCTGCGCGAGGGAATTGATCGCGGTGCCGGCGAGGTCGTGCTCAACTGCATGGACCAGGACGGGGTGCGCGATGGCTATGACATTGATCAGCTCGCTGCGGCCCGGGAAATCTGTCCGACGCCTCTGGTGGCCTCTGGCGGGGCCGGGCGAAAAGACCACTTCAAAACCGTCTTCGAACGCGCCAATGTGGATGCCGCGCTGGCTGCCAGCGTTTTTCATAAAAGTCTGATCGGTATAGGCGAATTGAAGTCCTATCTGATCGCCGAGGGGATTTCGATTCGGCCATGATCAAGGTGAAGTCTCTGAACTGGGAGAAGGTCGACGGCCTGATCCCGGCGATTATTCAGGATGTGGCGACGCGCCAGGTTCTCATGCTCGGTTACATGAATGCCGAAGCGCTCGAGAAGACACAGGAGACCAAGAAAGTCCACTTCTTCAGCCGCACCAAGCAACGGCTGTGGATGAAGGGGGAGAGCTCGGGCAATACCTTCAAGCTGGTGAGGATCAGCGCCGATTGCGATACCGATACCCTGCTGGTCGAGGTCAAGCCGAAAGGCCCGGCCTGTCATCTCGACACTGTGTCCTGCTTCGGCGATGACCCGGCGCCGGGACTGGGTTTCCTCGCCCATCTGCGGTCGATCATCAAGAAGCGCCGCAAGGAGAAGCCCAAGGGCTCCTATGTCGGTGACCTGCTGGCCAAGGCGCCGAAAAAACCGGCGCAAAAAGTCGGTGAAGAGGGCGTCGAAGTGGCTATGGCCGCGGTCTCGGAAAATGATGAGGCGCTGGTCGGGGAAGCCGCAGATCTGCTCTTCCACCTCATGGTCCTGCTCGAGTCGCGCGATCTCAGCCTGGATGATTGCATCGATCTGCTTCGCAGCCGCCATGCGGTGCGCGCAGCCAAAAAGTAGACATATCGGCATTGCGGCCTAGCTTGCGCGGCATGAAACAGCCAATTGTCAGCGTCCTGCTTGCCCTGGCGAGTGCCCCCGCACTGGCCCAGGAAACCATTATCGTCACCGCCGACCGGACCGGGGAGGCGCGTGACAGCGCTGTGCTCGCTGCCGGAATTGTTGATGCTGAAGCGATTATCGAAACCGGTGCCCAGCATCCGGCCGAGCTTATCAACCGGGTGCCGGGGGCTTATCTGCACCGGGGCAATGGGGCCGAGCATCTGACGGCCATCCGTTCGCCGGTGCTGACCGGCGGCGCGGGTGCCGGGTCATTCCTGTATCTGGAAGACGGTGTGCCCCTGCGTGCGGCAGGTTTTTCCAATGTAAACGGGCTGTTCGAGGCTGTTCCGGCGCTCGCTGACGGTATCGAGGTGCTGCGCGGGCCGGGCAGTGCGCTGCAAGGCTCCAATGGCCTGCATGGCGTGATCAATCTGCGGCTGCCGGAGGCGGGGTCCAATTATCTCGAAGCCGAGGCCGGCTCATTCGGGCGTTATCGCGGACGCGGGATGAGCGCCTGGCAGGGCGGCTATGTCGCTCTTGGCCTGCAGCACGAGGATGGCTGGCGTGATGCGGCCGGCCTGGATCGCCAATCGGGTGTGGTGCGCTTGAACGGAACGGCCAGCGATGTCGATTGGCGCTTAACCCTTTCGGCCGTCAATCTCAACCAGGAGACAGCCGGTTTCATCTTCGGCACGGATGCCTACAAGGATGAAGCGGCCTCGCGGGTCAATGGCGATCCGGAAGCTTTCCGGGATGCCTATGCCGTGCGTGCGAGCCTGCGCCTGGACGGGCGGGCGGGTGCGTGGGACTGGACGCTGACACCCTATCTGCGCAGCAATGCCATGGACTTCCTGATGCACTTCCTGCCCTCCGAGGCGCTGGAGGAAAGTGGTCATGATAGCGTTGGCTTTCAGGCCTCTTTCAACCGGAACTGGGACGGAATTGCGTTGGTTCTCGGTGCCGATATTGACCGCACACGGGGCTATCTGCGTGAGACCCAGGAGCGTCCGACGATCTTCTCCTTTGTCCAGGGCGATCATTATGATTACGACGTCGATGCCGATGTCGCGGCCGTCTATGGCCAGACCCGGTGGTCGCTGAGCGACAGGCTCGACCTTCAGGCCGGTCTGCGCGTCGAGCATACGCGCTATGATTATCGCAATGCGCTGGACGACAATGTCGTTGGCCGCTTCCTGCGCCTGGCTGATCGTGAGGATGACTTCACCACGGTGACACCGCATCTCGGTTTCAACTGGAGCGTTGATGCCGCCGCGAGCGTGTTTGGCCGTATCGCCCGCGGCGCCCGGGCGCCGCAGACGGCGGAGCTGTACCGGCTGCAGCCCAACCAGATTATCGACGAGATCGATCCGGAGACGATTGACAGTATCGAGCTGGGCTATCGCCGGGGTTTTGCCTCCGGTGGGCGGCTGGAAGTCGTCGCTTTCTCCATGACCAAGGAGAATGTCTTCTTCCGCGATGCCGACGGGTTCAATGTCACCGATGGCAAGACCACGCATGACGGTGTTGAGCTGGAATTGTCCTACCCGCTATCGCCAGGTCTACGCCTCGATCTGGGGGCGGTCTGGGCCGAGCACCGCTATGCCTTTGACCGCAATGTCGGCAATCAGAGCGAAGTGGTCCGCGATGGCGCGGCCATCGATACCGCTCCGGAATGGCTCTGGAATGCGCGCCTGAACTGGGAGGTCACCGCCTCGACCCGTCTTGCGGCGGAATGGGTCCATGTCGGCGAATACCAGACCAATGCCGCCAATACCCGTGCTTATGACGGGCATGATGTGGTCAATCTGCGCGCCCGGCATGACTTCAATGAGGGCCTGACCGGTTTCATCGCGGTGCGCAATGCGTTCGATACGCGTTATGCCGAACGGGCGGATTTCGCCTTCGGCAATGATCGTTATTTCCCGGGTGAGCCGCGTGCGGTCAGCATCGGGCTGCGCTGGGAATACTAGGACGACCGGGGAGGGTTGTTATGCGGGCTGTTATTGCGGGTCTCGGACTGTGTCTGGTCGCGTCGACCGGGTGGGCCCAGGATTATTGGCCGCCGCGCGGCGATGAGGCCTGGGAGAGGCGGGCCCCGGAAACCCTCGGTTTCGATCCCGATGCGCTGCAGGCCGCGGTCCAGTTCGCGATCGATAATGAAACCCGGCCTCGCGACGGCTGGGAGGGCGTGGATGTCCGCGACCTCTCGGTCATGGTGCCGCTGACCTGGGCGTTCGAGCCGCATTCCAGCCCGCTCGGTGAGTTGCGCCGCCGCGGTGGTCCGGCGGGGATTATTCTGCGCGATGGCTATATCGTCGCTGAATGGGGAGATCTGGACCGGGTCGACATGACCTTTTCGATCTCCAAGACCTTCCTGAGCCATGTCGTCGGCATTGCTGTTGATGACGGGCTGATCGCCAGCGTCGATGACCGCGTCTCCGACTATGTTAGCGATCCGCTGTTCCAGACCGAGCATAACCGCGCCATTACCTGGGATCAGATGCTGCGCCAGACTTCGGGCTGGTGGGGCACGTTGTGGGACAAGCCGGCCTGGGCCGATCGCCCGGCCCGTGACAACCCAGCGCGCGACCTGGTGGCCGGTCCGCCAGAGCCGGGTGCGGCGTGGGAGTATAATGACGTCCGGGTCAACGCGCTGGCGCTCGCCGCCCTGCACGTGTTCGAGCGGCCGCTGCCGGATGTGCTGGCGGAAGAAATCATGGAGCCGATCGGTTCATCCGGGACGTGGGAATGGCACGGCTATCACAATTCCTATGTCGAGATCGACGGGGAACGCATGTGGTCGGTCTCAGGCGGCGGTCATTGGGGCGGCGGCATGATGCTGTCCGCCTATGACCAGGCCCGGCTGGGCCTGTTGGGCTTGCATCGCGGCAATTGGGGCGGTGAACAGATCTTGTCGGAAGACTGGTTCGAGGCGTCGCTGACCCCGACCGCTATGGCGCCGCACTATGGCTATATGAACTTCTTCCTCAATCGCCCCGATATCGACGGTGCGACGATCTCAGTAGAGGCTGCTCCGCAAACGAGTTTCGCTTATCTGGGGGCAGGGGCCAACATGGTCTATATCGACCCCGAGCATGACATTGTCGCCGTCGTACGCTGGATTGAAGCGCGCGAACGTGGCGCATTCATCGAGCATTTGATGGCCGCTATCCGCCCGTAAGCCGAGCATGGACTGGGCGCCGCTCTCGGTCAGCGGCGGCAGGAAAAACACGGCGAATGCCAGGACGATATAGACAAGAATGGTACGCATAACGACAGCCTCCCTAGCGTGTAACGCACGATTCGGGAAATTCGGTCGTTTAAGGTCGTGAATGATTTATGCGATGGTCTGAAGCAATTTATTACGATTGCGAACCATTGCCCGGGATGAATCGTTCACTCATGCTGTGACGGTCGCCTGGATGGGTCAAACGAGCATAAGTCACAACGCTTTGCGCCTGGAACGTGCGGCGTTCAAGGATCAGGCAGGCTTGCCCGATTGCCGTGTCCAGCCGCTCTGCCGTGACCGTATCCGCATTATGTGCAGACACTGTGTGCTCAGCCTCGGTCCAGGGGGCGACCGAAAGCAACCAGGCGCCCGGGCTTGAGCGGTCAAAGGCCGCTGAACGGGCCTCGGGCAGAAGGGTGAGGTTGATCCAGCGTTCTTCCAGCTCGACCACATCTTCATCGGCATAATGCCGGCACAGGATACGCTGCACCGGGCTGCCGGGCTCAAGGCGCATGCGCTTGGCCGTTTCCTCGTCGGCAGAGATCGTCTCATTGACCAGGCACTCATAGCTATAACGCTGGCCGCGGCCCGGAATGAGGCTGGACATGTCGACGATTTCCAGCATCGCAGCGGGTGGCGGGGGCAGGGCGACAAAACTGCCGGCCCGGCGGCGCCGGATGATCAACCCTTCATCGGTCAGCTCGCGCAGGGCGCGGTGGACCGTCATGCGGGCGGCGCCAAAATGGTCGGCGAGGTCTTCTTCGCCCGGGACACGGTGACCCGGCGCCCAATCTCCCGATCGGATATTGACCGACAATGCGCGTTTGATCTGCTCATAGACGGCACCCTGTCCGTCCAATTCAAGTTGTTCGCGCCATTCACTCATTGACTAACCGGCCCAATTGCGAAGCCGTTTCAGCGTTGCCCCGAAACGCCGCTCGACTTCATCGCGTGCTATCGCACGTCCGTTTTCAACAATGTTCCGGCCAGAGACATAGACCGTTTCGATGCAGCGTCCATCGCCGCTGAATATCCAGCTGCTGATTATCGCAGTTGGGTCGCTGGCGCGCAGAACCGGCGCATCAGGATTGAGGGTGACAATATCGGCCGGCTGTCCGGTTTCGATCTGGCCGGAGCCCTGGGCGATGGCCTGGGCGCCGCCCTTAGCGGCGCGGGTATAGAGGGCGCTCGCGGTGTCCTCGCCGGGACGGGCCAGGACGTTGCGTTCACGGACCTGCAGGCGGTGTCCGTATTCGAGCAGACGCAACTCTTCGGCGAGGTCAATGCGGATATGGCTGTCACTGCCAATACCGAAACGGCCATCGCGGGCCAGAAAACGCGGGGCCGGAAAGATGCCATCGCCCAGATTGGCCTCGGTAATCGGGCACAGGCCGGCCACAGCCCGGGTGCGGGCCAGGGCATCGGTCTCGGCATCGGTCATATGGGTCGCGTGTACCAGGCACCAGGCCTCATTCACCTCTGCCTGGTCGAGCAGATAGGCAATAGGGGGCGCCCCGTGTGCCGCGATGCAGGCTTCGACCTCCGCGGTCTGTTCAGCAATGTGGATATGCACCGGCGCGCCCTTATCCAGGCTGAGGAGCGCTTGCAGGTCCGCCATATCAACCGCGCGCAGGGAGTGCGGCGCCAGGCCGGTCTTTGCCCGCGGCAGGCCCGCGACAGCATCACGGGCTGAATTATAAAGGGCGGCATACCGGTCCAGATCATTTGTGAACCGGGCTTGCCGCGGCTGTGCCGGCTGGCGGTCAAAGCCGGACCATCGATACAGAACCGGCATCAGCGTCAGGGCAATACCGGTCTGGGACGCCGCCGCGATGATACGCTCGCTCATCTCGGCGGGGGCGCCATAGGGCTGCCCTCCGGGTTGATTGTGCAGATAGTGAAACTCGCCAACGCTGGTGAAGCCCGTTTCCAGCATGTCGCAATAGGCCAGGGCGGCGATGGCCTCGAGATCGTCCGGCCCCAGCCGGGCCACGAAGCGATACATCAGCTCGCGCCAGGACCAGAAACTGTCTCGTCCTGCCGTGCGGAATTCGCTCAGACCGGCCATGGCCCGCTGGAAGGCGTGGGAGTGCAGATTGGCCATGCCGGGCAGGCCGATCCGATGAGGCCTGTCGCCTGTCTGCGCAGCCGTACCAGGCTCAATCGAATGCACCCGGCCATCATCGTCGATAGCGACGCGGACATGTTCGGCCCAGCCGGTTTTCAACAGGGCATGGTCAAAAAACAGGTGTTTCATCTTCGCTCGGCCAGTGGACAGCGCTTCGACTTCTTATTATTTGCATATACAAATAATGCCAAGCCGGGATCGCCGCATGCGACTGGATAAACTTCTGACTGATGTGAACCTCGCAACCATGGTGTCTGATGACGCTGGCGGGCTGGCGGAGGTGCACGATGGCGCGCTGGGCATAATCGGAGACCGGATCGCCTTCGCGGGACCACGAGCAGAGGCGCCGGGCGACGCCATCGAGACCATCGGCCTGGACGGGCGCTGGGTCACGCCTGCATTGGTGGATTGCCATACCCACCTGGTTTTCGCTGGTGACCGCTCGGACGAGTTCAAACGCCGGCTGGATGGCGAAAGCTATGAGGAAATTGCCCGCTCCGGCGGCGGCATTGCCCGGACCGTCCGGGAGACCCGGAAGGCCGGAGCTGCCGAACTGGCCGCTGCTGCCCTGAGCCGATTGGATCAGCTCGCGCAAGAAGGTGTCGGCACCGTTGAGATCAAGTCGGGCTATGGCCTCGAGTTCGAGAGCGAACTGGCCATGCTCAAGGCGGCGCGTGCTTGCGGCCTGGCGTCGGGATTGCGGGTCGTGACGACCTTGCTGGCCGCCCATGCCGTACCGGCCGAGTTTGCCGGCCGCGCCGATGATTATATCGATGACGTGTGTTTGCCGTTGATCCGTGAGGCGGCGCGGGAAGGGCTCGCCGATGCGGTAGACGCTTATTGCGAGAGCATTGCCTTCTCCGCCGATCAGACCCGGCGGGTTTTCGCGGCTGCTCGGGATGCGGGATTGCCGGTCAAACTTCATGCCGACCAGTTCAGTGATAGCGGCGGTGCGGCGCTGGCCGCGGAGTTCGGCGCGCTGTCAGCGGATCATCTCGAATATACCAGCGAGCAGGGCGTTGCGGCGCTGGCACAGGCGGGAAGTGTCGCGGTGCTGTTGCCCGGTGCCTTCTACACGCTGCGCGAAACGCAATATCCTCCAATAGCGAGCTTGCGTCAGCGGGGCGTGGCGATGGCCGTGGCGACCGATGCCAATCCCGGATCCTCGCCGCTGGTCTCGCTTCTGACCGCGGCCAACATGGCCTGCACGCTGTTCTCCCTGACGGTCGATGAGGCCTTGGCCGGCATCACCCGTGAAGGGGCCCGGGCCCTGGGTCTGGAACGCGATATCGGGACGATTGAAACCGGCAAACGCGCCGATCTGGCGATCTGGGATGTGACCCATCCGGCCGAGCTGATCCAGTGGATCGGTCATCGACCGCTGCATGCAAGAATTCTGAGTGGAGAGTGGCAATGAGCCAGGTGGTGATAAGGCCGGGCGGCATGGACCTGGCCGATTGGGAGCGGGTCTATTCCGGCTCCGGCTTTGCTCTTGATCCGGCCGCGCGGGTGGCTGTTGATGCTTCGGCGCAAAGCGTTGAACGCCTGATCCGATCGGGTCGCACTGTTTACGGGCTTAATACCGGTTTCGGCAAGCTGGCGCATACGCGTATCGCGCCGGATCAACTCGGGCTCCTGCAACAGCGCCTCGTTGAGTCCCATGCCGTGGGGCTGGGCGAGCCGCTGCCGGCTGCGGTTGTGCGTCTGATCATGGCCCTGAAGCTGGCCAGCCTGGGGCGGGGCGCTTCGGGGATCCGCTGGTCCACCCTGATGACGCTGCAGGCCATGGCCGAGGCCGGCGTTACGCCGATAATCCCGGAAAAAGGTTCGGTCGGGGCGTCCGGCGACCTGGCCCCGCTGGCGCATATGACGCTGGCCATGATGGGCGGTGGCGATGCTGTCTACCGGGGCGAGCGTATGCCGGCGGCCAAAGCTCTGGCGGCGGCCGGGATCACCCCGGTCGAGCTGGCTCCGAAAGAGGGGCTGGCGCTGCTCAATGGCACCCAGGTTTCCACGGCGCTGGCCCTGGCCGGCCTGTTCCAGCTCAATACAGCCTTCTCCAATGCGGTGATTACCGGCGCCCTGAGCGTTGATGCCGCGAAAGGCTCCCTGGTGCCCTTCGACCCGCGTATTCATGCGCTGCGCGGGCAGCAGGGGCAGATCGAAATTGCGGCCGGTATCCGGGCTCTGCTGGCAGGCAGCGAGATCGTCAGCTCGCATACCGATTGCGAAAAAGTCCAGGACCCCTATTGCCTGCGGTGCCAGCCCCAGGTGATGGGGGCGGCGCTAGATCTGATGCGGTCTGCGGCGCGTGTGCTTGAGGTTGAAGCCAATGCGGTGACCGATAATCCGCTGATTTTCCCGGACCAGGACGAGGCCTTGTCGGGAGGAAATTTTCACGCCGAACCCGTCGCCTTTGCCGCCGATCAACTGGCCCTGGCAGCGGCGGAAATCGGCTCGCTGTCGGAGCGCCGGGTGGCGCTTTTGACCGATGCGAGCCAGAGCCGGTTGCCGGCCTTTCTCTCGCCGGAGCCGGGTCTCAACTCGGGCTATATGATTGCCCATGTGACAGCCGCGGCCCTGGTCTCGGAAAACAAGCAGCGGGCTTATCCAGCGAGTGTCGACAGCATTCCCACCAGCGCCAATCAGGAAGATCATGTCTCCATGGCGACGCATGGCGCGCGGCGCTTGCTGGACATGGCCGACAATCTTTGCGGTGTGCTCGGGATCGAGTTGATCGTGGCCGCTCAGGCGCTCGATTTCCATGCGCCGCTGTCCACATCGCAGCGCCTGCGGGCCGTGCACGACCGCGTCCGCAGCGACATACCGGAGCTGCGCGATGATCGCTATCTCGCCCCGGACCTGGAGGCCGCCAAGCGTCTGATCAGCACCGCTGTACTGGCTGATGGCTTGCCCGGAGCCGTGCAGTGAGTGTTGTGCGTGAACGCTCCGGCTCCGGGCCGCTGGTCGTCTCCATGCCGCATTCCGGTCTCCAGCTCGCGCCGGGGCTTGCGGCAAGGCTGACACCGGCCGCCGCACGCTTGCCGGATTCGGACTGGCACATCCCCGAGCTCTACGATTTTCTCGACGCCTTCGATCCGACCATCATCGCGGCGCAGTATTCACGCTATGTGGTCGACCTGAACCGGGACCCCGGCGGGCAATCGCTGTATCCCGGGCAGGCGACGACGGGATTGGTGCCGGTGGAGCTGTTTGACGGCGGCCCGCTTTACCGCGAGGGCGAGGTGCCCGCAGCCGATGAGATCGAGCAGCGCAAACAGGATTATTTCCAGCCTTATCACGAGGCGCTGGGTGCGGCCCTGGATCGTGCGGTGAAGCGCCATGGCTATGCGGTGTTATGGGATGCGCACTCGATTGCCAGCACGGTGCCGCGATTGTTCGACGGGGCTTTGCCGGACCTCAATCTGGGAACCTATTCAGGCGCCAGCTGCGACCCGTTGATCGAGCGCGCCGCACGCGCGGAACTGGCCTTGGCCGACGGATATAGCTCGGTGTGCAATGGCCGCTTCAAGGGCGGCTGGATCACCCGCCATTACGGCCAGCCGCAGCGGCAGGTTCACGCCCTGCAAATGGAGATCGGGCAGGACGCCTACATGTCGCCCGCTCCTGATTTCACGTTCGACCCGGACCGGGCGGCGCGCTTGCGCCCGGTCCTCAAATCCATCATCGCCGCAGCGCTTGACGCTGCCGCAGACCTTTACGCCGGAGCCTCAGCATGACCGGAACCCGTCTCGACAACGCCCGAACCATTCGCGCCAAGCATGGCAGCGAGCTTGATGCGCTGCACTGGGGGGCGGAAGCGCCGCTGCGCATGCTGATGAACAATCTCGACCCGGAAGTGGCGGAAAAGCCCGAAGAGCTGGTGGTTTACGGCGGTATCGGCCGGGCGGCGCGTGACTGGGAGAGTTATGACCGGATCGTCGCAGCGCTGAAACGGCTGAAGGAAGACGAGACGCTGCTGGTTCAATCCGGCAAGCCGGTCGGCGTGTTCCGCACCCATAGCGATGCGCCGCGGGTATTGCTGGCCAATTCCAACCTGGTGCCGGGCTGGGCCAATTGGGAGCACTTCCGCGAGCTCGATAAGGCCGGTCTGATGATGTACGGCCAGATGACGGCGGGGTCGTGGATCTATATCGGCAGCCAGGGCATCGTGCAGGGCACGTATGAGACCTTCGTTGAGGCCGGCCGGCAGCATTATGGCGGTGATCTGACCGGCAAATGGATCCTGACCGGAGGGCTTGGCGGTATGGGCGGCGCCCAGCCGCTGGCAGCCACCATGGCCGGGGCCTCGATGCTGGCCGTGGAATGCCAGCCGAGCCGGATCGAGATGCGGCTCAAGACCGGCTATCTCGACAAGCGCGCCAATGATCTCGACGAAGCGCTGGAGATGATCAAGGCGGCCTGTGCCAAAGGCGACGCGATCTCCGTCGGCCTGCTGGGCAATGCGGCCGAGGTTTTCCCCGAACTCGTGCGCCGCGGTGAACGTCCCGACATGGTCACTGATCAGACTTCGGCCCATGACCCGGTCAATGGCTATCTCCCGGCCGGCTGGACGCTGGAGGAATGGGACGCCAAGCGCGAAACCGCCCCGGAAGAGGTCGAAGCGGCGGCCAAGCAGTCGATGGCCGTGCATGTCCGCGCCATGCTGGAGTTCTGGAAGCAGGGCATTCCGACCCTCGACTATGGCAATAACATCCGTCAGATGGCGCAGGATGAAGGGGTCGAAAATGCTTTCGACTTCCCCGGTTTCGTGCCCGCCTATATCCGCCCGCTCTTCTGTCGCGGCGTCGGGCCCTTCCGCTGGGCTGCGCTGTCCGGGGATCCGGAGGATATCTACAAGACCGACGCCAAGGTGAAGGAGTTGATGCCGCACGACACGCATCTGCACCGCTGGCTCGACATGGCCCGGGAGCGAATCCATTTCCAGGGCCTGCCGGCCCGGATTTGCTGGGTCGGGCTGGGTGATCGCCACCGTCTCGGACTGGCCTTCAACGAAATGGTGGCCAAGGGCGAATTGTCCGCACCGGTCGTGATCGGCCGCGACCATCTCGATAGCGGGTCGGTAGCGTCACCCAACCGCGAAACCGAGGCGATGAAGGACGGGTCCGACGCCGTCGCTGACTGGCCGCTGCTCAACGCGCTGCTCAATACCGCATCCGGTGCGACCTGGGTGTCGCTGCATCATGGCGGCGGGGTTGGCATGGGTTATTCCATGCATTCCGGCCAGGTCGTGCTCTGTGACGGCAGCGAGGCAGCGGCGCGGCGGGTCGAGCGGGTGTTGTGGAATGACCCGGCGACGGGCGTCATGCGCCATGCCGATGCGGGCTATGAAATCGCGGTTGATTGTGCCCGGGAGCAGGGGCTTGATCTGCCCAGCCTGGATTAGACCGGGCGCGCTTAGGGCAGGGCCCGGCGGGCGGTTGACAGACGTGTGGAGGGCCTGGCCGTAACCGCGTCGATATCGACCGCACCGGCTTCCTGTTGCATCTGCTCAATCCAGGTTGGAACACCCGTCATAAAGTCCGGGATCGCCTCGAGCGGCATCGGCTTGGACAATAGGAAGCCTTGCAGATAGCGGGCGCCAAAGGCGGTGGCGTAGGCCATCTCCTCGGGCTTCTCGATACCTTCCACCACGCATTCCATACTGAGCGATTTCGACAGTGAGATCAGCGTACGCAGGATCTTTGCCGCCGAGGCTTCGCTCATCAAGGGTTTGACGAAACTGCGGTCGATTTTCAGCTTGGAGACGTGCAGGCGCTGCAGATAGCTGAAATTGGAGTATCCCGAGCCGAAATCGTCCAGCGCGATCGAAACACCGCAGGCCTGCAGCTCACCCAGTGATCGCGAGGCGAAATCCTGATCATCCAGCATCGCTGTCTCGGTGATCTCGAGCTCCAGCCGCGTCGCGTCAACACCGCTGAGCCGGATCTGTTCGGCGATTTTCTGCACATTGGCTTCCGACATCAAATCGTGAGCCGAGAGGTTTACCGCCAGGCGCGTACCCCCGGGCAGGTCGGCCAGCGCCTTGAGGGCCTTGCCCAAGAGGACATGGGTCACCCGGCTCATCTGCGTGGTGCGTTCGGCCGCGGCGATGAAAATGCTCGGGGGAACTGCGCCGAGCTGTTCGTTATTCCAGCGCCCGAGGGCCTCGAAGCCGGAAACGCGATTATTGACCAGGTCGAATTGCGGCTGGAAGACGAGAGAGAGTTCATTTTCCAGATCGGCCTGGCGCAGACAGCGGTCGACATGATTGACATTGGCCAGGTCGACCTCGTCCCTTTTGGAAAAGACTACCGCTTCGCCCCGGCGCTCATTCTTGGCCTGATAGAGAGCATGATCAGCTCGCTCGATCATGGCGCTGGCTTCCAGATCCGTCCGTTCACAGACATAGACCCCCGCCGAGCCGGAGATCCGAACAACGCCCGCCGGCAATGAATAGGGCAGGGAGAGTGCATCGACGAGCCGAGAGGCGATGCGGCGGACCTCTGCCGTCTGGGCCGGATAGTCCGCGAGGACAGCGAATTCGTCGCCTCCCAACCGTGCGGCCATGGCGCCCTTCGGACTGGCGGCCTCGAGCCGCCCGGCCACGGCGCGAAGAAGATCATCACCAGCGCTGTGCCCATAGACATCATTGACGGGCTTGAAGCCATCCAGGTCGACAAGGATAAGGAGAAACTTGCGTCCGCTGTCGCGCAGACCGTCGAGGCGGTCTTCAAAGCCATCAAAAAAGCTGCGCCGGTTGGGCAAGCCGGTCAGCGCATCCTTGACGGAAATCCTCAAGGCCTCCTCGCGTTCCTTGACGGCTTCCAGGCGCGCAGAAACCGCGTTGAATATCGCTCCGCGGATGAGCGTTGTTGCTGCCACTGCCCCCAGAACGCCGGCAACAGCAACCGATATATATTCAAAGATCAGCTCTGGCGTGTTGATCCAAACCACACCAAGCATGGCGATAACGCAAAGCGCCGTCCAGAACATCGCCATTCGGAAGCTGGGGGTCATGAGTGCGAAAGCCGGCATCATGATCGCGAAATACATCAGATTTTCCGCTTCAAAGCCGATCAGCAAATGGGTCACTGTATTGCTGAAAAGGGCCAGGCAGATCACCGCGCTGCACACTTCAAGCTGGAAGGAGGTGCGATTTTTGCGGGTCCAAAGCCACATCACGCCGCTGGCCACACCGAAAAAGATCGCCAGCGGGCCCATCACCATTTGCCCAAGGCCTTCGGAAAAGCCGAAGCGCTTGATGGCATTGAAGGCAAAGAAGGCCATGCCCACCAGTCCCGCCCCATTCACGATCGGGCGGAAGGTGGTCACGAGTTCGTCTTGGATTTGCGCGTTCTTCTCAGCCGAGTTCACGCTTGGCCCCACTTGTTTTTATTCCCGGCACTCTTACCCGGAGCGCCTTAAGGCTGAGCAAAAACCTAGTCATACGATATGAGCGGATGCACGCAGGAGGCGGTTTGAAGGGCGTCACAGGTAAGCGGGATGACAACCGCCGCCGGGCTGAATAGAAGGGGCGCAACTCATCCTGATTTGGAGCTGCGTCATGTCCTCTGCCTTTTACGATTTTCTCGCGGGCGAATTGAAACAGATCGAGGCCGACGGTCTGTACAAGCGCGAGCGCGTCATTACGTCGGAGCAGTTTTCCGAAATTGATGTGCGTGAGGACGGGCAGGACAGTCATGTGATCAATTTCTGCGCCAATAACTATCTCGGCCTCGCCAATCGCCCGGAATTGATCGACGCCGCGAAGGCAACGCTGGACACACATGGTTTCGGTGTCGCCTCGGTGCGCTTTATCTGCGGCACCCAGGACATTCACAAACAGCTCGAAGCCAGGATTGCGGCATTCACCGGATGCGAGGACGCCATTCTCTACGCCGCGGCTTTCGACGCCAATGGTGGCGTGTTCGAGCCGCTGCTTGGACCGGAAGATGCGATTATCTCTGACGCGCTCAACCATGCCTCCATCATCGATGGCGTCCGCCTGTGCAAGGCCAAGCGTTATCGCTATGCCAATTCGGACATGGCTGATCTGGAAGTACAGCTGAAACAGGCGCGCGCTGACGGCGCCCGTCACATCCTGATCGTCACCGATGGCGTGTTCTCGATGGATGGTTATATCGCTGACCTTAAATCTATCGTCGCGCTGGCCAAGCAATATGACGCGCTGACTATGGTGGATGACTGCCATGCGCACGGTTTTATGGGGGCCAAGGGGCGCGGCACGCCGGAGTATTGCGGCGTTCTCGGCGAGATCGACATCATCACCGGTACGCTAGGCAAGGCGCTTGGCGGCGCGATGGGCGGGTTCACCGCTGCGCGCAAGGAGATCATCGACATGCTGCGGCAGCGTTCGCGGCCCTATCTCTTCTCGAACTCGCTGGCGCCCTCGATCGTCGGGGCCTCGCTGAAAGCGCTGGATATGGTGGAGCAGGGCGACGACCTGCGCGCCCGCCTGCAGGACAATGCCAAACGCTTCCGGGCCGGGATGAGCGCTGCGGGCTTTGACCTTCTGCCCGGTGAGCACCCGATCATTCCCGTTATGCTGGGCGACGCTGCCCTGAGCCAGAAAATGGCCTCCAAGCTGATGCAGGAAGGCGTTTATGTCATCGGCTTCTTCTATCCGGTGGTGCCCAAAGGCAAGGCACGCATCCGCACGCAAATGTCTGCCGCGCATACGCCGGAAATGATCGATCGCGCCGTCGCCGCCTTCACCAAGGTCGGCAAGGAACTCGGTGTTATCTAGGGCTAACGCGTTTAGACATTGCTGATTTGTGAGTTGCGATCACGGCGCGCGCGCGATGTGTTCGGGAAGATCACTTGCGCTTTGTCCGGAGGCTTTTCATGCGCTTACAGCTTATCTCCTTGTTGGCGCTTTCGGCTGTGGCAGCGCCAGTCGCGACCGCCCAGGACTTGCTGATCGAGAATGTTACCGTGCTCTCGCCGGAACGTGCCGCGCCGCTGGACGGTTATTCGGTGCTGATCGAGGACGGACGCATCACGGCTGTGTCCTCCTTGCCATTGTCGGCAGCTGAAAATGTCACCGTGATCGACGGTGCCGGAAAATACCTGACGCCGGGTCTGATGGACAGCCATCACCATGTCTCCTTCGTGCCCGGCATGGGCGCTATTGGCGTCGGAGTTGCTGCAGCGAATCCGGAGCTTACGGCTGCTTATGTCGAACAGCAGCCGCGCAGCCTGCTCTATCACGGCGTGACGCAAATCCTTGATCCGTCACCGCTCAATGCTTGGCAGACATTCGAGGATCAGCCTGTGCGCCCGGACTTCTTCCGATGTGGGGAAATCCCCACGCCGGGCGGATATCCCGGCAATCAGCTGGGTGAGGGTGAGCGCGCTGCCTTGTCGAGCTATGAGATTGATCCCGCCCTGGAAGGTGAGGCCGCGCGGGTAACGCGGGAAATCGCTGAGGATGGCGCAATTTGCGTGAAGATTTATGTCGAGGACGGGTTTGGCGATGCCAATGCCTGGCCGGTTTTCGACACCGCATTGATCCGCGAGCTGGTCGATGCCGCTCATGACTATGGCCTGCCGGTGGTAGCGCATGCCAATGCGGTCGATATGTACCGCCATGCCCTGGATGGCGGTGTCGATATCATGGCGCATGGTATGTGGAACTGGAACTGGCCGGATGGCGAAGCGCCAGTTGTCGAGACGCTTGATCGCCTTGTCGCCGACGCTGTCGGTTACATGCCGACCCATATGGTGATGACCGGCATCTCCCGACATATGCTTCAGGGGACACTGGATGATCCGGGTTTTCTCAATGTTGTGCCGCCGTCTTTAATGGCCTTTTATCGTGCTGGCGGATCCGATTTTTTTAGCGAGGAACTGGCATCGGATTTCCCTCCTGAAATGCCTGCAGAGGAGGTCGGCTCTATCCTCGGTTATGGTGTCGGCCGCGCCCAGGCGGCAACAGGTTATCTGCACCAGCGGGGACATCCGATCCTTTTGGCGAGTGATTGTCCGGGTTCGCCGACATTTGCCAACCACGCGGGCCTGTGCACGCTGCGGGAAATGATCTCGATCGCTGAGGGCGGCGTGTCCCTGGCGGCCGTGTTTGAAGCCGGTACGATCAATAATGTTCGCCGTTTCGGCCTCGAAGCTGATTACGGCACGGTTGTACCGGGAAAGATCGCCAACTTGCTTTTATTGCGTGCAAACCCGCTTGAGACGGTAGAGGCGTGGGATAGCATTGAGACTGTGATCCTGCACGGACGCCCGATCCAGCGGGAAAGTTTGCGAGCCGGTCAGACCTCGTCCAACTGACCCCGGATTCTCACTTCTCCATTCCCTCTATTGTGCAGGAGCGAAATCGCTAACCTGTTGTCATCGCGTGGGTAATTCCCCACGATCGGACAGGAGAGCTGTATGAAAATCGGATCCATTATCACCGTTGGCGTGCTCGGCGTCGCTGTGTTGGGCGGTGCGCTCTGGGGCTTGCCGCAATATGGCGTCTGGCAGCAGGAATTGGCCGGCCGGGCTGAACTGGTGCGGGCAGAACAGAACCGTCGTATCGCTGTTCTCGAGGCCCAGGCGCGGCTCGAAGCCGAAGAGCTCAATGCTGAAGCTGAGGTGGCCCGGGCCCGGGGTGTGGCTGAGGCCAACTCCATTGTCGCGGAAGGACTGGGCGGACCGGAGGGCTATCTGCGCTATCTCTGGATCCAGTCGCTCGGTGAAAACGGCCAGGACGTGATCTATATTCCCACCGAGGCCGGACTGCCGATCCTGGAAGCCTCGCGGCCGATCGCGCGTTGAAAGCGATAGGGGGAAAGCGATAGTGGGAAAGCAATAGGCTGATCAACGGGCGGGGCTTGCCTCCGCCCGTTTCGCATGGGAGCGTCGGGCAAAACCCCGGGGGAGGTTCCATGTCACTTTCACGCATTTTTTTGCTTTTCAGCCTGGCCCTGACCGTGGCGGCTCTGGTTCTGGCCTATTTGATGGGGCAGCCGGCGCCGGCTGGAGCCGCGGCTCTACCTAATGGCCATGAGCGCGAAATCCTGGCGCTGTATTTTGCCAGGTCGCTCGACGATCTGGCCTTCATAACCGGTGCCGAAGGGGCGGCTTTGCGCGAATACATGATCGGGGTTCAGGCTCTGGACATGTATTTTCCCTTCGCCTTTGCCGGCCTTGCGGCCTGCCTGTTTGTGGCGCTCGGCCTGCGTGGGGTTCATCTGGCTTGGCTCGGTGCCCTGGTGGCGGTCTTCGTGATTGGCGCCGATCTGGCCGAGAATGAGGTGGCCAACCGTATCCTTGCAGACCTTGAAGCCGGCGCAGATCCGACCGAGCGGCTCGATGCGCTCAATTCCCACAGCTGGATCAAATGGTGGGCCATTGCCGGCTATATGGTCTGGATGAGCCTTGTCTTGTTGCTGGAAAAGCGGCGCATTCTGGCCCTGTTTCCGGTGCTGGGCGCCGTCCCGATTGCGATTGGCTGGTTCACTCAGCCTGATGGGAGCGTCATGGCCATGACCTATCCGCTGCTGGTTGTTGCAATGCTCTCTTTTCCTGTCATCGCAATCGTCTATCTTCGCGCCGGAAAATAAGAACGGCGGGAGATCCCATGAAAGCGCTGGTGAAGGCCAAGGCTGAAGAAGGCATCTGGATGAGCGATGAACCGGTCCCTCAGATCGGTCCGGATGATGTCCTCATCAAGATCCGCAAGACCGCCATCTGCGGCACCGACATCCATATCTATAACTGGGATGACTGGGCGCAAAAGCATGTGCCGACGCCGATGGTGGTCGGGCATGAATATGCCGGCGAGATCGTCGAGGTCGGCGGCAATGTAAAGCGGGTCAAGGTCGGCCAGCGCGTCTCCGGCGAAGGCCATGTCGTCGGCGATACATCCCGCGCGGTGCGCGCCGGGCGCTTCCACCTTGATCCGGAGACCCGCGGCATCGGCGTCGACGCGCCGGGCGCGTTTGCCGAATACCTCAAACTGCCGGCCTTCAATGTTGTGCCGCTGCCGGAGGCTGTCACCGATGAGCTTGGCTCTATCCTCGATCCGCTCGGCAATGCGGTCCATACGGCACTGAAGTTTGACCTGATCGGCGAAGATGTCCTGATCACCGGTGCGGGCCCGATCGGCATCATGGCCGCGGCAATCGCCCGTCATGTCGGTGCGCGCCATGTCGTGCTGACCGATATCAATACCCACCGCCTGCATCTGGCCAGCCAGGTGGCGCCGAATATCCGCACGGTCGATGTCTCCCAGGAAGATCTGAAAGACGTCATGCACGAGCTGAAGATGAGCGAGGGCTTCGATGTCGGCCTGGAAATGTCCGGTGCCGAGCCGGCCTTCAAAACCATGCTCGACAACATGATCATGGGCGGAAAGATCGCCATGCTCGGCCTGCCGGCCAAGCCGATCCCGGTGGATTTCGGTCAACTCGTCCTCAAGGCCATCACGCTGAAAGGCGTCTATGGGCGCGAGATGTTCGAGACCTGGTACAAGATGATTGCCATGCTCGAGAGCGGTCTTGATGTCAGCCGCGTCATCACCCATCGCTATGGTGCGGACGACTTCCAGAAGGGCTTTGACGCCATGCGCTCGGGCAAGTCTGGCAAGGTGATACTCGATTGGGGCTAGAGGGCAGGGATGAACCGGTCCGTAAGGTTGATCTGAAGCGGGCGCTGCTCGACGCATTTTTTTGGGGCGTGGTCGGCTTTCTTCTCGGCTTTGCCACCTCGGAGTACAGCGATTGGCGCATCGGATTGGTGCTTGCGGTGTTCCTGTGCACCGGTGTGATCCTGCACCGCTATTATGTGAGCTGGCTCGCGCCTAATCTGGAGCGTATCCCGGGACCGGTGGGGATGTTCCTGAGAGGTTGGCTGGTATCCCAGCGTTTCTCGCTGACCATGTTCCTGGTCATCTATATGATGGTGCTTCTCTTTGCCTATCTGTTCTATGTCAGATTATTCGGGGATTTGATTTGACTGATAAACGCGTGCCACTGGAAAACGTGGTCGATTATCCGCCGGAGCAGATGCTCTCGCGGATCACGGATTTTACCACCGATCTCAAGCGTCGCCGCACGGTGCGGGATTTCGATGACCGGCCGGTCGACCGGGCCATTATCGAGCAGGCGATCCAGGCGGCGGGATCGGCCCCGTCCGGCGCCAATCACCAGCCCTGGCACTTCTCCGTCATCGTCGATGCGGACAAACGCAAAGCGCTGCGCGAGGCCGCAGAGGCCGAAGAGCGCGCCTTCTACGAGGGCAAGGCGGGCGATGAATGGCTCGAAGCGCTCAGGCCCCTGGGCACCGACGCCGACAAGCCTTTCCTGGAAACCGCCCCGGTGATCATCGCCGTATTTGCGCAAAAACGCGGCGGGGTTTCGGTCGAGGACAGCAAGAAGAATTACTACATCAATGAAAGCGTCGGCATTGCCTGCGGTTTCATGCTTGCGGCCCTGCATCAGGCCGGCCTGGTGACGCTGACCCATACGCCCAATCCGATGCGCTTTCTCAACGAGGTCTGTGACCGGCCGCTCGACGAGAAAGCCTACATGCTCATCGTCGCCGGGCATCCGACCCCGGACGCCACCGTGCCCGAGCATGCGCTGATCAAGAAATCTCTCGACGACATCTCCGGCTGGGTCTGACACCCGCAGCCGGTACCAACATGCCGCCAAAACGAGAACACCCGGACCGTGAGGCTGGCCCGGGTGCTCCGTCCTTGGGGAGGAGACGCGTTTGTCTGTTTTATCCGGCGGGGAGGGAACGCCGGGTTATGACCGCACGCGCGAGCGGATCGCTGTGAAGGACCAGATCAGGGCGATGATCCAGCCAATGCCGGTCCAGCCCAGAAGCAGGTTGGTCAGGAAGATCGCGAAGGTGTTGTCGTGGCCGCGCAAGAGCGCAATCAGCGTCGGCAGGAAGCCGATGATAAAGCTGACGATGACAATTTCCGGTCCCATTCCTGTTCCCATGTTCGCCCAGGCCGTGCTCTGCCCTGGTCCTTATCGAATTACGATATGAATTTAGGAGCCGGCCCCGTCTGGCGCAAGGGGGGGTAAGGGGGGAACGTGCGGATTGGCGTCCCGGCTGTTCCTAGCCCTAAAAAGGGAACGGCCGGCAGAATGATCTGCCGGCCGTGTCGTGTACTCGGATGGATGGACGCGCTTACGCGTCGACCGCCGGGAATTCGTAATCCTTGTAGATTTCCCGCAGCTTGGTCTTCAGCATCTTGCCCGTAGCGCCGATCGGCATGGCGTCGATGAATTCGATCCCGTCCGGGATCCACCATTTTGCCACCTTGTCGGCGAGGAAGGCGCGAATGCTCTCGGCATCCTTCGGCGCACCGGCCTTGGCCTGGACGACGAGCAGCGGGCGTTCCTGCCATTTCGGATGCGGCATGCCGACTGCAGCGGCCATTTCCACATCCGGATGGCCCATGGCCTCGTTTTCCAGGTCGATTGAGGAAATCCACTCACCGCCGGACTTGATGACGTCCTTGGAGCGGTCGGTAATGGTCATGAAGCCGTCGCTGTCGAGATAGGCGACATCGCCGGTCATGAACCAGCCGTCTTCGGTGAAGCTTTCCGCACCGGCCCCCTTGAAATAGCCGGACGCGATCCACGGACCGCGGACCTGGACATGGCCGGAGCTCTCGCCGTCCCAGGGCAGTTCCTTGCCTTCATCATCGACAATGCGCATGCCGACGCCGAACACCAGACGGCCCTGTTTCAGCTTGATCTTGATTTCTTCCTCGCGGTCGAGATCGCCATGCTTGGGCAGGGCGGCATTGACGGTGCCGAGCGGGGACATTTCGGTCATGCCCCAGCCTTGCTGCATGGTCACGCCATATTTGTCCTCGTAAGCGCGCAGCAGGGCTTCCGGCAGGGCCGAGCCACCGATCAGCACGCGCTTGATGCTGTCGATCCGCTTATTATTCTGTTCGAGGTAGTTCAAAAGGCCGAGCCAGACCGTCGGTACGCCGGCGACATAGCTGACTTCCTCTTCCTCGATCATGGCGTGCAGGTTCTCGCCATCGAGCTGCGGGCCCGGCATGACCAGTTTCGCGCCATTCATCAGCGCCGCGTAGGGAATACCCCAGGCATTGACGTGGAACATCGGAACGACCGGCAACAGAACGCCGCTGGCGCCAACGCCGATCACGTCTGAAGCGGAACAGGCCAGGGCGTGCAGGATGGAGGAACGGTGGGAGTAGAGGACGCCCTTGGGGTCGCCCGTCGTGCCGGACGTATAGCACAGGCCCAGCGCGGTGCGTTCGTCAAAGACCGGCCAGGTGAAATCCGAGGACTTGCCACCGATCAGAGTCTCATAGCTGCGGCACTCGGTCTGCACGGCACCGAGATGAGCGTCTTCCGCCATCAAGATCCAGTGCTTCACATTCGGACAATGCTGGGCGATGCCATCAATCAGCGGAGCGAACTGGATATCGAAGAAGACAGCCTTGGCCTCGGCATGGGCCAGCATCCAGATCAGCTGTTTCGGGTCGAGGCGCGGATTGACCGTATGTACGACCGCGCCGATGCCGGAGATGCCGTAATAGAGCTCGATATGGCGGTGGGAGTTCCAGGCGATGGTGGAGACCACATCGCCTTGCTCGATGCCCAGATCCTCGATCAACGCATTGGCGAGCTGCTTGGTACGCTCGTGCGTGGTGCGATAATTCTGGCGATGGGTTTGGCCACTCTCAGGCAGGCGTGTCACGATCTCCTGGTCGCCATGGCATTTGCTGGCGTGGACCAGAATGTCCGAGATCATCAGCGGACAATCCATCATCAGTCCGTGCATCGTCATCTCTCTCCCCTTTATTCAACCGGTTGGGCGTTTTGGTATTGTCTTATCAAAAGGCTTCTCGCACGGCGGCGCAATCCCTTTGCACGGCGTAACGATATTGCTTATGGCTTTGGCGGCAAGAGCCCCAAACAGGCAAATTTTGGAGAATCTTCATGCCCTTCGATGAGAGCGAGATCCCGGTCTACGCCGATGTGGAGGAGGCGGCGGCCCGCATTAAGGGCCAGGCAGTTCGCACACCGCTCATGCGCAATGATGTTCTTGATGAGCGCACCGGGGCTAGGGTTTTCGTCAAGCCGGAAGCCTTGCAGCGCACCGGCTCCTTCAAATTCCGCGGTGCCTATAACCGTATTTCCCGTCTGAGCCGGGATGAGTTAGAGCGCGGCGTGATGGCCTATTCCTCCGGCAATCACGCCCAGGGCGTTGCCGCAGCGGCGCGGCTTTTGGGCTCGCATGCCAAGATCCTGATGCCCTCGGATGCGCCCGATGTGAAAGTACAGGGCGTGCGCTTCTGGGGCGGCGAAGTGGTCAGCTATGACCGCTATAGCGAAAACCGCGAGGAAATCGGCGCCCGCATCGCCCGGGAGGAGGGCCGCACGCTGGTGCCGCCCTTTGAGAATAAATACATCATTGCCGGTCAGGGCACGGCCGGCCTGGAAGCAGTCGAGCAGCTGCGCGACGCCGGGGCGAGGCCCGACCACGTGCTGTGTTGTGCCGGCGGTGGCGGTCTTATTGCCGGCGTCGGGCTGGCGGTGAAACAACATCACCCGGAGGCACAAATCTGGGCCGCCGAACCGGTCGATTTCGACGATATGAAGCGAACCATTGAGACCGGTTCAAAAGTGACCAATGACAAGCTCGCCGGTTCAATCTGCGATGCCATTATCACGCCGACCCATGGCGATCTGACCTGGAGCATAAACTCGCACCAGCTCGCAGGCGGCACGGCGGTGAGTGATGACGAGGTGCTCGCCGCCATGGCCTTTGCCTGGCGCCATCTGAAAATCGTCGTCGAACCGGGTGGGGCGGTCGCTCTGGCATCGGCCCTGACCGGCAAGATTGATCTCGCCGGCAAGACGGCCCTCGTCATCATCTCCGGCGGCAATGTCGACCGGGCGATGTTTGAACGGGCGCTGGAGCGCGGCGAAATCTAGTTCGACGGATCAGGCGGGTTGGAACCGGCCCGCAGATCATCCTCGATGGTCAGCGCGGCCGGGGCATCATCGGCCAGTCGCGTCCGGTAGACCTGCATGTTCTCAAGCACGCGCATAACGTAGTTCCGCGTTTCCGAGAAGGGGATGCTCTCGACCCAGTCGATCGGGTCGACATCGGGATCGCGCGGATCGCCATAATCCTGAATCCAGCGACGCACGCGATGGCCGCCAGCATTATAGGCCGCCAGCGCCATGACATAATTGCCGTCATACTCGTCGAGCACTTCTGCGAGATGGTGCATGCCCAAGGTCAAATTGTAGTCGAGATCATCGGTCAGCCAGTTGCGGCGATAGCCTTCGCCGATTTCCCGGGCAGTCTGGCGCGCGGTGGCCGGCATCAACTGCATCATGCCACGGGCGCCGGCGCCGGAAACGGCCTGCTGGGAGAACTCGGTCTCCTGGCGGATCACGGAGTGAACAATCTCGTCGGACGGGCGGGAAACCCGGGCGCCGGTCTCGGGCAGATCAATGGTCGGATAGGCGCTTTGCGGCAGGACCATGCCGCGCTGGCGCGCGGCCTTGGCCGCCCGGACTGACTGGCGTGTGTAGAGATATTCATTGGCCAGATCCGCGAGCAGCACAGCGTCTTCCGGAGTATCGACCAAATCGTCCATGCGATAGCTGAAGAGGCGGTAGTAATAGTCTTCACCCTGCTCGGCCAGGCGGCGCATGGCCTGGATTTCAAGCCGGTTCTCAAACGCATTGCGGCTCTCAAGAGAGGGCACAGGGTCGGCCTCGAAGGCGAGCTGGGCTTCCTCGCCCGCCAGCTGGGCAATGGCGAGCTGGCCATAATAAGCCGTGCTGTGTTCGCCGGCCTCGGTGTAATACTCGGCTGCCATGACCGGATCGCCTATGGCATCGGCAGCGCGGGCCATCCAGTAGGCCGCACGCGACACCGAAACAGTGGTGGAGACATTTTCCCGAAGCTGGCGGAAATGAGCCATGGCCTCCGGCGCGCGGTCGAGATGAACCAGGGCCAGCCAGCCGGCGAGGAATTCGGCGTCGGCGAAGTCGGCGCCCCGTTCCATCCCATGGGCCCGGGCCAGCTCATAGGCGGTCTCGAAATCCTGGTCCCGGATCAGGGTCAGGATCATCAGCTTGCGCTCGGTCCACATCAGGTCGAGCGCGTTGGTGTCGGTGTGCGCGTCCGGCAATTGCAGCAAGAGCGGCAGTACACTGTCGCGCAGACCGGAGCGGCGGCGCCAGCGGGCGCGTTCGAAGACCAGACCGGGGTCATTGCGCAGGCTCGCGGGGACGGCATCAACGGCGCGGTCAACACCGCTCTGGCGCCCAGCGAGGCGAAGCCGTGCTTCGGCCACCCGGCGATTGCCACCTTCGAGAAGCGGCACGACGCGGCGCGCGGCGGTGCGCTGGCCCGACCAGATCAGATAATCGACCCGGGCGAGATGATCTTCCTCGGTAAAGCGATCCGTATGGGTGCGATAGACCCGGCGTTGTTCGGGCAGGGGCAGGCGGCCGGTCCGCCAGGTCTCGCGCAGCAGGGCCTCGCCCTCATCGACCCGGCCCATATCCATCAGGGCTTCGGCATGGGCGATGCGTCCTCGGCCGGTGGCCGGCGGGTTGTTTTCAAACCAGCTGACGATGAAGGGAGCGGACAGTCCGGAGGTGGAAATCTTCGATTCCGCTTCAGACCGGATGAAGCTGTCGCGCGGCCAGTTGTCGAGTTCGCGCAGCGACATGTCGAGTTCGAGGAAGGTAGCGCGCGGGTCGTTCAGCGCGATCATCCACAACAGGACGGCGCGTGAAGCCGGATCGGTCAGGCGGTCGCGGGCGTCGCGGACATCGCTCCATTGATCATCTTCGGCAGCATCAAGTCCCTCACGGAACAGATGGAAATCGGCATCATTGAGAAATGCCGAATGGTTTTCAGGGACAGGCCGCATACGCGGCGTCGGGGTCTGGGCCATGGCGGGGGCCATGACTGCCAGCATTACAAGCACAGTGAGGCTACGGGCGATCATCGTTCGCAATACGCGTCCTGGGGTTTGGGGCGAGATCACTTCACCGCAATCAGACGCAGCTGTCCAGCCTTGTTGAGAAAGCTTGGCCCGGACCGATTGCCCCGATATGGTCCGCCGCCTCATAATCAGCTTTCGAGATTGAAACATGTTCAAGGGCTCCATCACTGCGCTCGTCACGCCTTTCAAGAACGGTGCCGTCGATGAAGATATGGTTGCCGCGCTTGCAGAACG
>NZ_JASBRQ010000084.1 GCF_030149425.1 Maricaulis sp. | reverse complement strand
CGCTTCTTGGCGCCGCTCTTGGTCTTCATCTTCGACATTTCGATCTCCTTGTTGGAATGCCGGGGCATTCCGGGGACAGTTTCACGCGCAGGCATGTCGATCGGGCCCGACGCGCGGTTCTTGAAAGAGCGGGGGTTATACGCGGAATGTGCGGGAATGCAAGGCCCGCAAGCGGTTTCGCGGCAGAAGCCTAGCTGGCCGCCGCAGCCAGGCTCGACTTGGCCAGCGCCGCTCGCAGCTCCCGCACCGGGACCGGCTTGCGCAGCTTGGCCAGCAGCGTCACATCCCGCTCGGCGAGGATGATCTCGGCGGTTTGCAAATGCACCGGATCGCTGCCGGAAACGAGAATGATCTCGGGGATGCTTTCGGCACTGAGAAACGCCATCAGCGTCTCGATCCCGTCCATCTCCGGCATGACGAGGTCCAGCACCACACAGCTCGGGCGGTCCGTCGCTTTCAGCGCCGCCATCAACTCCGCGCCATTATTGCATTCGGTCACCGCCCAGCCCTCGGGCTCAGCGACTTCACGAACAATGTCGCGAAAATCGGCATTGTCGTCGGCGATCAGCAGGCTGGGGCGGGAGGCATTTGACATGCGTTAGACGAAACCCTTGAATTTGCAACTTAATGCTGCAATCGTCACGTGGTATAATACTACTATGCGCTTCGCCTGCACGATAAAAGTGTCAATCACCAATCGATGGCGAAGAAGCCCCGTGAACGAGGCCAAACTGCCGATTTAATGGGTCGCTGTCTCGCAAACACCACACTCATTGCGGTGATCATGCCCGCGGCGCCAACGTGCACGCCAGTTTGCAAGGTGCGCCAAAGCCAGAATGGTTACACCCGTCAAGGTCAGGGCGGTTTCGATCCAGAATGCAAACAGGTGCAGCGCACCCAGCGTCATCAGGGACAGGCCGAACACACCAAGCGCAAACAGGCTCCAGCCGCCATTATTGCGCCGCGCACCCCAGCCAAGCGCCAGGATGGAAATCGGGATCGCCACCATGAGCAGCCCAATATGCCATTCATGGCCGAGCCCAAGCGTTTCGCTCAAACCGGGCGCCAGCATCGGAGCGGCAACAGCGGTTGCCGGGAACAGCAGGCAATGGGCAACGCACAGAGCGGACAAGCCGACACCGGCGGCATCCCACTTGTCTTCAGATTGGCCCGTCGAAAGGCGTTTCAGCATCGGCATCGCTCCAGAGTGGAGGATGATATAGTATAACATTCCCATGCTGCCAACCGGCACCACCCTTGGCTCGGCGCAAAAAATATGAGCGGCACCCAAAGGCGCCGCCCACACTTCAGATCATTGAAATAATTTATTTTTATTCGGACCGGGTGAAGCCGAGCTCAGAAATGAAGAGCCGCGCTTCGAGATCGGCGCCTTCCCAATAGGACCCCACCCAGATGTCATAGACACCCGATGACGGGTTCTCGAAGGCAATACCCGGGTCAAAGCCCTCCTGGTCATCATTGCAAACCCAATTGCCGTTCGGGTCATTGATGGTCAGCGTCGTATCACCTTCGGATTGCGCGTAGATGTAGAGGTCGAAGGCATTGCCGGCCTCGAAAGTCACCTGGTAGTCCGGCGCCGCATTGGCGTAACCGCGGCACATTCCGTCCGCGCCCGCATCGGCAGCGATACCGCCACCGGCCCGGACGTCAACGGCCACCGGATCGGGATCAAATCCACTCTGCAGGATAATCTCGCCATGCTCGGCAGGCAGCGCGAGATCGAAAACCGCACCGTCAGCGTAGGCATTCCCGAAGGCCAGCTCTGAGACATGTAGCTCGGCCGGGGCGAGATCGCCCTCGCTGAACGTGCCCACCCAGATATTGTAGAGACCGGACTGCGGCGCGTCGAAATGCACACCCGGATTGAGGTTTCCGGCGCTGTCATCATCACACCACCAGGTACCGTCCGGGGCATTGATGATCAGCGTCGCATCATTGTCCGAGGTGGCGGAGACGTAAAGGTCATAGCCGCCCGCCGTATAGTTCAGATCATAATCGGGTGCCCGGGTCGCGAAGCCGCGGCAATTCTCACCGACCGCTTCCCACACATCCTGATCGCCGCCGGCCATCAACGGTACGGTATGCGGGTCAGGCGTGAAACCGGCATCCAGTTCAACCGAGCCGTAATTCGGGTCCATCGTCCAGTCGAGCTGGGGCGGTCCAGAGGTATCACCGCGGAAGCCCAGCTCCGAAACGAACAGGGTCGCATCGGTCAGCGGTCCGGGCGAGTAACGGCCGGCCCAGACGGCATAGCGCCCGGACTGGGGATCGCGAATGCGAACACCCGGGTTGAAGTCACCAGCCGTGTCATCGTCACAGCTCCAGACACCGTCCGGACCCTGCACGACCAAGGTGGTGTCCTCGTCGGCCTCCATCGAAAGATAGAGATCGAAAGCCTCATCGGCCTGGTAATCGATCCAGACATCCGGCGCTTGCGAGACCCGGCCCCAGCAAAACTCGCTGGTCGTGCGGCCGGCATCGACATCACCGCCGGCCTGAACGGCGAGGCGCTGCGGGTCCTCGGCGAAACCGGCGCTCAGGCTCAAACGGCCCGCATTAGGCGGCAGGCTGGCCTCGGGCGCGCGGGAAAAGCGATTATCGTCAAAGAAGCTGATCTCGGAGATGTGCAATTCACCCGGCTCATACCCCGACCCGAAGCCCAGCGAGCCGGCCCAGATATCGTACTCGCCCGACATCGGCGCCGTGAACTCCACGCCCGGATGAAGCCCGAGCCCGGGCGCATCGTCATTACAATGGAAACTGCCGTCCGGAGCGCGCACGACCAGGACACCGTCCATATCCGATGCAGCCGAGATATAGAGAGAGAATGCCCCGGCCTCATAGTCGAGCGAATGCGAGGGCTGATGGGTGATATAGCCATAACACTCCGGCGACAGCGCCGAGGCGTCGATGGCGCCACCCGCCTGGATCGCAATCGAGCGTGGATCATCGGCGAAACCGGCTTCCAGGTTCGACCGGCCATAGGCCGGCGGTGCATCCCAGTCCTGGGCAGCAACGGCCGGCGTGGCCATGAGGGCGATCAGGGATGTACAGGCAAGAAAACGGATATTCATGTCGTTTCTGTCCTCCAGAAAAAGCGCGCGGATCAGCGATCCAGCTCTGAAATCTTCAAGTCTGCGGGGTAGGTGCGGGCCTGGCCGTAAAAGCCGACCCAGATATCGTAGAGCCCGGTCTGCGGCTCGGCGAAACGGATCTTCGGATTGACGCCCGGCCCGCCATCATCGTCGCAATACCATTGGCCGTCGGGAGCATTGATGATCAGCGTGGTATCGGCGTCCGCCTCGGCGCTGATGATCAGCGGCAGTGAGCCGGCATTGTAATACAGGTCAAAATCCGGCGCGTCGGCGATGAACCCCGGGCATCCGGCATGAATTGAGGCGCTGGCATCAATCGCACCGCCAGCCCGCAGGGACACCACAAAGGGATCGGGAGTAAAGCCGGCGGACAGGGAGACATCGCCGAAACTGGGCTCGGCCGTCAGATCCTGCGCCAGCGCGGGTGCAACCAGGCTCATGCCTGCCAATAGCCCGCCTAATAGACGTTCAATCATGTCTCATCCCCCGGTTGCTGTGATTGGAACACGCTTCACCTCCCGGCGCAATCCGCCCGACCGGACCTGCTAGGTGTAGATAAACCGGTTTGGATTGAACGCCTTGTGAACCATTGCATCACACTCCCGGCGCGGTTTGGCCGCTTTCTGCGCGCAATTGACGCAAACAAAAAGGGCCGCCCCGGCGGGACGGCCCTTTTGCGTGTAATGCCAACGCTCTAGCGCGGTGCCATCACCATAACCATCAGACGGCCTTCCATCTTCGGTTCGAATTCCACCTTGGCGGTTTCGGCGAAGTCTTCCTTGACCCGGTTCATGATATCCATACCCCGGTCCTGGTGCGCCATTTCGCGGCCGCGGAAGCGCAGCGTGACCTTGACCTTGTCACCGGCTTCAAAGAAGCGCGTCATGGCCTTGGTCTTCACCTGATAGTCGTGCACGTCGATGTTCGGACGCATCTTGATCTCCTTGATCTCGACGGTCTTCTGCTTCTTGCGTGCCTCGGCTTTCTTCTTCTGCTCCTGGTATCTGAGCTTGCCGTAATCGACGATCTTGCACACG
>NZ_JASBRQ010000069.1 GCF_030149425.1 Maricaulis sp. | reverse complement strand
TTCTGCGCCTTTCGTTGCCCTGACCGAGCTGATCAGCTTCTACGGCACGACGGAAATCCCGATCGAGATGGTCGATGTCCACTTCATGGAAGCGCCGTGGGAGAACTGGATTTCCTATCTGGAAAACAGCCCGACCTATCATGCGCCGGGTTCGACCACGCCGACCCTGATCCTGCATGGCGAAGCCGATACCCGCGTTGATCCGAGCCAGTCCTACATCCTCTACCGCATGCTGAAGATGACCTCCGAGGCTCCGGTGCGCCTGGTGACCTATCCGGGCGAGGGACATGGCAACCGCATGGCGGCGGCCCAGTATGATTACGGCCATCGCGTTCTGCGCTGGATGCAACATTATCTGCAGGGCGAGGGCGGCGAGCCGCCGGCCGCTGACCTGCCGATGGCAGAGATGCTGGGCCTCGAGGACTAAGGTCCGTGCCCATTGCTGAAACGATAAAGGGAGGCCACACGGCCTCCCTTTTTTGCAAATCGCGCCGGCTGGACCCTAGCCAAACCGGGCCCGGAAGCCGACGCGGAAGGTCATGCCGTCATAGTCGCGGACCGAGATATTGGAGTCGTTATCCAGATAACCGACTTCCGCATAAAGCGCCTGGTTCGGGGTGACGAGATAATCGAGACGGGCGCGGGCTTCCCAGCGGTCGTCTTCGCGGGGCAGCGGCTCGGCGGTGGAGAAATCACCCTCGTAATCACGCTGGGCAAAGGCGAAGTTGACCTCGCCGGCCCAGTTCTCATTGAACTGGTCCCAGATACGGCCACGCACTTCCCAGCCATCAAAGGCGAAGCGGTCGGCATCGGCATCGGCGGTGGTGATGGAGGCGCGGACCGCAAGATTGACCGGGAAGGTCTCATCCTTGTAGCGGCGTTGTTCGATACCGGCGCGCCAACGGGTCTGGTCGAGCCCGTCCGTGGCCTTGTCCGTGAAGTCGTAGAGATCGGTCTGCAGCGAGAGGATGGTCTCGTTGTGCTCGTCCGGGCGGTGGCGCCATTGCGCATGGCCGCGCACGCGCGAATAGCGGTGATCGCCATCGCGGTAATTGAAACCGGCATCGACCCAGAAACGCAGCTGGTCTTTTTCGCCCCTGGGCGTCCAGTATTGCAGGCGCGTGGTCAGCAGCTGGCTGTCGAGATCATCGCGGTCGTCATATTCGCGGACCCGGAATTGTTGCTCCAGGCGCCAGACCCGGCCATGGCCCTTGGGCATGACAAGCGAGGCCCAGTTATTGCTGTCAAAGGCGTTTTCCAGGGTCAGGCCGATATCCGGATCCGCCGCATCCTCGACGAAGGTCTCGCCGCGGGTGAAGGCAGTGTCGGTGCGAAACTGTGTCCGCGTCTCCTGGGCATGAACCCCGGTGCTCAATGTACAGGCCACGGCGAGGCCAGAGGCTGCGAGTGCCAGTGTCTTGTCCATTCTTCCCCCTCCTGCCGGTTCAGCCTGGAAATGGTCGCGGCGTGAACCTGTAACGGGCCCGAAATCCTGTCCTGTCGAGCCACTATCAGTTTGCACATAATCCTGCCACGACGCTATGGTGAAGTTCGCGGTGGGACGTATGACAGGGGGCGCGTTAAACGTGGCGTGGGTATGGCGGAAACTGTTTCTCTTCAGGGCGATGCACCGAAAAAACAAGCCCGGGATCAGGCTCTGAACGATCATTTCCGCTCTGTGGACAGTGCGCCGCAGGGTATCAGCGTGAAACGCCCGCGGGTCGCGGCGGACGGGTTTATCGTCAGTTTCACCGCGCTGAGCATCCTCGCCTTCTCGCTGTTTGCCTGGATCAACGCGCAGGTGCCCGATACGATCCCCAAGGATCTGATCTTCTTCACCGCTGACCGGGTCAATGCGATCCTGCCGATCCGGACCTTTTTCCTCGTCTTCTTCCTGGTCTATGCGCTCTATGCCCATGGCGGGCTCTGGGCCAAGCTGCGGCTGGGATTCTCGCTGATTGCCAAACTGGTCGCGATCAGTCTTTTCGTCGACGGCATGGCTTTCCTGTCGTGGAATTTCGCCGCCTCGACCTGGCCGGTCCAGGTGCAGCAGATATTCGTCGGTCTCGTTGGCCTTGCCATCTTTCCGCAGACCATTTTGAGCCAGGCCCGCCTGCCGGTGGATTCGCGCTCGCCGCTGCGGCGTCGCGGCCGCGTGTGGGAATACATGCTGCTGATCAGCGTTACCGTCTTTGCCGGCCTGTTCGCCGCGGTGATGGCCTATTGGTACGCACCGGAGCTGGAACAATTGCACGCCATCGCCCTGCTGGGCGGGATGGGGCCGGGCGTGTTTCTGGCCCAGCAGGTCCTGACCATGACATTGGGCCTGTTGGGGCTGACACGGAACTTCTTCTCCGGCTGGCGCAAATTCAGCCCGCCCATCGCCGTGCTCGTGCCGGCCCATAATGAAGCCCATCTGATCGCCCAGACCATCGATGCCATTGATGAGGCCGCGGCTCATTATGATGGCCCGGTGCGTATTGTGCTGATGGATAATTGCTCCAGCGATGAGACGGCCCGGGTGGCACAGCAGGCGCTCGACAATTGCCGCTGCGCCCGTGGCGAGGTCATCGACAGCCCGGTGCCGGGCAAGGCCAAGGCGCTCAATCACGGTATCAACCTGATCGATGAAGAGTATATCGTCCGCATCGATGCCGACACGGTGATCGCACCGAAATCCCTGCGCAAGGCTCTGCGCCATTTCGCCAGCCGCAGTGTCGGCGTGGTCGGAGGCCTGCCACTGCCGCTGAGCAATAAGGGCACGTTGAGCAAGTTCAGAACCATTGAAGTGCTCAACCGTCACGGCTTTACCCAGGTCGCGCTGGGGGCGTTTAACGGCATTATCGGCGTGCCGGGCATGTTCGTGGTCTACCGCCGCGATATCCTGATCCAGGCGGGCGGGATCACCGAGGAAATGAATGGTGAGGATACCGATATCGTCCTGCGCATGACCAATCTGGGCTTCCGCGCGGTATCCGATCCGCGTATCCGTTTCCGTACTGAAGTGCCCGAAACCATGGTGCATCTGCGCGAACAGCGCACGCGCTGGTTCCGCAGCCTCTATCACGTCACCGCGCATAACCGCGGCATCTTGTTTGAAGGCCGGACCATTACCGGTTCAGTCGTCTTGCCCTTCACCCTGATGAACGGCGCACGGCGGGCCATGATGGCGCCCTTGGCTATTTTCGGGGCCATTCTCTACTTCGTCTATGGCGGGGTCTATCTGCACCCGGAAATCCAGACTGTGCTCGCCGTCCTGCTCGGCATGCCCTTTGTCATGGCGTGTTGTGTGGTCACGCTGTGGGGACGGCCGGACCTCGTGCTCTACATGCCGTTTTACATGGGGTTCCGGCTCCTGCGCTCCTACTACACGCTCGGCGCGGTGCTGACGCTGGTCTATCCGGACAAGGCCTCCGAGCGGGCCTTTGACGCGCCCATGCCGCTGTCGCGTGAGCGCACGCCACGCCGCCGCAACTGGATCCAGAAAGCCCTCGACCCGGCCAATCCGGCCGAGGCCCTGGCCCGGGCGCAGCGCGGGGACGCTGAGCGGGGCAAGGAAAAGGTCTAGGACAAACGGAAAGAAAAGCCCCGCCGCATCGGGTGATGCGGCGGGGCCTGGTGTGCCATGCGGCCGGCGCTAGTTCAGTTCCAGCGCCGAGGCATCATTGTGCAGGATGGCGATCGAGGTGCGCCCGATAGGGGCGCCGCTGAGCCGGGCTGCACCGGGCTGGGCAAAGCCGATCAGGCCCGGGACCGACACAATCGCATCGGGATTGCGGCGCGTCGGAGCGGGCACTTCCGACGCGACCCGTTCCAGCACCGTCAGACCTGTGACATTGGTGATTTCCGCGGCCCGAAGCGGACCGGAATCGCGCAGGCGCAGGGCCCCATCATCAATCACTGAGCGGGCCGCGGCATTGGCCGGGATGTGATTGACGGCGATGAAGGGCGTACGGCTGGTAGCCGTGTCCGCATCGCTCACCGATACCAGCGTGTAATTCACCCCGACCGGGACGAATTTCGCCGTGGCTTCGGCCATGAAGCTGAGCGCGGCCAGGCGGGCCTCACCGGTCAGCCCGTCCGGCAGGCGCAGCTCGACCCCTTGGGCAAAGGCGGCCGGCAAGCCGGCAAGCCCCGGCAGCACCGGGCGCGCCGCCTCATAGGCCAGATGTGACGTCTCCACCAATTGCACCGGGTAGCGCTGCGCGGTGACAGCACACCCACCCAGTTCGCGATGGCGCTGGATGGTGATCTTCAGCGAATTGTTCAGCGACTGCATATTGGCAGGCAGGTCGACCATGACCGAGTTCAGACGGCCGGTTTCCAGGTGCTCGCTGCCGATGATCTGATCATTCAGTGTCGTATGCACCAGATTGGTGAAATCCCCGGGCCCTTCCGGCAGGCGGATATCCAGCTGCAGGCGGCTCGGCGCAAGTCCGCTGGGATATTGGGCCGGCTCGTAATCGACCGTCCAGCTGCGCGTCTGCGTGACCTGCTGCACGCTGGTATCGACCCCGAGGGTGTCGAAGGTGACCCGGTTCTGCCGACTGATCTGGTCGACATATTCCGTCGAGCCGACAGCGCTGGACCGGGCTACCGACAAGACGTCGCCGGTCAGGAAGCCGACCGCGGACAGGTCCTGCGCAGCGGTCAGGGCCAGAAAGGCACGGCCATTGCGGCGCCAGACCAGGCTGTCTTCGTCTGCATTGAGCGCCTCAAATCCGGCCGCCAGCAGCGCATCGCGGTCATCCAGCAAGATCAGGCCGCGACCGCTGACGCCGCCGGAGTGTGCCGTCTGGGCGCTGACAAAGCGGACGCGATAGCCCAGCCGCGTGAGCCGTTCACCGAGACGCACGCCGAGCTCGGTGAAGCGTTGTCCTGCGTCATCATCGGGGATTGAAATGGCGATTTCATTGGGCAGCAGGGCCACGACATCGCGCACGGAGCTGATCTCGTCCTCGATCGAGAATTCGACAGCCGAGACCGCATCAACATGCAGCACCGCGCCGACCGAGCGTTCGTCATGGCACAAATCATCGGGCAAATCGCCGAGCAGCTGGAAGCTGAGATTGATGTCCTCGCCATTCCAGGCGCTGGCCGGAAGGCGCAATATCCATTCAAAATCGCGCACACCGGTCGACAGGACGCGTTCCGAGATGCGCCGGCCATTGGCCATGATCCGGATCGAGGCGACGGTCTGGGCGGAAACCTCCTGCTTGCCGACCAGGCGGATCTGGACGTCCTCGACACTGGCGTCGCGAATACGCGGCAGCCGGACCGAGGCATAGGACGGGTAGCCGGCCAGAAGCAGGCCTTCATCGACGCCGACATCGGCCAGGGTGATGGTGGTTGGTCCGCCGGCGGAGGCGAGTGCAGCGGTTCGGCTTAGACGCTCAAGAACGTCGGAAAGCCGCTGACCGAAACTGCTCTGACCGGCATTCAGAGCTCCGGTATTATACAGTGTGACGACGCTGCTGACCGCGATGGACATCATGATCAGCGAAAACCAGGGCCGCTTGCGGCGCGGTTGTTTTTCCTTCGACAAGACCCTTCCCCCCGAGCGTAGCCCCAAACGCTCTGATGTGTGCTGCGATAGTCCCTCGCATTCACTTTTCTAGGTGTCGAATTTGTAAGAATTGAGACTGGAATGGGGCAGTGTGGGCCATCAGATCAGTGACTTGCCACGTCGTGTCGCAAGCCTCTGTTTTTTAATGGGACTGAAGTGGAGGTGTCAGTCGCAACAAGCGTTCCGGCGCTTTTGGGCTGATGCAGGATGTAGCGGATTTGGCGGTCAACCCGGCCAAAATCGCCCGCAATATTACCGGAACTGAACGCGATTGCCTTATTTGCGCCCCCGCTTGGGCGGGCGCCGGGCGCGCCCCGGGCCATCAGAGCTGTTAATCCAGTCCGACGGCCCGGTTTGCGATTCGAGATCGCCTAGAAAAGGCCTACCACGGCGGCATGGTGCGGCCGGGCGTCCACGGTGCGTTGACACCGGAGAGGGCCTCCTCGAAGGCCGGGATGCTGTCATCCGTGAGCGTCATCAAACGCTCGCGAATGCCGGCGAACTCAGTTTCGGCAAAGCCCAGCTGTTCCTCATGCGCCGGCGAGGGGCCATAGGTGGCATTGCCGGTGCCGAGCTGGGCAAAGCCGAGACGCGAACCAACAGTCGAGGTCTCCGCGCCATAGCGGCCATTAGTGGTCTGGTTGCCGCCGAGCGCCTGCTCGATCGCAAACAGCTCCTGGCGCAGCGCCTCAAGCTGATCGTCGAGCTCGCCCGGTGCCGTGCGCGAGCGGTGCAGGGCCGATTGCAGACGGGCCAGGCGTTGCTCGGTCAGGCCAATGGTCGCATTGGCGGCAGAGACCTGACGCTGCATCTCGGCAAGACGTTCCCAGAAGGCCACGACTTCATCATCCGGCGAGCCGGGCAGGGCGCCTTCGGTGAGGCGTTCCACCTCGAAGCTCTGCGCCTCGCCGATGGTGACCGTCTCGCCATTATGCTGGCGCACGAGCTCGACCGAATACGTGCCCGGCGCCACCAGGAAGCCGGACGTATTGCTGTCCGGCGTGTCCGGCTGCGTCACCGCACCCGTACCCGGATAGGTCAGGTCCCAGGCGACGCGGTGGAAGCCGGAGCCGACCGGGCCGGCCAGGCGGCGCACCACATTGCCATCGACATCGCGCACCACCAGCCACATGCGCGGCGGGGCTTCACGGCGTTCCGCCTCAATGACGTCAAAGCCGGGGAAGGGGGTGTCCTCACCGGCCTCGACCAGCGGGGCTTCCGCTTCCTGGCGCACTTCTTCGGAGGTCTGCAGGCCTTCGGCCATGTAATAGGTGAAGGTTGCGCCATAGGCCGGGTTTTCGGCCTGGAAATAGCCGTCACCCTGATAACCGCGGAAGTCGAAACCGAGTTCGTGCTGGGGCTGATACCACCAGGCCCGGCGGACCGGGAAGAGGCGGGTCTCATTGGCCAGCATGTCTTCGGAAACTTCGCGCAGGGGCGTGATGTCGTCGAGGACATAGATGGAACGCCCGAACGTGCCGACGACGAGATCATCTTCGCGCTCATGGATCAGAAGGTCGCGCGCCGGGATCGGCGGCATGCCGGCGGTCAGCTGAACCCAGTTATCGCCGCCATCCACGGTGAAATAGACGCCGAACTCAGTCCCGATGAACAGGAGGTCCGGGTTTTCATGATCCTGCACGATGCGCCAGACCAGGGTGTTGTCCGGCAGACCATTGGTGATCATGCGCCAGGTCCGGCCGTTATTGTCCGAGCGCAGGAGATAGGGTGAGAAATCGCCCTGTTTGTGATTGTCGAGCGCCATATAGACAGTGCCGGCATCAAAGCGCGACGGCTCGAAATCATTGACATAGGCGAGGTCTGGAACGCCGCGCAGATCGCCTGCTTCCGTCTCGCTCCAGCTCGCACCGCCATCGGTGGTGATCTGGATCAGACCATCATCGGTGCCCGCATAAATAACATTCTCATCGACCGGGCTCTCGGCCAGGGCGCTGATCGTGTTGTAGACGGACATGGCATAGAGATCCCAGCCCGCATCCCAGGACCATTGCCGGCCCATAATGGGCAGCTGCATGCGGTCCTCATCGCGGGTCAGATCGCCGGAAATCGGGGTCCAGGTGTCGCCGCGGTCATCAGAACGCCAGACCCGTTGGGAGGCGTGATAGAGGCGTGTGGGCTGATGCGAGGAGACAACGATGGGCGCATCCCAGTTGAAACGCTCGGCCGGGTCGCCGGGCTGCGGCTGGGCGCGGATATAGACGATTTCGCCCGTCGTGCGGTCATAGCGGACCAGATTGCCCTGCTGCCAGCTGGAATAGGCGATGTCCGGATTGCCCGGTTCGACATCGGGTTCATGACCGTCCCCGAACAGCGTGACCACCCAGTCGGAATTGCGAATACCGTGGCGGCTGTCTGTCCGCGACGGGCCCATCTGGGTATTATTGTCCTGGGTGCCGCCATAGACATTGTAGAAGGGGTCCGCGTCATCGATGGCGATGTCGTAGAATTGTGTGATCGGCATATTGGCGATGAAGCGCCAGGTCGCGTCCCCGTCATAGGTCTCGTACAGACCGCCATCCGAGCCGACCAGCATGTAGTCTTCCTCCGTCGGGTGGAAGCCGATGGCGTGATCATCCACGTGCTTGTTCATATTGTTGAGGTCGCGGAAGGTCGCACCGCCGTCAGAAGAAATCTGCGTCGTGTTGGAGACCAGGATAATGCGGTCGAAATGGTGCGGGTGGGCGTAGAGCTCCTGATAATAGTGCGGGCCGGTGCCGCCGGAGACGGTGTCGGACATGCGCGTCCAGCTCTCACCGCGATTGCTTGAGCGGTAGATCCCGCCCTGGCGCCGGTCCTCTTCGATCGCGGCATAGACCACGTCGGGGTTTTGCGGCGAGATGGCGAGGCCGATCTTGCCCATATTTCCGCTCGGCAGGCCGGCGGTAACCTCGCGCCAGGTTTCCCCGCCATCATCGGACACGTGCAGACCGGTTTCCGGTCCCGCGCCCATATAGGCGGCCACGGTCCGGTGACGTTGCCACGTCGCAGCGACGAGGCGGTCCGGATTGCGCGGATCCATCACGATATCGGTGACGCCGGTCCATTCGCCGGCCGACAGCACGAGGTCCCAGCTCTCCCCGCCATCGGTGGACTTATACAGGCCACGCTCGCCGCCGGAGGACCAGAGCGGGCCCTGGGAGGCGACCCAGATCGTGTTGCTGTCGTCGGGGTGAATAATGATCTCGGAGATATGCTCGGACGCTTCCAGTCCGAGATGCTCCCAGCTCTGGCCGCCATCGCGCGAACGGTACACGCCATCGCCATAGCCGAGGTGACGGCCGCCGTGATTTTCACCCGTACCAACCCAGATGGTATGCGGGTTGTTCGGATCAACGGTCACCGTACCGATGGAATAAATGCCCTGGTTGTCGAAAATCGGTGTCCAGGTCGTGCCGGCATTTTCCGTACGCCAGACGCCGCCGGAACCAACGCCGACAATCCAGGTCGAGGGATCGTCCTGCATGATCTCGATATCGCTGATCCGGCCGGACATCAGGGCAGGGCCGATGGAGCGGAATTCCAGCCCGGTGAAGGTGCCCGCATTCATCGGACCGCTATCGCTGTCGTCCTCCGCCTGGGCACAGGCAGCCTGCGGCAGCACGCCGAGCAGGACGGCACAGATTATTCCTCTCATCTCTCTCTCCCCAACAGATCGGAAGCGGTGACCTTAGCGATGATAGGGGAAAAGAGAAGGGGCGGTTCGCGCATAAAGCGATGAAAACCGCCGCCTTCCGCGCTTGACCGGGGCGGTTCCATGACCACCATGCGCGGTCATGAAAATCGGTAAGCTTCTCCGCGACATCCACCACTGGGCCTCGCCCCTTGTCATGCTCCCGCTCGGCGTCATCATCGTGGCCGGGCTGTTTTTGATGCTGAAGAAGGATGTCGACTGGATCCAGCCGCCCACCCAGCGCAGTGCGATTGAAGTCACCGGCCCGCCCGATACCAGCCTGGCCGAGCTTTATGCCGCGGCCGCCGCGATTGAGGAGCTGGAAATCAGCGCCTGGGACGAGTTTGACCGGATCGATATCCGGTCTGATCGTGGTATTGCCAAATTCATTGCTCCCAATCGCTGGGAGGCGCAGATCGATCTGACGACGCTGGAGGTCCTGTCGCTGCAATACCGCCGCTCCGATCTGTTCGAGCAAATCCATGATGGCAGCTTTTTCGCGGACTGGGTGAAGACCTTCATCTTCCTGCCGGTGGGCGTGATTTTGCTGGTGTTGTGGGCGACCGGCATCTGGCTGTTCATCGAGCCCTACTGGAAGCGTTGGCAGCGCAAGAGAAAGCGCACGGGACGCGCTTAGCGCAGCATATCCCGGGGCGAGGTCCCACCTTGGGCGGGTGTGGTGCGAGTTTATTGTTCCAGTGTGCAACTGTCTGAGCTAGCGTTTGACTCGTCCGGCTTGATCTATGGGGGGATGAATGGCGGCGGCGTTCCAGAATTTCGCGAGACAGGTTTTTGTGGTTGCGCTGTTTGCGGCCAGCCTCACCCTTGCACCGGCTTGGGCGGCGCAGGATGAGTTGGAGATACCGCCGGCCGCGGGGCTTTTGCAGCGCTATGATGTCGCCGCGGCCGAGCAGAACCGCGACCTTCAGGTCGAGCTGGCGCAGGACATTCTGCAAAACCGCGACGCGCTTTACGGCTTCCTCACAGCCGAGGAAATCGCCGACCTGCTGGGCGCGATCGGTCTGGCCATGGGCGAGGCTGGCGAGACCGACCTGGCCTGGATGGCGATGAATGAGGCGGTGGAATATAACCGCGCCTTGCTGGAAACCATCGAGGCCGGCCGCGAGGTTTTCACCACCTACGATGTCTACACCGCGCGTGAGGCCCTGTTCGCCCGGCTCGCCGACGCGACCCGCCTGCATAACCAGCTCTATCCCGCGCCGCCGCCACCACCGCCGCCCACCGATGGTGAAGTGCAGATGGCTCCGAGCTATGGCTCGGCACCGGTTTACGAAATGCAGGCCGACGCGGCCAACATCTATTTCAACCATCTCGCCCCGGGTGAGATCGACCTGCAAACCATGGGCGCCACACCGCAAGCCGGTGATAGCGAATCCGATGCCTTCGAGGTGGTGCGGGTTTTCTACGGCACCAATCGCGCAGCGCTGGGCGACGATCCCAATACGGCCTACGGCAATGACCGCGCTGATCTCGAGCTGGGAGTGATGGAGATTTCGGTGCCGCGCGAGCGTGCGGTCGGCTCTATTCCGCGTCCACGTATTGGCGGTGAACGAGAAGGCCTGCACGTCGTGCTGCGCAATATCGAACGCTATGAGGAGGGAGAAGGTTTCGATGGCGAGCTGCGTGCCGCGATCGAGAATTCCGACACCGGGCGCCGCGAGATCTTCGTCTATATCCACGGCCACAGCGTGCAGTTTGCAGGCGCAGCGCGGCGCACGGCTCAGCTCGCGGTCGATCTGGATATGCGCGATGGCGGGGTGTTTTTCTCCTGGCCGACGGGCAATTCGGTCGCCGCCTATCAGGAAAGCCAGAACAACGTCTCCGTCTCCGCCCGCCGCCTCGCCCGCTTCCTCGAACAGGTCCTGGCCGAGGCCGGTGACGCGGATGTGCACCTGATCGCGCACTCCATGGGCAATCGGGTCCTACTGCAGGCGATGGAGCGGATTTACGAGGATGACAGCGCACCGCTCTTCGCCCAGGTCTTCTGGGCCTCACCCGATGTCGACGCTGAGAATTTCTCCGAAGCCTTGCGGGAAATGCCCGGCATTGCCCAGGGTATGACCGCCTATACGTCCAGCCGTGATCGCGCGCTGCAGGTGTCTCGTGCCCTGTCCGGTGATTACCCGCGGGCTGGCCAGTCCGAGCCTTTGCCGCAGATCGCCGGCATGATCACCGCTGTCGATACCACCCCGCTTTCGGTCGGCATGCTCGGGCATACCGATTTTGCCACCGGAGCGATTGAAGACATCCAGTCGGTCATCTGGCTCAGCCTGGCGCCGGAAGAGCGCTGCATGCTCAAGGCCCGGGAGTTGGAAAGCGAGGGCCTGTTCTGGCAGGCTGCGGACGGCGAGACCACGTGTAGCCGGTCAGCCTTCCGCCGCGCGATCACCTCGTTGCGCTTCTTCGGCGATGGCGCGTCGGAACGTATCGCCGGTGCGATCCAAGCGGGCCAGGTGCCGCAGGACCAGCGCTCCGACTGGGAAGAGGCGCAAAACATCGCAGCCTATATTGAAGCCCTGTCGCGCTAGCGCCTGCGTCCTACACCGTTCTGGAGTCCCTTCATGTTCCGGCTGATCTGCCTGACTTTCTTCATCGCCTGCCTGTCCTCTGGAACAGCCGAAGCCATTGCTCAGAAGGTGCCACGCGCTGGCAATGCGCAGGTCGTCCAACTGTTCCAGGCCGGGCGTGCGGAGGAAGCGGTCGCCCTGGGTGAGCAGGTGCTGCAAACCCAGATCGAAACGCTCGGCGCAGCGCATCCGGCCACGGTCGAGGCGCGGTTGAACCTCGGCGCCATTTATCACGCGCTTGGCCGGTCCCGAGAAGCGCTGCCGCTGGTGAGCGAAGCGGCGGCTTCCTATCTCCGTAGTCAGGGGCCGACCGATCCGACAATGCTCTACGCCGTGGGCCTGCTCCGTCAGGTTAATGTAGCGGTGGGTCAAACCGATCAGGCAATCTCGATTTATGAGTCCGTCCTTGAGTTGCATGAAATCCGGCTAGGGGTGGACCATCCAATCACGCTGGATACGGTGACGGCGATGGCGGAAATGCATGAGGCGCTGCAGCAAAATGCCGAGGCGCTACTGCTGCGCCAAAGGCTGGTGCAAAGCCTTGAGCGCCGGACTGGCCGCGATCACCCCGACACGCTGGAAGCAATGACGCTGGTGGCGACGCTGTTCTACAGCCTCGCCCGCTATGATGAGGCGGAAGCGATTTACCGCGACGTTCTCGTCCGTGTTGAGGCACGCTTCGGCTCCGAGAGTGTTGCGATGATCGGTGGGCTGACCAATCTTGGCGTTCTGCTCTACACCACGGGTCGATATGGTGAGGCCGAGCCGGTTTTGCAGCAGGCCATCGAAACCAATGCGCGCCTCTTCGGACCCGATGACGCCTATGCCATAGCGCCGACGGTTAATCTGGCGACAATCTATGCGGCAACAGACCGGCTCGATGAGGCCGAGCCGCTTATGGTCTGGGCGCTGGAATTATCGGACCGTGTGGCCGGGCCGGATAATCCCCAGTCATTGATGATCGCCAATAATCTTGCGGCTCTCTATGTCAATCTGCAGCGCCCCAACGAAGCCGAGCCGCTGTTTCGCCGCGCCTTAGCGACGAATGAACGCCTGCTGGGACCCGATCATCCCAATACGCTCTACCCACTCAATAATCTCGCTGCGCTGATGACTGATGATGGCCGCTATGGAGAGGCGCAACAGGCCTTCGAGCGGGCCTATGAGGCGCAGGCGCGCACGCTGGGGCCAAGCCACCCCAACACGCTGACACCCCTGTTCAATCTGGCTGTCATGCGTGGAGAGGCGGCCGGTACACTCGCGGCCCCGCTCCGCGGCGACATCCTCGCTGCAAGCCGTGAGCGCTTGGAAGCCTATGCCGCCCGCTTTGAACAGGATGGTATCTCCCCGGCCGATCTGAGCAATCCGACAAGTTCGAGTTTTCTTGCACAGATGTCGATGACGATCACCGCGCAACTGATCCGGGCCGGAGACATCGCCAATACGGACCGGACCTCGGTCGGCCCGGCCTTTTCGCTGGCCCAGGCTTTCATCTTCTCCTCGGCCGGTGATGCCCTGCGTGCCTCGACAGCGGCGTTGACGGTCGATGATCCGCAATTGCGCCAGCTGGTTGACGCATCGACCACAGCCCGTGCCGAGCTGGAGGCCGCGGAGGCGGTGCTCGCGTCTTTACTCACGGAAGAGGCCGGAGCTGCGGACCGGTCCGCGATCGAAGCCGCTGAAGCCAATGTCGCCAATTCACTGGCCGCTTATACAAGGGCCAATAATGCCCTGGCCGCGGCGGATATTGACCTGGCTGACATTGCCGTCAACCGGTCGGCCAGCGTCGAGGCGGTCCAGCAGGTGCTGGCGCCGGACGAGGCGGTGATCCTCTATGCCCAGGTTCTCAATCAAGAGGCCATGATGGCGTTTGTGGTGACGCCGGATGGGGCAGCGGCCCAGCCCATCCTGGTCACGTCGGACGAGCTGGCGCAGCAGGTCGGGGCGGTTCGTGCAGGACTGGCGCTGGATCCGGGCAGCGATTACCAGCTGAGCACTGCGGACCTGGAAACCCAGCCCTTTGATCTGGAGGCGGCCAAGGCCCTGCATGACGGTCTGTTTGATCCCCTGCGCCCATATCTCGGTGATGCTCGCCGGCTTCTTGTTGTCGCCGACGGGCCGCTGCAGACCGTGCCCTTGCATGTCCTGGTCTCGGCGTTGCCGGAGGCGGGCGCAGACGGGTTTGCCCGTTACCGCGAGGCCCGTTGGCTGGCGGACGAATTCGCTATCTCGCGCCTGCCGGCCGTTTCCAGCCTTGTCGCCCTGCGCCGGGACGAGGCGCCGGGCGCGGCCGGGCGCCGCAAGCTGATCGGTTTCGGCAATCCGGTTCTGGCCGGTTATGAGACGGTCTCGGCGGCGGCACCGAGCGCTGATGAAGTCTTCTTCCAGTTTGCCAACGCCTCCGGCGCCCTCAGCGTCGAGGGCCTGCCGGCCCTGCCGCAAACCGGCGTCCTGCTGCAAGACGTTCAGGCCACTTTGGGGTTGTCCGATGAGGACATCTATCTCGGTCCCGAAGCAATTGAGGCGACGCTCGCGGCGCTCAGTCGGGAACGCGTGCTGGCCGATTACCGGTCGGTGGCCTTTGCCACCCATGCCCTGATCAATGACGAGATCGACGGTCTGGACGAGCCGGCCATCGTGCTGACGCCGACTGAGGCGGATGACGGTTTGCTTCGCGCCAGCGAGGTGGTCGGCCTCGACCTCGATGCCGACCTGGTCATCCTGGCCGCCTGCAACACCGCTGCGGCCGACGGCTCGCCCGGGGCAGAAGCGCTGTCCGGTCTGGCCAAGGCCTTCTTCTACTCCGGTGCCCGCAGCCTGCTGGTGTCCAACTGGCCTGCCGAGGCCAGCGCGACCGCCGAGCTGATCCCGGCATTGGTCGCCGGTATCGAGGAAGACGGGCTGTCGCGGGCCCAGTCCCTGCAACAGGCTATGCGCCGCCTGCGCGATGACCATCCTTTCGACTTCTATGCCCATCCGGCCTTGTGGGCGCCCTTCATGGTGGTGGCTGACGGGTAGGGTGACGAAAAAGGGGAGGCGCTCAGCACCTCCCCCAGCTCGTTCTCTGTGACCGGATCGCCTAGCGATTATAAGTCAGACCGATCCACAGCTTGTCGCGATCGGCCGGGCCGGCATCGCCGCCATTGAAGAAGGCAGCCTTGAACTCCAGCGCCACATTGGCGTTGAGGCGGGAGCTGATGACGGCATCGATTTCCGTCCCCAGATCGCCACCGCTGTTTTCCGCTTCAAAATCATGCAGCACGAGGGCCGCGCTGAGGCTTTCGCCGAACGGGGCGTCGGCAAAGCTGTAGCCGCCGCGCAGATAGATATCGCGGATTCCGTCGGCGGGTGTGACCAGAAAGGCGTCGGCCCAGCCCTGGAATTTGTGCAGGGTCGCAAACGGGGTGGAGAAACCACGCGCACCATTACCCTCGAGCTGTTCGACACCGGCACGGGCATTGAAACGGTTGATTGTCATACCGAGCTCGGCGCGGATCATGTTGAGGTCGAAACTGGCCGGGTTGTCGGCATAGTCGCTCTGTTCCGCATACTCGACCATATAGCGCCAGACCGGCGCACCATCGCCGCCCGCCTGACCGGTGTAATTCACCCCCCAGGTGCTCGAAGACAGCCCCGCCGCATCCTCGACATCAGCCAGAATGGCAAAGCCGGACAGCGTGCCCGGACCGGCGGTATAGCTGGCCCAGAGCGCATGGGCGTCAAGATCGAACTCGCCGGCCGGGTGATCATCACCGAAGATGCGGTGGACGCGGTCGAAATAGGTGTAGGAGACGGTCACATTGTCAGCCGGCACGAAATTGAAGGCCGCCGCGTCGAAGGTCTGCTCATTCTGCCGGAAGCCGACATTGCCGATATAGCGGGCATCGCCGCGGATGACGCGCTGGCGGCCAATCGTGGTGGCAAAGCCTTCGCCGCCATCAAAGGAGAGCTGCAGCCGGTTGAGCTCGGTGGATTCCGGGTCGGCGACGACCGGATAGCCCGCCAAACCGTTGATGGTATCGTTAAAGTCGTCGACCAGGTGGGTGATATTCTCACCCTCGATGAGAAACTTGAACCCCTCGCCAAGACCGGCCTGGACGCCGAACCGGGTGCGCAGGGTCAGCGCCTCTGCCTCATTGGCGACGCCTTGCTGATCGACGCTCTCGCCACGCAGGCGCATGTTCAATATCCAGTCGACATCATCGCCAGTCAGTGCCAGCGCGCTGGCCGGGCTCAGCGCCGCGCTCGCTGCGGCGACCAGAAGCGGGGTCGTAAAGCAGGCGCGTTTCATCATCTCAGTCCCCTTGAAACTCGTGTGCGGGCAAATGGTTGTGTCGCCGCTCTAAAGCGACGTGGTTAATGAGGCGTGAGAGCGCATGCACGGGATGATTGCGGCGGTGGGCCCGGGGCTGCGCGCCTTTAGGTCCCAAACTCACATTTTGCGGATTTGGGACGAAGAGGCTGAGAAGCGCGGCTAGGGGCGTAATGGCCAGCGCGCTTTGACGTTGTCGCTTGGCCCGGGCGTTTGGCCCGGGAACACACTCCGCCCCGTTGCGCGCGGGCGCCGGATCAGTCGTAATCGGTTCATGGAATTTTCCTTTCAGACCTTCCTGGCCCTGCTTTCGGTCCAGATCCTGATCGTGGCCGGATATGCCGTGCTGCGTGCTGGCGGGCGGCGCGAGACGGTTCTGGCGGGCCTGCTGGCCTCCAGCGTTGCGCTTTACACGCTGGCCAAATTCCTTGCTCCGACCGCAGGTCCGGTGGGACTGGAGTGGTTGTTGCGGGCGGTTGCGGCGAGTGAAACCCTGCCGGCAGCCTTATTGACCGTGTTCGCCCTGGCCAGCCTAATCGATCAGCCGCCACGCTGGGCCTATCTCGTCTTTGTCCTGCCGGTGGTCGAGGCGCTGGCCAAGCTGGTCCTGCTACTCGGCGAGGGTATATCCGGGGAGCAGGAGTTCGGCTTTGTCCTCGCCGGCCAGGCCGCCATCTTCTTCGGATCGGTTTTCGCGCTCGCCCTGGCGCTGCGTCATGCGAGCCAATACGAGCAGTTGTTTTCTGACAATCGCCGGGCGGTCACTCTGCTCACAGTATTGCCGGTCGCAGCGCTCAATCTGCTGAATCTGGCCTGGTTTGCCCTCACGGCTCTGCTGCCGCGCGCGCAGGCCGCCAGCCTGTCCCAGCTTCTGTTCGGCCTGCTGTTATGCGCCATGCTGGTCTGGATCGCTTCCCAGGCTCTGATTGCGGATCGTCCGACGGCCAAAATCCGTGTGGCTGGTGAGCCCCCCGATCCCCCGCCTGAGACGCCCGCGCAACGCAAGACGGCCCGGCCCGGGCTCAGCCTTGAGACGGTCAGTGCCTTGATTGCGGATGAGGAACTGTTCGCCGACCCGGACCTGTCCGTCGCCCGCCTGGCCCGCCATCTGGCCACCAACCGGACGCGGCTCTCCGGTCTGATCAATGACGCCTCCGGCGTCAACTTCAGCACCTATATCAACCGTTTCCGCGTAGAACGCGCGCGCCGCCTGCTGCGCGACACCGATCTCTCCATCCTGCAGATCGCCTTCGAATGCGGTTTCAGCTCCAAATCAACCTTCAACCGCGTCTTCAAATCCCTGACCGGCAAGACACCGCGTGAGGAGAGGGGTGGCTAGAGCCCCGCCCGTATCTCTTCCACGCTCAATTCCGGCGACCCGGCTTTTGCGGCATCGGCCGCCTTCACCAGCTCCGCCACCCGGGCGCAGATCGGCGCCTGCAGGCCGAGTTTATGCGCCAGTTCCAGAACGGCGCCCTGCAGCTCGTCGATCTCCGTTGAGCGACGCTTGTCGAGATCTTCCCACATTGAGGAGCGTGCCAGCGGATCGATCTTGATCATCTGCGCGGCGACGATTTTGAACACCGGAGTGGGCAGACGCAAAACGGCCGGGATCAGTCCCGGCGGCAGTGGCGTGGCCGGTCGGGGTTTGATACCGGCCGCCTTCAAGAGCGCTATGGCTTCGGCAATCTGATCGGCCATCAGGCGGCGCCAGCCGGCGGTCTCCAGCTGCGCTTTGAGCGGCAGCCCGGACAGGGCGTTGAGGGCGTTGTTGAGATTGATCAGGAGCTTGCCCCACATGACCGCAGGCATGTCATCGCTCTCGGCGATGTCGAGCCTGTCGCAGGCCAGGGCCTCGAGAAGGCCGGGTATACCCGCGGCGATCATCAGCGTGCCGGACGTGCCCTGATGGAAGCGGCCCCCGCCAAGGGCGGCAACATTGAACGGCACCATGCCGGCGACAACCGGGCGCCCATCCACTCCTTGGCTGAGCGTGTCTGCATTGCTGACGCCGTTCTGCAGGCTGACAATAACGGCATGCTTCGGCGCGTGGTCGGCGATGGCGGCAGCGATTTCGGCCGTATTGCCGCTTTTGACGGCGACAAGGATGATATCGGCCCCGGCCAGGATCTCCGCAGCGCTCGACATTTCGATGGCCGTGGCGGGAAGCGTGGTGTTGGCATCATCGAACCGGGTCAGATGAAGCCCATGTTCGGCCAGCTCTGCCTTGATCCGGTCCCGGCCGAGGAATTTCACCCGGCGCCCGGCCTCTATCAGGCGCCCGCCGACATAACAGCCGATACTGCCGGCGCCGGCGATGACGATGCTCGGATTGTCTGCGATTGCGCTCATCTGGATGTCTCCCATGTCTCCGCCAGACAAGGCGGCCCTCCTGCGCGAAGGGTGGTGCCGGCTGAGGGACTCGAACCCCCGACCCCCTGATTACAAATCAGACGATTTGAGTTGCCTTGAGGTTGCTGCCTATTGCTGTGTTATGTCAAAACAGAGAGTTAGGTCGTTTCTTGATGTTCCGAATTGGCTCTGATTGTATGGGCTTGGCATAAATGTGCGCCCATGGTGCGACCACGAAAGGTGATTCTGTGAAGCTAGGCAAACAAGCAATCGATAAACTGAAGCCTAGAGATACGGCATATTTCGTTTGGGATGATGCGCTCCGGGGGTTCGGTGTGCGAGTGGCCCCAAGTGGTGCAAAACACTATTGGGTGAGGTGTCGGGTTGGTCGGGGTCGCGGAGCGAAGCAGCGGAAAATCAGCATCGGAATGCATGGGTCTCCTTGGACTGTGGATGGTGCACGTGCCGAGGCCTTGAAAATGCTGGCAGACGCAGCTGCTTGCAAGGACCCACTAGACGGACGCGAACAATCGAACGCCGAGACATTTGCTCGATTGGCGGAGCGATATCTTAACGAGCACGCAAGCCTTAAGAAGAAGCCTGCCTCGGTCGTCGAAGACCGAAGGATGATCGAGCGCGTGTTACTCCCAAAGCTTGGTCAGACGAAAATTGTCGATATCACATTCCAGGATGTCGCTCGGATCCACGGGGCACTTTCTAGTACGCCCTACAAAGCGAATCGCGTTGTCTCGTTGGTTTCGAAAATGTTCTCGCTGGCAGAGAAATGGGGACTGCGTGAGCGCGGTTCTAATCCATGTGTAGGGATAGAAAAATTCCGAGAGGAAAAGCGTGAGCGCTTTCTGACAACGGTCGAGCTCAATAATCTGGGAAAGATTCTTTCACACTCCGCAGCGCATGAAATACATCCCAGCTCGGTAATGATAATCCGACTTTTGTTGATGACTGGAGCTCGGCGCGGAGAGGTTGAAAAACTGCGCTGGGATGAGGTCGATCTGGAACGTAGAGTTCTTCTCAAGCGTGATTCCAAGACAGGTCGCAGGGAGATCAAGTTGAGTGTGCCAGCGGCTGAGCTCTTGAGCGACTGGCCAAAACATGGCCGAAGCGAGTTCGTTTTCCCAGCTGCTCGTGGAACCCGACACTACCAAGGGCTGACCAAAAATTGGTTGAAAGTGAGAGGGCTGGCTGACCTCGACGGGGTTCGCATCCATGATCTCCGGCATACGTTCGCCAGCATTACGGTGTCCTCGGGAGCATCTTTAGAAATTGTCGGCAAACTACTGGGGCATACATCGCCGTCGACGACAGCTCGATACGCCCATTTGTCCGACGATCCGGTGGCTAAGGCTCTGCAAAGGACCAACGAAATTCTGGCTGAGCAGATATCTTAGGCTCGCTATTCCCGCAGCCTGACCACCAGAGCCTATTTGGAGTCCCCCAACCGGGCTCTAAGCGGCTTCTACGCTTAGTCCGATTTGATTTGTGGTTACCCCAAGCAATAAGTTGCTCCAGAAAATTCAAAGGTTGTGGAAAATACAAATATTCACTTGAGTGGTAATTGTCTCTCTTAGATTGTCCCGGCCTGGGATGAATCGTGAGTCATTTATGTTCTTGAAATCGTGTTTTGCGGCGGGCGTGAGCGCCTTCGCGTTTGCGGCAGTTTGTGGTGTGCCAGCCCAAGCGCAGACGTATGTCTATGATGACCGAGGGCGATTAAAGAGCGTTACCTACACCGACTGCTCGCAGGTGGTGTTCAACTACGACCTCCAAGGCAACAGGACGAGCCGTAATGTAACGGCCGCTGGATGTGGAGGAGCCAATCAGGCGCCGGTCTGGACGTCAGGCACGGCAGCAAGCGTTGTCGAAAATCAGACGCCGACTGGGTATACGGCGACGGCTACGGACCCTGAGAGTGCGCCGGTTAGCTATTCGATCGCCGGCGGGTTGGACCAGGCGCTGTTCACGGTCAATTCCACATCTGGTGTGTTGAGCTTCCTGAGCGCACCCAACTTTGAGGCGCCAGGCGATAGTGACGGCAACAATGTCTATGACGTGACGCTCCGCGCCAGCGATGGGGCGCTAACGGCGGACCGGGCAGTTGCAATCACTGTTACCGATGACCTGAGCGACAATAATACCGCGCCAAGCTGGACCTCCGGCACAACAGCGTCGATCAACGAGAACCAAACCGTCACAAGCTATATAGCGACAGCGACGGATGCGCAGAGTGACCCGCTGACCTTCTCCATTGTTGGGGGCGCTGATCAAGCAGCGTTTGCCATCAACACGAGCTCGGGCGTGTTGAGCTTCGTTGCGGCGCCGGATTTTGAAGCGCCCACGGATGCCGGCGGCAATAACATCTATGACGTCACCTTGCGGGTGTCCGATGGTGCGCTGAGCGCCGACAGATCGGTAGCTGTATCCGTGACCGATGTTGCCGACGGAAATTCACCGCCTGATGCGGTCAATGACACAACTCATGCCGATGCTGGCGTCGCCGAAGATATCTACGTCCTCATCAATGATTCTGACCCTGATGGCGATCCTCTGACGATCACCAGCGTGTCGAGCACGCTGTATGGAACTGTCCAGATCATCGGCAATTTCATTCGATATACGCCGTTCGGCTTCACCAGCGGCACCCACACGTTTACCTACACGATTAGCGACGGAAACGGCGGCACCGATACCGCCACGATCTCGGTCATCGTTAATCCAGGGATGCCGCTCTAAAGGCGGCGAGGGAAATCATGATGTCTGTTTCTGTGTTTGCACTGATCGCCGCTCTTCAAACGGCCGCACCGGCCGGGTCTTTGGAAGAAGCTGCCGAATGTGGGTGGGCGTTGTCTCGCGAAGCGGGGCTCGCTGAAGGCAGCGCGCGTGAACCTTATCTGGCTGCGCGGGATGCCTGGGGGGCTGAGCTGTCTAGCCGCGCGGTAGCCACTGGTATGCAGCCCGAAGCCACGCATGCCGTGATCGCGTCCGAACGCGCGCTGATCGTTAATCGCATCGCCGCCGATGGGAACGCTGTCTCCAGCCTTGCAGGTTGGTGTCGCGACAATCAGCCGGGCAATTAAGGCGGAGTAGTACAGTGAAGTTTTCTAACACGTTTTCCGCTGCGGCTATGGTGGCCGCTCTCGCGCCCGCAAGTTTGTTGGTCGGGCAAGCCACAGCTCAGGTCGAGACCAATCGGCTTAGCGGCGACCTAGTCTCGCCGGTTTCAGCGCTGAACTATTACGGCACCGGGACGACCCATTCATCGCACTGGACCCATCCGGGTAATGATGCGCGCATTGAGGCGCTGGCCTTTGCGCTGCGCGGTGATGCGCAGGTGATGTTTGAGTGGGTGCACGACAATGTTGAGTATGTGCCGCTCTTTGGTTTGCAGAAGGGCGGAAGCGGCGCGCTCCTGGATCGCGCGGGTACCGCTTTTGACCAGTCACAGCTCTTGGTCGAACTGCTTCGGTCGAGTGGGCATTCGGCAAACTATGCAATGGGCACCATCAATCTGACGGCTGACGAATTCGGCCGTTGGATGGGGCTGGCCTACAACGTCAATGAGACCAATCAAACCTTCCAGCTGAGTGCTGGAGCGGTCTGTCAGCATCTGGCTGACGGCGGCATTCCGGCTTTGGTCAACGGGTCAACCAATTGTGCGGCGCTTGGGTCAGCGTCTGTGACCGGGGTGTCGCTGCTGCATACCTGGGTTGAAGCGACGGTGGACGGGACCCCGCAGACTTACGACCCCGCGCGCAAAAGTCATTGGCTCTACGATCAAATCGATCTGACGCTTCAGGCTAATTGTAGCTTCAGCGAGGCCAGTCATGCGGTGAGCTACTCCACCGGATCAGCGTCCGGCATCACCTATAACAGCGCTACAAGTGCCGCTTCGATTGAAAGCTCGGTCAATAGTTGTGCCGGGTCGCTGCGATCTTATTTCGATACCGCTGCCATGAATGGTGTCGGACTGGATGAGGTGATCGGGGGGCGGCGTCAGCTGGCTTGGCACGAGCGCTCTGATGCCATAGCTCCGAGCTACACCGCTCAACGCAGCTGGACCGAGGTACCTGACGCTTATCGCGGTACGCTGTCCGTCGCATTCAACGGTATCAACGAGACGTTCTTCGCTGACGAGGTCTATGGCGAGCGCATGACCGTGCGTTGGGTGAATACCCCGTTTGGCCGCACCACCGTTGCTGAGACGACCTACGGCACGGCTGCAGGCACCTGTACGGTAGCTGGTGGCGATAACAAGATGCGTCCGTATCTTTATGTGGGTCACACCTCAATTTCGGATTTTGATGCGACCCGACCGGCGGACTCGGCCGGGTATGCTGAGTATGACGATTACCTGCTGGCTTGCGGCAATGAGGTGACAGTGCCGACCAACCCTGAGACCAGCGCTTACAACATCACCCTTAGCTATGACGCGCCCTATGCGGCGCAGGCTGGTGCCTACGCAGATGTTGCAAATCGCGTTGTTCAGATGCCGCGCCAGGACCGTTATGCGGAGATCTTCTTCGCGGTTGGGGGCGCGCGCCGCGAAATGGTCTCCAACTATGAGCGGGCAGTGAACTCTAACCCGCATCGCAACTATGCAAGTCGCGATGATTATCGGGTCAACGCGGATAAGGATATTACGCCTAACAACCTTCCTGTTCCATCGTTCTGGCCCTACCGGGAAAACCCGGCCGATCACGTCGAACAATCTGGTGCTCAGTCTGATCTGACCTGGAGGCATTGGACGGCGTTGTTCCATCAAACGCTGGGTCTTGCCGCTGACCTCAACGATGAGGCCGGCCAGGCACAGCACCTGATGGGTATCGCCCACGGTGAGAACAACAACTGGGATGAAGTTCGCAGGAACCGGCACCGTGTTCGGTTTGAAGGCGCGATAGCGGCAACGGCTACCTATTCGGCGCAGTCACGTTTTGGGGCTGCAGCGGGTGATCAACTCGCGCATACGATCGATGCAATGGCGGAGCCGGTCGCGGCTGCAGCCTTGCGGCAAGTTCAGCGTACGCATGTCGGCGATGATTTTGTTGAGGCGTGGAACAACGGCGCTGCGACCGCCACACCGTTTGCTAGCAAGGTGCTGCCCACGGGCTATCAGCGGATTTATCACATCACATCGGCGAACGCTGCCGGCTCTTCTCTGATTATCGCAGATCTCTCCGCTGACGCAGAGGCTGAACTGGTCAGCCTTACCGCCGGCGGCGATAGCTATTGGGTCTTCTCTGGAAACTTGGACTATCCGACCAATCCCGCGGTCATCGTGCCGGCGCCTACGGGGATGCCATTTGCGTCTGCGGCAGCGTCTCTGCCAGAACTGGGAGACGATATCCTCGTCGACGGGGTTACCAAGTTGAATAACCCGCAATCGGGAGAGGAAGTCCCGGTGGCACCGACCGACCCTGAGCCTTTGGAGATTGCTGAACCTGAAATCACACAGGAAGCCCTTCAAGGCCGTTTGCCGATTTATGGCGGCCTGGGCATTGACAACCAGAGTGGGTCGGTCTCGCTGGAGGAGCCTGTATTTATTTCTGCGGGCGAAGGCGAGTTTCCGTTCTCGCTCAGCTTTCAGCGGAACTATAACTCTGACTCCGGTCAATGGTCCCACAACTGGCAACATGCAGCGACCCTGTCGAGCGATGCCTTCGGCACCCTTCGCGATGCGCGGCCTTACGAGGCAGCGCATACTTTGGCGACTTTGCTTGGTTTGGAGGCGAGCCAGAGCTGGAGCGCGAGCAATCGTGATATCGCGATGGCAAGCCTGGGGCAGGGATGGCGTGATGCGGTTACCTTCAATACCGTGGGGCTGAGTGCTCCAGGTGGTGGTGCGACTTTCGTGCGCGCGCCCGGCGCGGCGTGGTGGGCGCCTCAGTCGACGGCTTCGCTTGCCCAGAACACGAATGCCGCTTTGTGCACGAGCCAGATTGAACCAACCGTCGATCTGCTTTTCACGGCTGAGGATAATACCCAGACCTGTTTCGGTGTTGTGGTGTACAGCGCTGCGCTGTTCAGCCGGGTGGAGCAGGTTGATTACTTCTCCCAACACGCCAACACCACCACCTTCACCAATGGCGTGTCCATTACGCTGGAATATGAGAGCCAGTACACGGGGCAGTTGGCGCGCATCACCAACACGGCCGGGGCCTTCCTCGATATCACCTATCCGGACTTGCTCCTGGAAGGCGAGCCGCTTCCCGATGAAACCCCGGGGCGCCGTAAAGGTCAGGCCTGGGATCAGATCCTTCAGGTCGAGAATGAAGACGGACGCTACATTCGGGCGCTCACCGACCAGTCCCAGGCCTTACGGGGCCGAGGAGGTTGGGTGCATTTTGACACCGGCGGGATTAATCCGACCCCGCTTGTGGCCTATCGCTATACGACGCTCGCAAACTGTGGGCCCTATGTCGAACTGGGCTTGAACGGAGAGTGTTTGACGGAAGTCCTGGTGCCGGCGGAGGCGAATGACCCTACCCGGGAGACACTGGACGGTTACGAGTTCACAAGTCTTCAGACTGTCGCATACTCGCCGGTCTCGGCGGCGGCCTTTGTACGCTATCGCCAGCCGCGTATTGGCCGCTCCGTCACTGATGTCGAGGGGGGAGTGCGTGAGTTTTTCATCACCGATCGCTATTCCATTTCAGAGGATGCGCTCGACCACGCCTCGGTGACTGATTTCCGCATTGATGGACGCGCCGAGCGCAGCATTTCCGCGCGCGATGTTCTCAGCGTCACCGAGTATGATGGTTGGGGCCGCACGCTAGAAAGCCGGACCGGGTATGCCGCGACGCCGGATGTCTATGAATCACGTGTCAGCTACACCTATGACGGTCTTGGCAACCGCAAGACCGAGACCATCCATCCGCGCACGGGAACGAGCGGAGCACCGCTTGTAACGACGCTTGTTTATGGCGACCCGCTCTGGCCCCGTGCGGTAACGCAGGTCACCGATGCCCGTGGCAATAACTCTACGTTTGGGTATCACCCGACATTTGGCAGCGTGGTGAGCTATAGCGGACCTGAAGGCGAGCAGATTGATCTCTCCTATAACGCCATGGGGCTGCCGACCGAGTTCCGGTCCCTTGTGGACGCGACCACTGGAGAACAGCGGGTTGTCCAGACGCTCTATAATCCGGGCGAAAACCTGCCTTACCGGCACCGCCGCACCGTTGCTCCTACAGGCGGAGCAATCGATGGGACGCGGATGCTCAACTGGAGTTATGTCTGGGACATTCATGGCAATATCGAGCGGGTCACAAACCCGCGCTATCATGTGACCGAGGCTGAATACGACAGCCTCAACCGGCTAATCGGGATTACCCGTGACCCCGGGCAGACCTATCAGAAGTATTCGCGTTTCATCTACGGCGCGAACGGGCGACTTCGTTTCTCTGGTCTTTCTGATGATGGGACGCCGACGGGCAATTTCATCGAGACCGAAGCTCAATATGACCGCTTGGGCCAGCTCTCCGCTATCATCGATCCAGCCGGGGATACGCAGCGCTATGAGTATGACCTGAACGGTCAGCTGCGCGATGCAATCGACCCGGAAGGCCGCACAACGCGGACATCCTATCTGCCAGACGGTCTGACGGCATACATCATTGAAGCCTACGGATCGGCCGATGAGGCCTATTCTGCGGCCTTCCAATATAACGCGCTGGGCGAGCGGCGGGTGCTTCATCCCGCCTTCGGTATTCCCAATAATGCCGGTGGAACCAGCAGCGACGATTTTGACTCGATTTGGTCCTTTGATGCCTATGGCCGCGTCGCACATTGGGATCTGCCCCGAAATGCCGACAGTAGCCGGTATCGCGAAAGCTATACCTATGACGCCAACAGAAATCTGGATCTTCGCACGACGCGGGCTGGGGACGCGATCGATCTCGATCATGATGCGTCCAACCGGGTAACCACCAAGACCACACCGGACGGTGTGACCACGACCACCTATTACGAAAGTGGTGAGGTCAAACAAATCATCTCGCCGAACCTACATGGTGCTGGCAATTGGCAGCTCGATTACACCTACGACTTTGCCGGGCGGTTGGAGAGTGAAACCCAAACGACGCCGGAAGGTGTGTCACGCACTGTCAGCTATCAATATGACAATAATGGCAACCGGATCCGGATCACCTGGCCGGATGGGTATTTCGTTAGCTACACCTACAATACTTTAAATCAGCTGACCCATGTCCGCTCCAATGGGGGCGATCTGTTGGCGTGGTATCGTTACGATCAACAAGGGCGCGTTGACGCCAACTCGCTGTCTGTGCGCCAGCAGGAAGGCGTGGGTTTCCTGTTCCTCGCCTATGAGGTGGACAGCGATATCGACCGGATCGATTACTCCTTCACCAACGACACCAATGTCAGCTTTGACTACACCTATGACCGCTCCGGGCGTCTGACGGGGCAAAGCGTCAACCAGGCAAGCTGGGAGTGGTCGCCGGCGACCTCAAGCGTGGCCTTTGGCAATGAGACCTATGCTCGCAATAATCTCGACCAGTACACCTCGGTGTCCGGTCAGGCCCTGAGTTATGACGCCAATGGTAATCTGACCTCTGACGGCGCGCGCAGCTTTACCTATACCGCCGAGAACCAGCTCTCCACCTTCACCGGAACCGGCGTCGTCGCGCGCTATGGCTACGGGCCGGCGGCGCGGCGGGTGCGCAAGGAAACGGGACCGAACACATCCGGCCTGACGCGCACGGATTTTCTGCATGCCGGTGAGATGGAAATTGCGGAGTATGACAGTGCGGGCAATCTGCTCCGCCGATACATCCCGGGGGCGGGCGTAGATCAACGCATCCTGATGGTCGACTGCGGCACATCGGCGGGCTGTGTGCCCAATGAGACCGGCACGAATACGCTGTATTACTTCGCCGACCGTCTGGGCAATGTTCTCGCCGTCACCGACAATACCGGCGCGATCCAGCAGCGCTTCTTCTACACGCCCTTCGGCGTGGAAATGGTCGGCAATGCGACGGGGAACCCGTTCCGCTATACCGGCCGCCGCTATGACGCCGAGACGGGACTGTATTATTACCGAGCTCGTTACTATGACGCGGATCTCGGGCGGTTCCTGCAGGTCGACCCGATCGGGTATGCGGATCAGTGGAATTTGTATGCGTATGTCGGGAATGATCCGCTGAATGCGACTGATCCGAGTGGTCTTTGTGGCTCTCGAATCAAGGGAAATGTGTCTGCGAGTTGCCGCTCAGGTGCTTTTACGGGCGCAAATGTCTCCGCAGCTGATAATGCAGGTGGAGGTCGAGTTAATACTGGCTCCTCACATGATGTATTGGGGCCAGGGGCGGGGAGCCAGGGCGCAGCCAGCCGACCCAATAGTGGGAATATGGCCACTGGTCATATTGCCCATGGTGTTACTATAGTTCCTTGGTATATTATCAACAATATGCAGCACGAAGAGGCCGTAGCGTATTTTATGGCTCAAGATGCCGCGGCAGGGCTTTCTCCATCATTCCAAGGAACGAATGCCGTTGTGAACGGGCAGCTGCGAATTTACGATTACATGATAACTGCACCGGATGGGCATCTTATAGGGGTGGAGGTGAAGTCGACCCGTAGGGGGGTAATACCCTTGGTGGCTCGTCAGGTGCACTTGGATGCTGAGGTTGTGGCTCGAGGGCGCGGAGCGAACCCTGTGTTGAATGATATTGGACAGGAAATAAACGGGGTGGGATATAGAGGGAGAGTTGTTGGGCCCGGGAATGGACTTGACGCCGCATTCTCGAGTAATGCACTTCGGATAATATTGGAGCGGGCAGGAGTAGAAATTGAAGTTGAGCACGGGGCGCATGTTTCGGAATGAATGTGTGGAAAAAGACTCAGATAAATGAAATTGATTCAAATGCCATCTCTTGGGATACAGGCAAAGGGGTAGAATTCGAATTTCGTCAGAGGCGGCACTCGAAGCACTCTTTCAATATTGTTGTACTTGTTTGTGACGTGTTGAGTGTACGGTCGACCGTTTCAGATTTCTTAGCGACGAACTACGGTCATGACCTTCTGGTTCCTTGGCATAACCCTGGTAATTTTTCGTTCTCTATGCCGGTAGAATTGATTGGAGGCCGGATTTCTGAATTCGTCGCGCCTGGAAAATCTTCGATATTAGAAAAGCTAATGCATGGTTCCTCGGATAGTTTTGAAGAGTGCATAGCATCATGCGGGCCGGAGGCTATACTTGAATATATTGCGGACCCTGGAAACCGTTACTGGCTATATGCAGCGCGGTTGCAAGGTTTCGTCGCATTCGCAATTCTTTCGAAGACTCTCGGTCGCGAGAGGCTTGTGGAGACAATATTGTCGGATGAAAATTTGAAGAAAATGATTCTTAGGGATATAGACCGTTTAATCGGTGTGAGTGATATTGGTGAACTAAGGCGCCAGCTGGATAAGTATTGTGTGCGGTCCGATTTTTACGAGTTGAATAGAGTGTAGACGTTTGCCCGTTATTTTCTTTCTTTTTTGAATAATTGTCCCATTTTGGAATAGCTAAATTGGGCTAGCAAAGCGTTCTCGCGTGTGGGATCTGAGATGAGAGTAGGAGCGGGTGCATTGGTTGGGTTTTTCAACCGTTACGATAACGCTATTCTTCAATTGAGCAGGGGCGAGCTCCGACTTTTTTGCAGTAGGCGCGCCAGTCAGCTGAGTCCTCCGCCTCTCCTCCCTAGAGGTCATCATAACCCGCTTCATCCGCACCTTGCTCGCTTCATGAACCCCTGCTACGCCTAGCGTGCGCAGGCTAAACCAGCCGCGTTTGAGTGGTGTGAGGGGACCGGATGCGCAAGATGTCTGGCCCCTCAGATATGGTGGCGGCGCGCGTGTTCTACGCCTTGAAATTCTCTTTTGATCGAATTCTGAGTGGCATGGTTTTGGCGGTGATGGCGCTGGCTATGCCCGGTGGCGTGACGCAGGCCAACGCACAAACAGTTCCGCCCCAAACCGAACCAGAGATTACGTATGGCAATGGCGATTTTATCCGCTCGGATGATCAGCCACAGCGCCGCGGGCCGGACCGGCTTGCCGACCACGTTAGCGCCACCTATCGCAATGCCGAGATTGAAGCGGTCGTAAACCAGATTATCGGTGAAGCACTCGGGCTGGATTTTACCGTCGCCAACGATGTGCGCGGCCAGATCACTTTGCGAATGAACAACATCGAGACTCGCTCGGGTGTGATCCGGCAGTTACGCGATGCGCTTGCGGCTGTCGGCGTCACCCTGATTGACCGCGGCGATTTTATCGCCGTTGTCCGTGGAGGAGGGGCCGGCCAGAACGGAGCTGTCGCATTGCTGCGCCCGGGCGAGCCGGCACCGCCTGGCTCCGGTGTAGCTGTGTTCTCTCTCGATCATGCAAGTGCCAGTGAGATCGGTAATATGGTCGTCGCCCTCGCGCCGGGTGCACGATTGGCTCTGGCGGATGATCGTCGCCGGGTGCTGATTTACTCTGGCGAGGCTGCGGTTTTGTCGGCGGTCTCTGAAGCCGTGGCAATGGTCGATGTGGACTGGTTCGCCCAGGTTTCTACCGGGCTTTTTACCCTGCAACACGTTTCGCCAAGCGAGCTGATCGGTGAGATGCGGCCCTTGCTTGGGGTTGCCGCTGGCGGCGTTGAGTTCGTCGCAATCGACCGTCTCAACATTCTGGTGGTCATGGCGACCTCGCCGGGACTGTTGCGTCGTCTGGAAACCTGGATTGGGCGGCTGGACGAGCCGCGGACGATGGCGACGTCTTCGGGCCAGCTGGTCTACACGGTCCAACATGCCGATCCTGAAGATCTGTTGTCTTCGCTCTACCAACTGCTGGGCGTGCAGCAATATGGCGCCGGGGCTGGCGGCTTCGGTCAGGCGGGAAGCTTCGCGCCGGATCAGACCTATCGCGATCCGTCACGGCGCACGCCCGCGGGTGGTGGAATGACCAGCGCGGCTCTTGACGATGTCCAGATCGGAGCGGCACCGAACCAGAATATTATCCTGGTGCGGGGCGAGCCGGAGCGCGTCGCCGAGATCTCCGAGCTTCTTGAACTACTTGATCGTCCGCGCCCGCAAGTTCTGATCGAGGCTGCGATTGTTGAGGCTACACTGACCGATTCCATGAGTTTTGGAGTGAATTGGGCCGGTATACTCAACGAGCATGTTGCTATTGCATGGTCCGACAATGCGACGGCCGCACCGGAAGCGCGTTTCCCCGGTGTGTCCGCAACCTATCTCAATACCGACCTCGAAGCTGCGATCACGGCATTGTCGTCCGAGACAGAGCTGGAGGTCATCTCCCGTCCCAGCGTATTGGCCTTGCACAATGAGCAGGCCGAGCTTCAGGTCGGCGATCAGGTACCGGTGGTTCTGCAGTCGGCCGTTTCAATCGATAATCCCGACGCACCGCTGGTCAATCAGACCGCCTATCGCAATACCGGGGTTATTTTGACTGTGCGCCCGCAGATCCGCGCCGGGGGTATGGTTGAGATCGAGATCAGCCAGGAAGTGTCCGGCGTTGCCCAGACAACATCCTCAGGCATCGACAGCCCGACCATTACGCAGCGCCGCATCTCATCCACCTTATTGATCCCGTCCGGTGAGGCGGTGGCACTGGGCGGCCTTATTTCTACGCGCCGCACCAGCGGGGCCAGCGGCGTGCCAATCCTCCGCGACGTACCGGTTTTGGGGCGGGCCTTTCGCTCCGATAGCCAATCTGAAGATCGCACTGAACTCTTGGTCTTGCTCACGCCGCGTATTATCGCTGACCCCAATGAGCTTAGCGATGTCATGACGACGCTTCCCGGCGCGCTTGCGCGGCTGGAGGCGCGGTTGCAGGCGCAATGATGCGAGACCGCGATAACGGCTATATCTTGGCGGGTGTTACCGTTGTGACGGCCATGCTGGCTATTGTCGCAACCGCATTGGTGGCGATGGCCGCCAATGAGCTGCGCTCGGTAGCCCGTGAAGAGCGCCAGGTTGTCGAGGATCTGCGTCTGCAAGGCATTGCACTGCGCGTGGCCTCGGAACTCGCCATCGCGCCCGGCCGCCGCACGATCATACTCGACGCCGGAGCGGCAATATGGAGCGAGAATGAGCACCGCTTCCTCGTCTCGGTCGTTCCGGAAACGGCCAAGCTCGATCTCAATCAGGCAAGCATCACAGCGCTTGAAGCGGGCGCGGGAGATCGCTTGGTGGCGGTCTGGCCGGATTTGCGAGGCGAGATTGATACTCTTCGAGCCGAGGGCGCTGAGTTGCGCCTGGTCGATGACATCCTGCCCCAACCCGGTTTCGCCGCGCCGTGCTTGCACGAGCGCTTTACCGTCTTCTCCGGTTGGAATGGTGAGGGGATACGCCCTGCCGCGCCGGACTACAACAGCTCTATCGGGCCGGGCACGCGTCTGGCCGTCACCGTACAAGAGATGGGCGCCACGCGGGCAGTAACCGTGGTGTTTTTGATGCTCGGGCGGATCGACCGACCAGCGGAAATCCTCGATATGCGATTTCATGAAGCTCTAACCGATGAGGCGCGTGCTGCGTGTAGTATTTATGGCAGATCAGAACACGCGGCGTGAGGCCGGTTATACCTTATCGGAGTTGCTAATCGTACTGGCAGTCCTAGCCATGGTGGCAGCGGCTGTGACGCCTGCATTGTTATCGCGCTTCAATAATGGCCAGACCCGCTCCGCACAGCTCCAAGCCACTACGCTTGCCATGGCGATGGACGATTTCCTGATTGATGTGGGCCGCTACCCAACTCCGCAGGAGGGGGTTAGCGCGCTCTGGCAGGCGCCGGATGCTGTGACCGGTTGGAGTGGACCCTACGTGCGCTCACCGAGGACATTGGAGGACCCCTGGGGCAATCATTTCGTCATCGAACTCTCCAGCGATCCCAATATCCCACCTTTTGTCGTCTCGCTTGGTGCCGACGGGGCTCCTGGTGGGGACGGTCAGGCCGCGGATATACGTTTTCCGGAATGAACGAGCTTGGCGGGGACATATACCTTGCGGCCACAGTGACTTTTGCTGGGCTTGCATTGATGTCTGGCGCTTACGTCGCGACCAGGCGGCTGAGGCCCTATATAGCCGCGCCGCCCCAGTGGAATGTACCTCTCATATGGGGCTTAATGGTAACCGGGACCGTTTGGCCGACAATACTAATCCTCGCAAATGGGATCGACGGCTTGGTTCCGAGCGTCTTTGTTTGGGGCGTTGTGGTTGCGGCCTATGCGGATCTACGCGCGCGTCGTATCCCCCGTCTGGCGTCTGCGGGGTTCGGCATTTTGGGCCTGGCCGCCGCGACAACGACCTCAATGAGCGCCGGATTGATTAGCGCAGGGGGCGTTGCTGTCGTGGCTATTCTGCTCTGGGGCGCCAGTGCGGCCTTCCGCCGGGACCGTAGCGTGGTGGGGCTCGGTGGCGGAGATATTGTCTTTGTTGCTGCGACCGCGGCCTGGCTCGGGCCCTATTCGGCGCTCGTATCTCTTGTCGTCGCAGGCTTGCTTGCTGCTGGTGTCGGGGCGGCGCTAAAGCTCAACTCTATCCCCTTCACGGCCGTTTACGCCCTGCCTGCGGTCCTTGGGGCTGTTTTTGCGCCACAGCTTTTTTGGCACTCGGGAGGATGGGCATGAGTGGGCCGGATATTGCTCATCTTGGCCACGTCGATGTCGAGCCCGTGGCCGGCGCGGATTATGGCTCCGTTCTGGCCTGGCTAGAGCGCCATGGGCGAGTGCGTGAGCATTCCGCGGAGGCCGCTTCGCGGACGGCTCAGCAAAAGCGTGAACCTTTGGTCCTGGCGCTCAATCGTCTTGGTGCGATTGATGACGATGATTTGCGCGACGCGTTCTGCGCGATTACCGGTCTGCATCCTTCACGGCTCGTGATCGATCCGGAGCTTCTTGCCAATGCCGACGCCCAATCGGTTTCGTTGAAGTTCTTGGAAGCCAACCGTGCTGTCCTGCTCGCGGTGAGTGATGCCTGCGTTGAAGTTGGAGCCGTAGATCCTTTGAATCCGCGGCTCGTTCCAGGGCTTCGATTTGCCTTGCAGCGTGACGTGAAACTCTGTGTCATCCGCGCCCGCGACGAACGCAGGGCGCGCTCTGATCGTCTTGCTGAAAGCGAAGAATGGGGGAGTGCTGTCGACGAAGAGGACAGCACCTCTATGCGCCAGGCCCTGGAGTTTGACCGGGACGCACCTGTCGCGCGACGCGTTTCAAAATGGCTAGGTGAAGCCGTTGAGATGCGAGCCTCGGATGTCCACATTGAGCCGCGCTCAAATCAGTTGGAAGTGCGCTATCGGGTCGATGGGGTTCTCAACACTATGGCGCGCGAGCCCATCGAGAGCGCCACAGCCGTGATCGCCCGTATCAAAGTACTCGCAGATCTTGATTTGGGTGAGCGCCGTGTCGATCAAGATGGCCGGGCCACGATCGTGGTTGGCGGTCGAAAGGTCGATATTCGCGTGTCCGTCGTTCCCTCCGTTCATGGCGAGGCGGCCGTTCTGCGTATCCTGGATCGGGGAGAGGTTCGGTTAGATTTTGAGGCGCTCGGGTTTTCCAAGCCACAGCGCGATTTGCTCGACGATGCGATCAATTGGCCGCATGGGCTTTTCCTGGTCACCGGCCCTACGGGCTCCGGCAAAACGACGACACTCTATGCGGCGCTGGAACGCATGCGCGGGCAGGGCAAGAAAATCCTGACGGTCGAAGACCCGGTCGAGTTTCATTTCGATCACGTCACCCAGGTGCAAGTTGCTGCGAAGGCAGGCGTCGGCTTTGCCAGCTCCATCCGCTCGTTTTTGCGCCAGGACCCCGATGTTATTTTCGTAGGCGAAATTCGCGACGCCGAGACCGCCAAAGCCGCCGTTCAAGCCGCGCTGACGGGGCACCTGGTCCTTGCGAGCGTGCATACGATCGATGCAACTAAAGCCCTGCCGCGATTGCTGGATATGGGCGTTGAGCCGTTCCAGCTTTCGGCGTGTTTTAGAGGCGTGTTGGCCCAAAGGCTCGTTCGCCGTCTATGTCCGGAATGCCGCGCTGCTCGCCCGGCAAGCGCCCATGAGGCTCAGCTGACAGGAGGAGCTGCCGGGGAACGAATCTGGATCGCGGGAGAAGGATGTCCGTCTTGCGATGCGAACGGGTATCGAGGCCGCCTGACGATCGCCGAGAGTTTCCGTAGCGATGAGCGCATAGCCGCTGCAATCCGTGATGGCGAAGGCTACGAAGCGCTGGCGCGCGACGCGCTGGGTTTGAACTTGGTCGATGATGGTCTTGCCAAGGTGCGATTGGGTCTGACTACGCTCGATGAAGTCGAACGTGCGATGTCGAGTTAAACTATGGCACGATTTCGATATTCAGCTCTAAAGCCTGATGGTGAAATCGCACGCGGCCTCATTGAGGCCAGGGACCCGGCTGAGGCTGCCGATCACATCAGTGGCTTTGGACAAACGCCTTTGAGCGTTCGTCCGGCGGACCGATTTATGGGGCTCGAGCTCAAGTCCGGACCAGGTAAGAAAGAACTCGCCGATTTTCTCGACGACCTGGCCACACTTCATGATGCCGGTGTGCCGTTGCGCCGGGCCTTGGATTTGCTTGCCGGGCACGATGCCAGCCGGCATGTGCGTGAGCTGTCCCAACTCATGATGGAGCGCCTGGATGCGGGAGCTGATTTAGGCGCTGCGGCCAGGATCAGCGGACAGGGCGACTTAGCGCTCGCGGCTGAACTCGCCCGCGCTGGCGAAATGTCTGGTCGGCTTGGAGAAACCCTCCGCGTCGGTTCGACGATACTGGAACGCCAGTCCGTCTTCGCTACGCGTCTTCGCTCAGCTATGGCTTACCCTGTTTTTCTGTTGGTCCTATCGTTCGCCGCGATCATAGCGTTATCGGTGTTCGCCGGGCCGGCCCTTGCGCCAATCCTGGAAGAAGCGCCTGGCGACGCTGGAGGGCTGGCTGGGCTTATAGCATTTGGCAATTTCCTGCGTGCGCACGGGCTATTCCTGCTTGCGCTCAGCGCAGCGTTTGGCAGCGCATTCGTTCTTGCGTCCCGGCGCCCCCCATTAGATAAGGCATTGGCTGTGATCAGGCTAAAGACACCGGGGATTGCGCCACTGGTGCGTGATCTGAATTGCGGTGCGTTTGCACGTACTTTCGGTGCCCTGGTAGCGGGCGGGGCCCCCGCGGCGCGGGCGCTAGAACTGGCGGCAGCGAGTGCCACGAACTCTGCTTGGCGAGCCCGTTTGAACGTGAGCGCTGACGCTCTTCGCGAGGGGCGCACAGTGGCAGCGGCGCTGCAGGCGATTGAGGGGCTTCCTGAGGAGCTGATCCACCTCACAAAAGTCGGGCAAGAAGCGGGTGCGCTTGGTGATATGGCTCGGCGTGCAGGGGATATTCTCATAGCGCGCGCATTGCGCCGTCTGGATGTGATTGCCGCGCTTGCCGGGCCGGTTCTACTGGTTGCAATGGGGGGCATTATTGCTTGGATTATGAGCGCGTTTCTGGGCGGGTTGTCTGGCGTCGGAGACTTCGCGATATGAGCGAGCGTGGATTCACTCTGACGGAAACAGTGATGGCACTGGTTTTGGCATCCAGTGTGATGTTGGGGCTGTTGGGGGCCCTTTCGAGTGCGCGGTCCATGGCGGATGAGGCCCGGGCAAGGGCAACGGCACTCTCGGCAGCGCAAGCGGTCCTGGCGCAGTTGGATCATGGCTTGTTGCTAGCTGACATCGGGCCCGCTCCGCAGGACGGGCTTCAATGGCATGTCATTCGCCAGCGCCGCAATCCGTCTAAATCGGCTGAGGTTGTCACCGTCGTAATGCCTTGGCGCTCCGGGATCGAAAGCGGGGAGATTCGGCTGGAAGCCTATCGATGGGGCGGTCATGAACGCTAATGCACTTCCCCCGCCTGATGCTGCTTTCACGCTAACCGAGATGGCTGTCAGTTTGGCGTTATCGGCTTTTGTCTTGTTAGCTTTGGGCGAGGCGACGCGTTGGGTGTCGCGGACCTATGTCGATGTGAAGGCTGATGTTTCGTTTGCCCAGGATGGGCGACGGGCGATGGGTGTGTTGAACCGGATGGAGCGTGCAGATCCAGGCGCTCTTGGCATAATCTACAGGATCGGTACGCGGGAGACGGTGTCTCTGCCTGCTCAGAATGATCAGAGTATAACGTTGCAAACCCGCGATGTTCGTTACGAGTTGGGGATGGGTCTAAACGTACTTTTCGCGAACGACCGCGTGATCATATTAGATCGCGACGGGACGCCTCATGTCGACTTCGCGACCAGCCTTCAACGCACAGCTCCGTTTGATTGCCGGTTCGACTTTGTGGCGGGCAGTTGTAGATGAGACACCCCATTCAATTCCATCCCGGTCCCTATGATCAGCTCGGTCCGATCGAGCGGATTGTCCGCAGCATATCGCAAGATATCGGCGCGTTCTGGAGGACGGTGTTCGACCGCAGCGAGCCTCACGGGACAATCGACGCCTCAAAAGTGTTTCTCTTCGACTTGGAAATGCCCCAAGCGCGCTGGCCGGTGCACGAAAAGGCGATCTGCATGCAGGCGGCCGAGCTCTGCCCGATCGAAATTGATGAAGCCGTGATGGCAGTGCGGTCCCTACCCTCTAACGGGCGAGACACCTGCAAGTATGAAATCGCGATGGTGCGTGCTGCCCATTTACGAGAGGCGAGCCCGGCCAAGCCCATTGCTGTTGCAAACTCGATGCTGACGTTCACCGCACCTGAAAAATGGCGGGAGATGCGTGTGCGTCATAAGGCCTTGGCGCTTGTTAGCGTTGTCGGAGTAGCCGCAAGCGTGTGGTTCGCTCAAGACTATATCCAATCGCAACAGGAGCGCTTGCTGCAGCTGGCAAGTGACAAGCGTGCTGCGCAGCTATCGCTAAGGCGTGCGGAGGCAGATGCCGAGTTCTTGGCGCGATGGTCGCAGGTTTCGCCTCCCGGAGAGTATGGATCAGAGCTGGCCTTAGCGTCACTGATCCCCGATTTGTTGCCCATCGGCGTGACGTTCCAAAGCCTCATGATTGAAGGTTGCGGTGCCGAACTAAGCTTGGCTGGTGATAACGTTGCACAACAGGGGATCGATTGGGCTCTCTTACAACAGGCAGGCTGGCGTCTTTCTGAAAGCCCTGCAGACAACATCTATCGGCTGGAGAGGTTGCCATGATTGCAGCGCGCTCTTCTCGCCGTGGCGGCGCGTATCTGGTCGCCGCAATCGCGACAATCATGCTGACGGTAGGGTGGCCGCTAGTCGATACTAGCTGGCAAGTGTGGCGAGCGCAGGCGGAGCTTGATGCGCTTCAACACGCACTTGATGAGGTCGGCTCAGGAGAGGCTTTGGGCTTATTGGACCCTGGAGCCGCTTTGCCGGCGGCATCCCCAGAGGATGCAAGCCAGCAAGCCTCACGGCGTCTTATCAGTGCTCTAACAGGTCTTGTGCAGCCGCCGCGCGTTCGCGAAGGCGAATTGACCTCAGGCGGGTTTGAAGAGATGGGGCGTGTGTCGATCGCGGTGGATGTGATTGGCGACCCCATAGACCTTGATCGCACGATCACCGCGCTCGACAGGTCAGGCTATTCGCGGGTAGGGCGTCTGAGGATCTCTCTAGATAGTCCCGACCAGTTGCAGGTTTCGGCCGTGCTTTTGTGGCCATGGGTCGGACCGGAGGCAGCTGAGCGTCTGGCGACTTTGGCGCCGCTAGCTTCCCCGATCAGTATTGATAACGGCGTGTCAACTCAGTCGCTCTGGGCCGCACGCTCTCCGCTTGACCCCGAGCACAAACCTTATGTTCGTTCCTCTCCGCCACCGCCGCCTCCGGTGCCCGAGTTGCTGGGAATTTACTCGGCTCAAGGCATCCGCGTGGCGACCTTGCGCATCGATGGTGTGGACGTCGATGTGCAGTTGGGAGCGACAACACGAGCCGGTGTCATAGAAGAAATTGGCCCTGACTATGTTGTTGTGCGGGGAGCAGAGCGGAGACGGGTAGGCCTGTTTGAGTAATGGTTATGCGGCCGAAAGAAGTTGAATTCGCTGCTTCGCTGTGCGGCACGTTGACGAAGGTCAACTGTCAACCTTCCAAAAAATCTGTGTGTGTTGATAAGGTCGGCGCTCTGCCGCCCCGTAAACGGCAAAGCGCCAGGAAGGACCCGCGCGGTTTTCTGTTACCGCAGAAGTTTAGATGTGTGAAAGACTAGGGCGCGCCGTGGTGTGAAGACATCGGATAGAGCCTGCTTCAGCTGGACCCATGTCGGCCACCATTCGGAGTGATCCGGCCAAGTCGTGAGCACATGCCGTACAATATCGCCTGGATACTCACGAAGCTTTTCGCAATACGCGCGCAGAACGAGCTCCGCTTCGAAATCGGAGTGGCTTGGGGCTCGTACTAGCGTTCGTAGAATTGCGAGCCACCCCATAATTTCCCCATCAAGCGCCGGCTGTTCGGCTATGCTCAAAAGCTTCAGTGCTTGTCTGGTGGAGTCTCGCGAAGGGCTGCTGATCGATGCATTCGCAACTTTTCTTAGGAACGGACGCTCACCTGTCCAATCACGCCTCGTATCAAGAGTCACGGATAATCCGAGCTGCGACGTCAGCAAACCCACTAGCGCGTTGTCGACCTCGTCCGGGGTGCTTAGGCCCGCTAGGTCGGCTAGTTCTCCAAACATTCGCAATTCTTCTGAGGTAACTTCGGAAATGGCTCTTCCAGTCTGATTTTTGGCCGCCTGGTTGATGGCTTCTATCGCGCCAGTAAGCGCGGTACTCACGGGTTGCATCTTCAAATTCCTCGTTGGTGAAGCCGAGATTGCTAATGGCAAGCTCGTGTTCGGCTGAATCCGGTTTCCAGTTCTCATCAAGGGCGCGTGGATATTGTTGATTGATGATAATTTTTCGCTGTTCTTTTTGGGCTGTCTGTTTATCTGCGACAGGGGGTGTGTCGCGCCCGTCGACATCGCCATGTCGCACTTTTTCTTTGCCGGGCAGGCGAATGCTGTAGCGATTAGCAGTCCGTCCTCGCCTCGGCAGAATTTGCGGCTCTGACGTGATCCACTCATTGCCGACTAGCCGTTTAACTGCGCGATTGACCGTTTGTCGGGTTAGGCCCAATTCGCGGGCTAGGTGAGACTGCGAGGGAAAACACTCCCTTGTTCGCGCGTTAGCGAAACTGGCGAGGGCAATCAATACTCTCAGATCGGTCGCGTTAAGCGAGGGGTCTGCTGCCACATTCGACGGTATGATCGACAAAGGCGGCATCATTGATTCTGGCCTCTAGAGCCGGAAGATGTCGACGACCTTTTGTTTTGTTCCAACCAGTCGAAAAGATCCGACTGATCGTAAAACACTCGAGCTCCGACCTTTGTGAAGGTCGGGCCCGCGCCGGTGACGCGCCATTTGGCTAGCGTGCTGGGGGAAACGCATAGTCGGACGGCAGTTTGACTTGGAGAAAGTAATTGTTGGGGGGTGGTCATAGGGAGCTCCTCGGCTGTTTTCAGCGACATCTATGCATCGCTCGCCAAGGATGCGCGGGTTTACGGCGGGTGCGAAACTTCGTTTCAACCCCAACAAAACGCGCTGAAAGTACTCCAATTAATGAAACAAGAATCGAAAGGCTATTCGTCTTCGATCGGTGTTCCGACCATGGCCATATAGCGTTTATAGGCATCAAACGGCGCGACGTTGAAACCGCTCCAAGACAGTGTGGTTTCTAATCCCTCTGCGCGGTCTGCTTCGATGAAGTCAGAAACAGCTATAGCGTGGCTTTGACTGTCGCTGATGGCGGAATGCGCCAAGTTCTCTACAGTGGCGATGCTTCTAGACGTTTCGTGAAAACCGAGCTCGATGAGAGTTGTAACGAAGCGAAGTCCATTGTTTCTTTTGTTGGCTATTAAGTCTTTACCGCGGTAGCCGCTTGCCCATCTCGCTTGTAGCCAGGCGGAAACTGCTTGATGCGCACACTCGTCGCGTTCTGGAAAACGTGGGCGACCTCGACCAGATGGTTTGGGAAGCGACGCTTCAAGCTCAAGGGTGGCCTTTTTGAGTAGAAATAGGAGAGGTTGGAATTCTTGAATGGAAGTTTCGAGAATTTGCTCTCTCTGCTCTCGCGGTCGTGTTTGAGAGTAGTAGCGGCGGTTATAATCAGCGAACCTTTCCCAGAGCGTAGAAAAGCCGTGAACCTCGATGTGCTCGGCGTGAAGAATCCGCTTTAGCTTTGCCTCTATACCTTCGATTAGATCTGCAAATTCTGTTAGGTCCCGGTGGAATTTGCGCTGAGCGTCTCGAGCCTTTTTGCTTGGCGGATGACGAAGGCGATACCGCATGTTGCAGACAAGGTACTTCAATTCGGAGCGCAATTCGGCCACGTCGGACCCAGCATATCGACAAAGATCATCCCAAGTGCGACTCGGCACTTGAGACTCCAAATCTTTCATAATTGCTGAAATTTCAATCGAGCGCTCTGATTTGGCGCGAGACTCCAACAAGCGCTGAACGAATACGTCGATTTCATTTTGGTCGTGATCTTCCACCTAGCTAATTGGATACAGAATGCCAGCAGTGTCTAGAGGAACTTAATCCTTCTGGCTGTTTTGCATTTAATTGTGCGCCTATGGTGCGGCCACGCTCGCCCTTGTCTTGGCGGAATTTCCCGCAACTAATTGAATATTATGGTGCCGGCTGAGGGACTCGAACCCCCGACCCCCTGATTACAAATCAGGTGCTCTACCAGCTGAGCTAAGCCGGCCCAGGAAGAGGGGAAGCCTTACTGTGCGTGGGCCAGCGGCACAAGAGCGAGGTGCGGCCACAGCAGCGGTTTGGTACGCAGGCGGTGCTGCAGGCGATATAGCCCTGCCCAGAATAAAACTATTCGCCAAATCATTTGCAGCATCATCAACCTTGTGGCGTAATGAAACCTCAATAACGGCCATGAACTGCCCCTCAACAGTTGTGCGGCCGGTATGCAAAGCCCCAGCGCCCTCTCTTGGCCCTCTTGCGCTGGGGTTTTTGATTCCCTCTGGTGGGATTTCGCCGCCGCGGGCTTTTTCCCAACGTCGCTATCGGTCAGAATAACCCCTGACTCGCATTTGCAGGCCGGGGGGATGATGTTCAGCACGGCAATATTGGTTTTGGCGCTTTCGTTCGCGATGGCAGCGGATGACGCCGGGGCGGAGGATGTGCGGACCGGACAGGATTATGCTGGCCTGGATGCGGAGGTGGACGCGCTTTATGCGGAGTACGCCATTGCCAGTGAGGTTCGCGACGGGGCCGACTTCGCCGGGGCCTATACCCTGGATATGCGGGGGTGCGGATCTGCCTGTCAGTTCGTCACCCTGATCAGGCTAGCTGATGGCGAGGAGCTGCGCGGGGTGACGGCTTCGGAGGGCATGGACTGGCGCGAGGATAGCCGCCTGGTCATCGCCAATCCGCCGGTTGATCTCATGCATTATGGTGAGACCCAATTGCCCGACTACCTGAGGCCCAAATGCTTTGTTCTGACCGCCGAGGAGAGTTTCGAGCAGGTTGACTGCGGATTCTGACAATAACCCTGCGGCGATTGTGGCCATGGCCGCCCGGCCACGGCTCTGCTAAGCGCTAGGCATGACCAAGCTGAACCGGGTTATCGGGCCGTTCGAGCTCACCTTGTATGGCGTCGGCGTGACGCTGGGGGCGGGAATATATGCCCTTGTCGGCGAAATGGCCGGGGCTGCGGGTAGCTATGCCCCGCTGGCGTTTTTGCTCGCCGGAGCCCTCGCGGCGCTGACCGGGCTCTCCTATGCTGAGCTCGGTTCACGCTATCCGGAAAGTGCGGGCGAGGCGGCCTATGTCGCCAACGGTTTTGACCGCCGCTGGATCACGGCGATCGCCGGTTATGGCGTCGCTCTTACCGGCTCGATTTCCTCCGCTGTCGTGCTGCACGGGTTTGCCGGCTATATCGGCGAGCTGGTGGATGTACCGGGATGGCTGGCCATAACGGGCGCTCTGGCGCTGCTTGTCGCCGTGGCGGCCTGGGGCGTGCGCACCTCGATCTGGATGGCCGGCGCGATTACGCTGATCGAGGCGGCGGGATTGCTCCTGATCATCGTGGTGGCTGCACCCGACGCGCTGCAGGCACCGGCCTGGCCGCAACCGCCGATCGACGGCCTGCCCTGGGCGGGGATATTCGCCGCCTCGGTGATGGCGTTCTTCGCCTTTATTGGCTTTGAAGACATCGTCAACATGGCCGAGGAGACGCGCCAGCCGCAGCGCACCATTCCATTGGCCATTCTGATCACCTTGGCCGTGTCATCCGTGCTTTATGTTGCCGTCTCGTTTGTGGCGGTGAACACGATGGAGCCGGCGTTGCTGGCTGAGGAAGGCGGGCCGCTCGCCGCCGTATTTGAACAGGCCACCGGCCTGCCGGGCGCGCCGGTCGCGATCATCGCGGTTCTGGCCATGATCAATGGCGCTTTGGTGCAGATCATTATGGCGTCACGCGTGCTTTACGGTCTCGCCAATCGCAAACTGTCTGTACCAGTCTTCGCTGTGGTTCATCCACAACGCCGGACCCCGGTTTTCGCAACCGCGGCAGCCGGATTCTTCATCTGGATTCTGGCGATGTCCGGCGCCCTGGCACCGTTGGCGATTGCCGCCTCGACCGTAACGCTGCTGGTCTTCGCCCTGGTCAATGCGGCCCTCCTGGCGGTGCGCTACAAGACTCGCGGCCAGGACGCGCCGGGCTTTGCCGCGCCGATCTGGGCACCGGTGCTGGGCGTTGTGGCGAATCTGGCCGTGGTTGCCGGCGTGCTGGTCGACGCTTTTTCCTAGTCCTTGACCATCCAGTTAGCGAGCAGGGAATGGATCACTGCCATAACCGCAAATCCCACCACCTGGTAGGAGGCGTCGATATAGAAGAGCGCCATCGGGGCGAGGGCGTAGACCGGGCCGTAAAGCTGGGTCAGGACGACGAAGCCGAAACACAGGACCAGAGCCATTTTCACCGCGTCGATCAGGCCGTCCGTACCGATCCTGCGCAGGACGAAGCCCAGAAACCCGGAAGAAATCAGGGCAATCAGGAAGCCCATGCCCATGAGCGGGCCCATATTGGCCTCGGCATATTGGTATTGTTCGGGCGTGAAGTTCTGCAGCGCTTCCCAGCTCTCCGAGAAGATGACGCCGTACCAGACATAGCCCAGCATCCAGAATGCGATGCCGGCAATGAGTGTTGTGATGATGTTGAGACCAAACAGGCGTGGCATAAGATGTTTCCTCCCCTGACAAGGCCGGGTATGTGTGCCGGTCCTGTCCCCTGATCACGCGATTTCGTGTGATCGACGAATAAGCATACACAAATTCGCGCAAGAAGAAGATCAAACTGCCATGGCTCGTATCCTGATCACCTCCGCCCTGCCGTATATCAATGGGGTGAAGCATCTGGGCAATCTCGCCGGATCCATGCTGCCGGCCGACGTCTATGCGCGCTTCCAGCGCCTGCGCGGCCATGATGTTCTCTATATCTGCGCTACCGATGAACACGGTACTCCCGCCGAGTTGGCCGCGGCGAGCTCGGACATGGATGTCCGCGCCTATTGCGATGAGCAGCACGATATCCAGAAACGTGCCGGTGATGGCTTCTCACTGAGCTATGATTATTTCGGCCGCACATCGAATGCGCCCAATATCGAGCTGACCCAGCATTTCGCTGCGGTGTTGGAGGAGAAGGGCCTGATCGAGGAGCGCGTCGAGCACCAGGTCTTCTCCATCGATGATGATCGCTTCCTGCCGGACCGTTATGTCGAGGGTACATGCCCGCACTGTGGCTTTGAGCGCGCGCGCGGTGACCAGTGCGATAATTGCGGTCGCCTCTTGGAGCCGACCGATCTGAAAGAGCCGTATTCGAAGATTTCCGGCTCGAAGAATTTGGAAGTGCGCGAGACCGCGCATCTGCACCTCATCCAGACCAAGATGGAAGGCAAGATCCGCGCTTGGGTCGATGCCTCGACCGAATGGCCGTCCCTGGCCAAATCCATCGCCTACAAATGGCTCGATGAAGGACTGCGCGACCGCTCCATCACCCGCGATCTGAAATGGGGTGTGCCGGTGGCCAAGGATGGCGTCGCGCGGCCGGGCTTTGAGACCAAGGTCTTCTATGTCTGGTTCGACGCTCCGATCGGCTATATCGGCGCCACCTGGGAGTGGGCCGAAGCCAATAACGGCGATTGGGAGAGCTGGTGGCGCACTGACAAGGGCGCCGATGACGTCACCTATGTCCAGTTCATGGGCAAGGATAATGTTGCCTTCCACACGGTCAGCTTCCCGGCCACCATTCTGGGCTCGGAAGAGCCCTGGAAGTCGGTCGACAAGCTCAAAGCCTTCAACTGGCTGACCTGGTATGGCGGCAAGTTCTCAACTTCTGAAAACCGCGGCGTCTTCATGGACCAGGCGCTGGATATCCTGCCGGGCGATTACTGGCGCTGGTATCTCACCGCCAATGCGCCGGAAGGCTCCGACAGCGCCTTCACCTGGGATCATTTCCAGTCGCTGATCAACAAGGACCTGGCCGATGTGCTGGGCAATTACGTCAACCGCGTTCTGCGCTTCAACAAATCCCGCTTCGAGGCCGTGGTGCCGGCAGGCGGTGAGTGGGGCGAGCATGAGGATTGGCTCGCCGGCGAGATGGATGCGCGTCTGAAATCCGCGGCGGAGAATTTCGAAGCGATGGAATTCCGCAAGGCCGCCGGCGATGTCCGCGCGATCTGGGCGCTGGGCAATGAATATCTCACCCGCGCAGAACCCTGGACCAAGTTCAAGACTGACCCGGATGCCGCCGCAATCGGCGTGCGCACGGCGCTGAACTTCATGACCGTCATGGCCAAGATTGCTCAGCCGGTCATCCCCAACGCCGCTGCAACCATCCTCGATGCGCTCGGCATTGCCGAAGACGAACGCGCCTGGCCGCAGGGCGAGGCCAAGACGCTGCTCACCGCCCTGCCGACCGGCCAGTCGGTGGAACCGCCTGAGGTCCTCTTCAAGAAGATCGAAGAGGCCGATATCGAGGCCTGGTCGGAACGCTTTGGCGGGGCGGAGGGGTAGCTGCTGCACGCAAAAAAGGCGAGCCAGTGGCTCGCCTTTTTCTGTTTCCGGCCAGGGCCGTTACCAGCGGCCATATCCGTCGATACGGCGCAGGGACGAGATCCGGTTGTGGAAGCCGTAGCGGCCAAGGTCTGAGAGGCTCTCACTGTCGACGACTTCGCAGCGACCGCGATAATTGGCGTGCTCGCAGACTTCCCAGGTCTCTCCCCGCGCAACCACGATACTGTCGGCACGGTCGTTGAAGCGGCGGTGGTCCAGGTTCGGGATGTCATAGACCGCCTCGAAACGCTGGCCCCTGAAGTCGCGAGCATCGAAGAGCCAGACACCTTCCCGCGGCCGGGTGCCGCGGCGATTGGAGTTGTAGTCAGGCGATGCCGACGAGACCTCACCGGCCATGCCGCCACCCAGGTAGGGCCGGTCTTCGCGGATCTGCATGCAAGCACCGCCGTAATTGGCGTGCTGGCAGATCTGCCAGGAGCCACGTCCCTGAATGCGGATCGAGCGCGCAGTGTCGTTGAAGTTATAGCTGCGCAGATTATCAGCGGGGCCGTGCAAGGTGATGGACCGGCCGGTAAAGTTCGGGCCGGAATAGAGCGTGATTTCAGCTGGTCCGCGACCCCCGCCACGACTGCCACGTCCACCCCGGTCGCGGCGTCCGCGACGGTTATCCCAGCGATCGTCCCGATCCCGGTGATCATCCCAGTGTCCGCCACGATCGTGACCGCGCCGGTCATCACGCCACACGCCTGCCGGACGAGCCGAGGACATCGTGTCATTGAAGCCAGGCAGGCTGCGGCGGTCATTATTGGCCGTGAAGCAGGAGCCGCGATAGTTCGAGTGCTGGCAGAATTCCCAAGTGCCGGAGATGATCCGGATGGACGAGACACGGTCATTCATGCCGGTGCGGTCCAGATTCGGCGTATCCGCGGTAATCCGGATGCTGCGACCCTGGAAATTATCATGTTCGTAGAGAATGGCTTCCTGCGCGCTTGCGCTGAAAGCCTGTGCAGCTGCCAGGGCGATGCCACCGATTGCGATCCGAAAAAGACTCATCTTGTGTCCCTCACTCATTGTCCGAGGTGAGTCTGTCAGCGCAAAGCTGAACGCAGTCGGACCCGCGCTTTCATCTGGCATTCAGAAATCAGAAATCGCCGGACATGAACCGGGACACGGACATGAACCGGGACACGTACCCATTCCACACTCCCTCATCCCGGGCTTGATCCGGGACCTAGCGCTGGCACACTCGACGTCATCGAGGTCCTGACTTGCGTCAGGATGAGGGAGTTGTGTGTTGTCATTGTCCAAAGCGGTTCCCGGCGCTGCGCGCCCTTGACCGCCCGGCGTCAACGCTGCGAACTGGCTGGCATGGGGTTTTAGGGGAGAGGGGCGCCACATGCGTTTGATGTCTACGGTCTTGCTCGGCGCGGTACTGGCCGGGTGCCAACAGCCGGTCTGTGGCGATTGCGGTCCGGACGCGATGCCGCCAGAGCCCGCTGCTCCGACAGAAACCGCCGCCGCCCCCGATTTCACCAATATCCCTGACTGGCGCCCGGTCGACCCGGAAAACCTGCTCCTGATCGAAACGCAGGACGGTACCGTCGCTGTCGAACTCTCTACCGTCTTCGCCCCAAACCACGCTGCCCGCATGCGCGATGCGGCCCGCGCGGGTTTCTATGACGGGTTGAGTTTTTACCGGGTCATTGATGGCTTCGTCGTCCAGGGCGGGCGGGGCGAAGGCGAGGGCACCGCGGCGCTGGAGGCCTTTCCGCCCCTGACGCGCGAGTTCGTCGCCCCGGCCGAGGGCGTCTCGTTCACCCCCATGATCGACCCCGATCATTATACCGACACTGTCGGTCATGTTGACGGTTTCGCAGCTGGTATGAACGCCGCCGGAGACGAGGTCTGGGCGCTGCATTGTCCAGGAGTGATGGCAATGGCGCGGGATAATGATCCCGACAGCGGCGATGCCGAATTCTACATCGTGACCGGGCAGGCCCCGCGCTATCTCGACCGCAATATGAGCATATTTGGCCGGGTCATTGACGGCATGGAGCATGTCCAGGCCGTGCGCCGGGGGGATCGCAATATCAAAAGCGGCGTGATCGCCCCGGAAGACGGCCCCGATCCAATCCTGTCGATGCGGATCGCGGCGGACCTGCCCGCGTCGGAACGGCCGGCCTATGAGATCATGGATACGCGCGGGCAAGCCTTTCATGCGGCCAAGGCCCGCTATCGCAACCGGACGCATGAATTCTTCTACGAGACGCCACCGGCAGTGATGGAGGCGTGCCACATGCCCGCGCCGGCACGGCGGCTCGAGCCTGCCAACGCGTCAGAGCCAGTCACGCCGTGACAGCCAGATAATCGCTGCGGCGTAGAGTATCAGGCCGCCGGTTGTGCCCAGGGTAATCGCCAGGGCCGCCCGTTCGGCGTCGCTGGCCAGTACATTGACCGGCATCAGCCAGGGGAAATACAGCCCGGAACGGGCGCTGGTGGCGGCGACGGCTACAAACGTACCGGCAATACCCAGCGAAACGGGCACCGCGAAACTGGCAAAGCGCATGGCCAGGGTCCACTGGATGGCCGTCACCAGGAAGCTGGCCAGGAACATCAGGCCATAAAGCCGGCCGCTCAAAAGAAGATCGATATCGCCCTGGGCGGCATGATCCGGGCTGATCCAGCCGCCGGCCAGCCCGCCGCCGATCGAGGCCAGTGCGACCAGCACGCTGATTATCAGCATCAGGATCTGGGCGGTGACAGCCTTGGCGAGGAAGATTTTCCATTTGGCGACCGGCAGGGCGAGGGTGTGTGACCAGGTGCCCGGCGTGTGTTCAAGCTGGGCCAGGAGGGCGGTAACCCCGATCGCCGTCATCGGCAGCAGGAAATAGGCCCAGACAGCGGCACCGGCCGCGATCTGGAGAGACCATTCTTCCGGTGCATTGCCGGTTACCCGCACCATGACGGCAAGTGCGAACACCATGACGGGTGGTGTCGCACCGACCAGCAGCACGAGAGAACGGCGCAGTTTCAAGACTTCCGCAGCAAAGATAGAGATCATGCGGCGTCTCCTGCCGTTGCGCCGGTCAGCTTAATAAACACGCTTTCCAGATCGCCGTGCTCCAGGCTGAGCCGGCTGACTTGCAGTCCGGCGGCGACGAGGTCCGCATTGAGTGCCGCGAGGCGCTCACGCGTCAGTGGCGCTGCAGAGCGCAGCGCCAGCCCGCCATCGCTGCGCGGTATCGCGGTCAGGCCCTGAGCGCCGGCCAGTTCAGCGGCCCGTACATCATCATCCGTGTCGATATGGACATGGCCCGGACGATGCTCGGCCAGGGCGCCGATCTCGCCTTCGAATATGATGCGCCCGGCCCTCATCAGCGCGAGATGGGTCGCCGTCTGCTCGACCTCGCTGAGGAGGTGGCTCGACATGAATACCGTGGTCCCCTCGCGCTCCGGCAGGGAGCGAATCAGCTGACGCATATCGCGGATGCCGGCCGGGTCGAGGCCATTGGTAGGTTCATCGAGGATAAGCAGGCGAGGGCGCCCCAGGAGCGCCCGGGCAATGCCGAGCCGCTGCCGCATGCCGAGAGAATAATGCGCCACCTTGCGCCCGGAGGCTTGGCGCAGGTCGACAATCTCCAGCACCCGGTCGATGGCGCGGCTATCCGCCTGGATCAGTCGGGCCGTGACGTCCAGGTTTTCCCGACCGGTGAGGTTTTTGAAAAGCGCCGGCGTTTCCACCACCGCACCAACACTGGCGAGCGCCTGCGCCCGGTTGCGAGCAAGATCGTGCCCAGCGATGCGCACTTGCCCGGCATCAGCCCGGATCAGGCCGAGGATGCAACGGATCGTGGTCGTCTTGCCCGCACCATTGGGTCCCAAAAACCCGTAAACGCTGCGCTCGGGAACACTCAGGCTGACCGCATCAAGCGCGAGGAAGTCGGCAAAGCGGCGGGTCAGGTCGATGGCTTGCAATGTCGTCATGCGGGCAGGCTAAGCATTGCGTCTTGTCTGTCGCCTTACCAATGCGTCATCCGCAGGGCGCGGCGGCGCGATTCCCAGCGGCCATCGGCCTTGTGTTCGCTTGACCTTTTGCCCGCATCTGTCAGGAATTTAACCTTGAACGTTGGAGGGGATTAGCCATATGCGCCGGATTTTGATGCTTGCGGTGTCAGCGATAACGCTGGCTGCGTGTTCACAGCCTGCTGAGGAAGCCACTGCCTTGCCTGAAGGTTCGGCACCGAGCGACGGAGAGAGCGCAGCGGTCGAGGTGGCCACCGCCATTGGTGATGACGCCCTGCGTCAGGCGATCCGGGACGACTACACGGCCCATCTACAGGGGCTTTACGAGCATTTCCATGCCAATCCCGAACTCTCTTTCATGGAGGTCGAGACATCCGCTCGCCTCGCCGAGGAGCTGCGGGCCATCGGGTTTGAGGTCACCGAAGGTGTGGGTCAGACCGGTGTTGTTGCCGTGATGCAAAATGGTGAGGGGCCGACGCTGATGCTCCGTGCCGATATGGACGGGCTGCCCGTCGTGGAAGATACCGGCATGTCCTACGCTTCGCGCGTTGTGGCCATGAACCGCTTCAATGAAGAACAGCCGGTCATGCATGCCTGCGCCCATGATACGCATATGACGGCGCTGGTCGGTGCGGCGCGGCAATTGGTGGAACGGACCGATGAATGGTCGGGCACGCTGGTGCTGATCGGTCAGCCGGCCGAGGAGATCGGCTTGGGTGCCGTGGCGATGATCCAGGACGGGCTCTATACCCGCTTCCCGACGCCGGACTTCAACGTGTCATTTCATACCTTTGCAGCGGTTCCGGTAGGGCAGATCACCTATCATCCGGGCTTTGCCATGGCCAATGTCGACACGGTCGATCTCTACGTTCGAGGCCGCGGCGGCCATGGCGCCTATCCGCACACGACCAAGGATCCGATCTATCTGGCGTCCCAGATTGTGGTGAACCTGCAAGGCCTGATGTCCCGCGAAATCAATCCGCTCGAGCCGGGTGTGGTCACGGTCGGGGCGTTCAATGCGGGGCTCAAGCACAATATCATCTCCGATGAAGCGCACCTCCAGCTCACCGTGCGGTCCTATTCCGATGAAACGCGGCAATACCTGCTCGATGGTATCCGGCGCATCGCGGAAGGCCAGGCGGCGTCCTACGGGCTGACACCGGAGGAATATCCGCGCGTCGAGATCGAGGAGACCTACACCCCGGCGCTTTATAACAACCCAGAGCTTGCGGCCCGGGCCGTCGGCGCCATGCGCGCCCGCTTCGGTAGCGATGCGGTGGCAGAAGTTCCACCGATCATGGGCGGCGAGGATTTCTCGCAATACCACCGGACCGAGGAAAATATCCCGACCTTCATGTTCTGGGTTGGCGGCACGACGCAGGAGCGGCTGCAATCCTATCTCGACCAGGGCATTGCCATCCCGTCCAACCACTCGCCCTTCTTCGCCCCGGATGACCCGGCCGAAACCATTGGCCAGGCGGCGGAGGCAATGACGGCGATCGCGCTGGATATCCTGGCGGCGGAGCAGGAGACCTGAGCGTGGCCGGCACGCGGCGCGCCTTCACCGGAGCGCGCTGGGAAAAAGAGGTCGGCTATTGCCGGGCGATCCGGCGCGGCAATCATGTCTGGGTAACGGGGACGGTCGCTGTTGATGACACCGGCGCACCGGTCGCGATCGGCGATCCGGCCGGTCAGGCCCGGCGCTGTTTTGATATAATCGAAAACGCGCTGGGGCAGCTCGATGCCCAGTTCAGCGATATTGTCCGCACCCGCATGTTCGTCACCGATATCGAAGCCCATTCCGGCGCTTTCGGTGCAGTTCATGGTGAGCGTTTCAAAGGGCACGAGCCAGCCACGACCATGATCGAGGTCTCGCGCTTCATCGCCCCGGAATTTCTGATCGAGATTGAAGCCGACGCCTATGTCGAGGAGAGCTGATATGGCCTTGAGCCTCTATTATTGCCCGCAAACGCGCTGCCGCACGGCGCTGTGGATGCTGGAAGAGGCGGGGGCAGACTATGACCTCGTCGACGTCAATATCCGCGACGATATCGCCCGCGAGGCCTATGCCGAAGTCAACCCGATGCGCAAGGTTCCGGCCCTGCGGGTCGGCGATGAAGTGGTCACCGAGACCGCGGCGATCTGCGCTTTCCTCGCCGATGCCTATCCTGATGCGGGCTTGGCGCCGGCCATCGGTGCGCCTGGCCGGGCGAGCTATCTGCGCTGGCTGTTCTTCGGTTCGGCGGTGATGGAACCGGCCTGTTTCGAAAACGCGGCGGGGAAAACATCGCCCGGCGGCGCGGTCGGCTGGGGCGATTGGGAGCGCGCGCTGGCCACACTGCACGCCGGGCTCGACGGTCAGGACTATCTCGTCAACAACACCTTCTCCGCCGCCGATATCACGATCGGCGCCACGATGGGCTTTCTCACCCATTTCAAGATGATGGAACCCGACCCGGTCTTTGCCGCCTATCTGGAACGCATTATGTCCCGGCCTGCCTATCAGCGCGCCAATGCGATCGACAGTGAAAAGGCCGGCGCGGCCTAAACAGAACTTCCCGGAGTAGCTTCATGTCTCTCATTCCCGCCGACAACGCGTTTGCCGCCGTTGCCGCCCTGTTCGTTATCGCCGCTCTGGGCTTCGCCATGGAGAAGACGCGGATCGGCGCGCTCCTGACCGGTGCCGTCTGGGCCATCCTGTTTGCCATTCTGGCCTCCAATATCGGCCTGATCCCGCAATCCTCGCCCGGCTATTCCTTCGTCTTTACCTATTTCGTGCCGGTCCTGATCCCGCTCTTCCTGATGAAGGCTGATCTGAAGAAGATCTTCTTTGAGACGACGCGGATGACCGGAGCCTTCCTGCTGGCGACGCTGGGTACGGTGGCGGGCGCTGTCGTGGCGTTTTCCTTGATCGACATCGGTGAAAACCAGGCCGCAGCTGCGGGCACGTTTACGGCCACCTATATCGGTGGCTCGGTCAATTACGCGGCTCTGGTCGATCTCACCGGCCTGCGTGCGAATGATCCCAGCTTCGTTTCGGCCGCAACGGCTGTCGACAATCTCTTCTCCGGCCTCTTCCTGGCCCTCCTGGCGGTGATGCCGGGGATCGCCTGGATCTCCAAACGCTTCGTCGACCGGGACCACTCCGAGGGTGAGGTCGAAGTTGAGGAGACCGGCAAGCCGACGGCGATGACGCTGACTGTTTCGATCACCTTCGCCCTAGTCGTGGTCGTGCTCGGTGATCTCATTACCGGTTATCTGCGCGAAAATTTCGGCGATGCCTGGGGCAATTGGCGCTACGCCATCATCACCGTCCTGGCCCTGGTCCCAGCGACGCTGATCCCGAAGACCATGGCCCGACTGCATGGCGGTTATGAGCTCGGCCTCGGTTTGAGCTTCGTCTTCTTTGCGGCCATCGCCGCGGGGGCTGATGTCGTCGGTCTGGTGCAGTCTGCGCCGGTGCTGATCGGGCTGATTGCCATCCTGCTTTCGGTGCACGGACTGGTCACTTTCGGTCTCGGATCGGTGTTCCGCCTGTCCCTTCCCGAACTGATTACCGCGTCCAATGCGGCCATTCTCGGTGCGACCACGGCGCCGGCTCTGGCCGCTGCGAAGGGCTGGAAGGACCTGGTCACCCCGGGTGTTCTGGTCGGTGTCTTCGGCTATGCCATTGGCACGGTGATCGCGACGGCGGTTTATCAGTTGTGGCCGAGCTAAGCAGGCTAGGTCGATAATCTGAGCTGAGCCGGGGTGCGAGACGCGCTCCGGCCCAGTCCCTCTTTTTCCCTAGCTCTCTTGGGTGCATTACCGCGCTGTCATCTGCCGGACAGTGTCGTGAAGACCCTGCTGGTTATGATGTGCATCCAATCCGGGCGATTGAAGCATCTAGGGATCAAAAGGGACATTCAGCAAGGGATCAGCCATGTCACTCAAACTTACCCTCCTGGCCGGTGCGGCCGCTATCCTTGCCGGTACGGCAGCCTTTGGCGCCAGCACGGCGGTGCAGAGCAGCTCGGACAGCTATACTGCCGACGCGCTGATGATCGAGAATTTCATCGGCCGGGTGGAAATCCGCGAAGGCTCTGGCAATCGCATCAGCGTCGCCATGACGAATTCCGGTGAGCACGCCGAAGACCCGTCGATCAGCGAAGCCGGCGGTACGGTCTCCATTGATGGCGGCCAGGAAATGCGCCGCCTGAGCTGTAATGTCCGCAATGACCGCATGCGCATCGGTTATGGCCGCAGCCGCCACCCGATCGAGGAATACCCCAGCCTGATCATTACGGCTCCGGCCTCGGTGGCCCTGGAACTGCGCCGCAGCGCCTTTGTCGGCGAAGCCGGTGACCTTGGCTCACTGGACATCTCCATGTCGAGCTGCGGTAACTTCACCGCTGGCGACATTGCCGGCAATGCCGATGTCCGCATCAGCGGCTCGGGGGATGTCACGGCCCGCTCTGTCGGCGGCTCTGCCGATGTCGATATCAATGGCTCCGGTGACGTAATCCTGACCGCAATCGGTGGCGACACGTCTATCGACATTTCCGGTTCCGGCGATGTTGCCATGGACGATGTTGATGGGGGTGTGGATATCTCGATCAACGGGTCCGGCGATGTCGAGCTGGGCTCGATCGGTGACCTCTCCATTAATGTGTCCGGCTCCGGCGATGTCGAGGCAGATCGCATGAATGGCGCCTTCTCGGCCCGCATCAATGGCTCCGGCGATATTCATGTCCGCGGCGGTCGCGCCGAGCCGATGGAAGCGCGCATCCATGGCTCTGGCGATATCCGCTTCGACGGCACGGCAGTGAATGTCACCGTGGTCGAAGGCGGCTCCGGCGATGTGCATATCGATGATGTCGAGGGTTCGGTGAACTGGCGCCGTAATGGCCGTACCGTGCTGCGCATCGGTAATGCCGAATAGCGACTGACGATTTCTCTCCCGCGGCGCTGGCCTAGCCCCGCCGCGGGGGCAGAATGCCGGCTTCCCGCAAAGCCGGTGCAAAGGTGCGGCTGACCGGTGCGGTCAGCCCGCCCTTGAGCGCGATGCTTCCTGATCCGCGCTTGAAACTTGCGGCTTCGATTCCCGTTTGTGTGACCCACCAGGACCGGTGCGCTTGATAGCCGCCCAGCGGCGCGGTTTCTCCAATTGCATCACCCAGGCGTATCGGGTTCAGCTCGGCGCCGGCTCTGGCGACCCTTCGCTCTGACCCTCGCGGCGGTGACGCTACTTTTCTGGCTGCCCGGATTGACCTTTGGCGCGGGCATGCCGTTCGAGACGGCTTACCCGCTGATCGCCTGGCTGTGCTGGGTCCCGAATCTGGTTCTGGCGGAGATCTATTTGCGCGTCTCGCCGGGAGCGGGACGCCATCTCGCTGCCTCGTAAAGCGAGATCGCGGCGGCGTTTGAGACGTTCAGGCTTTCCACCTTGTCGCTCATCGGAATGCGCGCCAGCACGTCACAGGCCTCGCGGACGCGGGGCCTGATGCCTTTTTCTTCCGAGCCCATAACCAGGACCAGGCCGGGCCCGTGTCCCTGATTGTCCGGCCCGGCGATCGCATCGGCCAGGCTTGTTTCACCTTCCCCGGCAAGCCCGATCGCAAACCGGCCGGCCTTGCGCATCTCCAAGATCGTGTCAGCGATATTGGTAACCCGTACATGGGCGACGCGTTCGGCGGCGCCGACGGCACTTTTGCAGACGGTTCCGAACAGGGGCGGGGCCTTGCGGTCCTGCATCACCACGGCGCGGACGCCGAAGGCTGCCGCCGAGCGCAGGATGGCGCCGACATTGTGCGGATCGGTGATCTGGTCGAGCACCAGGACCAGCCCGTGGGTCGGATCGATTACCGCATTGACCGGTTCTGGCTGGAGCGCGCTGACCTCGGCGGCAAAACCCTGGTGTACTGCACCGGGGGGAAGCAGCCGGTCGATTGCGTCCGGTTCGCTCATTGTGTGGGCTGTGTCGCTGGGCAGATCGCGGGCCGCATTGCGGGTGACATGCAGGGCCCGAATCTCACGGCGTGGATTGTCGACTGCAGCGAGCACGGCGTGGCGCCCCCATATCCAGCCGGAATCGCTTGTCCCAGCAGGCTTGGAGCGGCGTGTGTAATCGGTGCGTTTGCGAGTGTTGCGAATAGGGGGCTTCGTCACTATAGTCCGCGCTCCTGTTTCAGGGCGGTATCGAGATTTGCGGCGTGCATAGCACGCGTTAGCGCGGTTCGAGAGGCTTTGTTGCAGACGCCGTTCCGGTCCGGCTCCCAAGGATCGGAACCACCCTGTGGAGGGGTGGGAGAGTGGTTAAATCCAGCAGACTGTAAATCTGCCCGCTATGCGTACGCTGGTTCGAATCCAGCCCCCT
>NZ_JASBRQ010000059.1 GCF_030149425.1 Maricaulis sp. | reverse complement strand
ATGGCTCGGGGCGAGGCTTGGATGCGGCTTGCGGCGGCCTATATGGAACGGAGTGAGGCACAGGACCGGCGCGACGAGATCCGCGCGCGGTTGGCGGAAGAAATTGGCAGGGACGATTCTGACAGCGTGCGACGGTTGGTGGAGGCCTACCGCCGAGAGACATCACGGTCTGAGTCATCCTGACAGAGTTTTACCATTGTGCGCAGCTGACAGCGCGACAGGGACGAATACATGAGCAAACCGGCTGAAGCCAACGAATCGACGGAAGCGCAGGACGGCCCGCTGCTGGACCTGACGGACCAGTCGGTGAAGAACATGATCAAGACCGCCAAGAAGCGCGGTTATGTGACTCATGACGAGCTGAATGCGGTTCTCCCGAGCGAGGAGTTCTCCTCCGAGCAGATCGAGGACGTGCTCGCCCAGCTTTCGGAAATGGGTATCAATGTGGTCGACAACGACCCTGATGCCGATGACGAAAACGGCGATAATGCCAAGGCCGCCGACTCGAGCGACGATTCCGAGGAATCGGAGGAAAGCGAAAGTCGCGCCGTGGCCGGCGCGAGCAAGACTGCCGTGGTCGGTCAGAATACGCCGTCCTCTGCCGATCGTACCGACGACCCGGTCCGCATGTATCTGCGCGAGATGGGCTCGGTCGAGCTTTTGTCACGCGAAGGCGAAATCGCGATCGCCAAGCGCATCGAGGCCGGCCGCAATGCGATGATCCGCGGCCTCTGCGAGAGCCCGCTGACTTTCGAGGCCATCATGGTCTGGCGCGACGAGCTCCAGGAAGGCCAGGTTCTGCTGCGCGACATTATCGACCTCGACGCCACCTATGGCGGCCAACAGGCCGAAGCGGCTGGCGATGATGAGGACGAGGACGGAGAGGACACCGGCGAAGGCGAAACGCCGACGCCCGAACAGGCCGGTCCGTCCGGCGAGCCGGACGAGGACGAAAAGACCAAGTCCGACGACGACGACGAGGACGGCGAGGAGACCGAGGGCTCCGGCGAGGATGATGACGACGACGATGATGATGACGGCGCGTCGCTCTCCCTGTCCGCCATGGAAGCCGAACTGCGCGACGGAGTCATGGAGACGCTCGACCTGATCGCGAGCGATTTCGCGGCCTTCCGCAAGCTCCAGGACAAGCTCGTCGCAGCCCGTATCGAGGGCAAGGACCTCACCAAGCAGAGCCGCGAGAAGTACGAGAACCTTCAGAACGCCATCGTGACCAATCTGAACACGATGCACCTGAACAATGCCCGTATCGAGGCGCTGGTCGAACAGCTCTATGCGATCAACAAGGAACGCATGACGCTGGAAGGCAAGCTGCTGCGTATGGCCGACGCGCACGGCGTGCCGCGCGCGCAGTTCATGGATAGTTATTTCGGAAACGAACTAAATCCGGAATGGCCGAGTTCCATGGCCGATACGTCCAAGGCCTGGGCCCGGTTCGTGGACCGTGAACGTGAAGATGCGGGCAAGATTCGTGACGATCTGGCCGATCTGACCCAGCGTGCCGGCGTGCCGATCGAGGATTTGCGCCGCATCGTCCGCACCGTCCAGAAGGGCGAGCGCGAGGCGCGCGTGGCGAAGAAGGAAATGGTCGAGGCGAACCTGCGTCTCGTCATCTCCATAGCCAAGAAATACACCAATCGCGGCCTGCAATTCCTGGATCTTATCCAGGAAGGCAATATCGGCCTGATGAAGGCCGTCGATAAATTCGAATACCGCCGCGGCTACAAGTTCTCCACCTATGCCACCTGGTGGATCCGCCAGGCGATCACCCGCTCGATCGCCGACCAGGCCCGCACCATCCGTATCCCGGTGCACATGATCGAGACGATCAACAAGATTGTCCGTACCTCGCGCCAGATGCTGCACGAGATCGGCCGCGAGCCGACGCCGGAAGAACTGGCCGAAAAGCTCGCCATGCCGCTCGAAAAAGTGCGCAAGGTGATGAAGATCGCCAAGGAGCCGATCTCCCTGGAAACGCCGATCGGCGACGAGGAAGACAGCCATCTCGGCGATTTCATCGAGGACAAGAATGCGGTCCTGCCAATCGACGCCGCGATCCAGTCCAACCTGCGCGAAACCACGACCCGCGTGCTGGCCTCGCTCACCCCGCGTGAGGAGCGCGTGCTGCGCATGCGTTTCGGCATCGGCATGAATACCGATCACACGCTGGAAGAAGTTGGCCAGCAATTCTCTGTGACCCGCGAGCGTATCCGCCAGATCGAGGCTAAAGCCCTGCGCAAGCTCAAACACCCGAGCCGTTCGCGCAAGCTCCGCAGCTTCCTGGATAATTGATCCGCCGCCAGCGGTGGATCATCCCGGACAAGTTCCGGGATCCAGACGAGACAGACACAAGCCGGGCTGGTTCAGCCCGGCTTTTTCATTGCGGCATGTTAGTTGTTTTGACAAACCTTGCCATATGCCGCATCCTTTCCGCCAAAGGAGTGCGCCATGGCCACCATGAATATCTCTTTGCCGCAAGCGCTGAAGGACTGGGTCGAGGCCCAGGCGGACCGCGGGCTGTATGCCAATTCCTCTGACTATGTGCGTGACCTGATCCGGCGCGATGTCGAGCGGCAGGAGAAGGTCGAGGCTTTGCAGGGATTGGTCCATGAAGGCGAGGCAAGCGGTTATTTCGAGACCACCCCGCAAGCTCTCTATGAGAGCATTCGCAAACGCTATGATCCGGAGAAGTGAGACTTGAAGTTTCCTTCCAGGCGGACCGCGACCTCGGCCAGGTTTATGCCGATGGATACCTGAAATTTGGCGCGAAACGCGCTGATCGTTATCTCCTTGGACTTACCGAAGCAATCGAGCGGCTGGTTGAATTCCCTTTTGCGAACCGCCTGCTTTCAGAATTCAATCCGCCACTGCGATGCCACCAGTTTCGCGCTCATCTCGTATTCTACCGGGTTGATGACGACACGGTCCGGGTTATTCGCATCCGCCATGGACGCGAAGCGAGCATCCGCGACTAACCTCACCTCCGCCGCAACATCCCAAAGCACAGAAAATACCCGGCCGTCACCAGAATATAGCCCTGGACGATCCAGTCGCGTCCGGTGAAGGCCATCAGCAGTGATCCGCCGACCACCAGCATCACGCCGAGGCGCGACACCTTCCAGTAGGACAGGCTCGGCAGGGTCAGGGCGGTGCCGAAGATGTAGTTCGGGCCGTAGACGATGAAAACGCCCCAGATCGAGGGGGTGCTGCGCAAGTGATTGACCACATCGCGGTAAAGCTCGCCCGGTGGCAGGCTCCAGAAGATGAAGTCGAGCACACACATACCGATGATCGCGGCCACCCCGGCCGGAAACAGCGGGATGGTGAGCAGGTGGATGTTGCGCTTGGGCAAGCGGCCGATGAAGGGCAGGAACAGCACAGAGCCGATCAGGAGGGACCAATGAGCGAAGTCGATGGGCTGCTGGCGGGCGACGAAGTCCGGACCGAGATTGAGTAGCGTCTGACCGATGATGTAGAGCAGCAGACCGGTAATCATCAGGGCTTGATCGGACCGTTCGGGGAAGCGGGCGTCGCTGGACTGGATGATCATGGCAGCAGCCCTGCCCGGTCGGGGGCTACGGAACTGGAAATACGCAAATCTGTCTCCTGGAAAACATGAAGGACGGTCTGGCCAGCAAACAGGCCCTGGGGCAGAAATCAGACAAGCGAAATGGCGTGAGGGTGGCCGAAAAAGTCGCCGATTGCCTGTGCCTGCAACTCGCGTATCGTGAACCGACACCATGACTGTACCGCCGATCACCCGCTCCATCCTCAAAGCCGTTCTGGCCACGCTTGTTCTGGGCTCGTTATTTGCCTTCCTGGCGCCCTACCGCACTGCCGTTCTCGGCTGGCCGGGTGTGTGGCTCTACTGGCTCTGCATGATGGGGGCGGGCTGGGGAGCGGGGATGGCCGCCGAGGTCGTCATTCCGCGCCTGGCGCCCCGCTGGCCGCCGCTGGCAGTTTATGTCGGCGTCGCGATCTGTGCGAGCCTCAGCGTTATCGCGGCAACGCTGATCTATCATCACCTGCGCGGATATCCGGTCAGTCCAGGCGGTTACGCCAATGTCGTGCTGCAGGTCACTATTCTGGTCAGCGTGGTTACCGGGGTTTATGCGTTTTTCCAGACCCGCAACCGGGTACCGGAGCCGTCTGGACACCGCGCAGAACCGGACGCCGCCATGGCTGGCGCGGCCTTGCTGGACCGCCTGCCGCTGAAACATCAGCGCGCGGCACTCCACGCCATCGCGGCGGAGGACCATTACCTGCGCGTTTATACCAGCGCCGGGGAGACTCTGATCCGCATGCGTATGAGCGATGCCCTCCCGGCTGTGGCGGCGTTGGACGGGGCGCAGACACACCGCTCATGGTGGGTGGCGCGCGACGCCGTGGAGGGCGTCAGACGGGGCAATGGCAAGGCGGAGCTGAGCCTGTCCGGGGCGGTCACGGCGCCGGTTAGCCGCTCTTTTGCACCGGCTCTGCGCGAGGCGGGATGGTTCTAGGTGCCGGGCATGCCTAAAGTGCGGATCAGGGGGGAGTCGATCATGCTCAAATTTCTTCTGGCCGGTGCGAGCCTGGCCCTGATCGTCAGCTGTAAACCGGCGACCGAAACATCGGCTCCCGAAGCGCTGGTCCCAGAAGCACAGGCGAGCGACGAGACCAGTGCCCCCGCCGCGCTCAATGCGTTTGAGGTCCAGGGTTTCCGAACCCAGATCGTGGTTGAGATTGATGCGGCTCGGCAGGATGTCTGGGACGCGGCGACCGGCGATATCTCACCCTGGTGGGACCATTCTTTCGCCCTCGAGCCGGCCGAGCTTTACATCGAGCCAGTGGCTGGCGGGATGTTCTATGAAGTTATCGAAGACGGCGCGGATGACGGCGCCGTCCATGCCACGGTGATCTATGTCCAGGCACCGCAAAGCCTGCGCCTGCATGGACCTCTGGGCCTGTCCGGCCGCTCCTATGATCTGGTCTCGAGCTGGACGCTGACCGAGGCCGAGAGCGGCGGTACGACCTTTACCGTAGATCTGTCCATGCATGGCGAGATCGATGCGGAACTGGCCGGCGTGGTGCGCAATGTCTGGGTCCATTTCATCGACAACCGGCTGAAGACCTATATGGAAAACGGCTGCTATCGCGAGCCCGAAGCGCCCTGCGCCGCGTTCGAGGAATAGCCGCCCGTGTTCAGCCTCATCCGCCTGCTCTGCTTTCCCATCGCGCGATTGATCGGTTGCTGGCCGATCGCGGTCTATTTCGCGCTGGTCATACCGGTTTTGGTGGGGCTCTACCCGTTGTCGCCGGAGACCATGGCCTATGTGCCCATATGGATGTTCCCGGTGCTCTATATCTACCTACTGATCGGCTTTCCGCTGCTCGCCTATGTGCGCAAGGGCGGCTGGTATGAGGTCCCGGAGCGGAGTTCATGAGCCTTCATCGCCATCAACTTCAAACCACGGGCCCCGGCCTCTATGATTTCACCGCCGAAGCGGAGAGTTTCGTCCGCCAGGCCGGCTCTCACGAAGGCCTGTTGACCGTCTTCGTGCGTCATACCTCCTGCTCGCTGGTGATCCAGGAGAATGCTGACCCGGATGTGCAGCGCGATCTGAATGCTTTTTTCCAGCGCCTGGTTCCGTCCGCCGACCACCCGTCCATGTCCTGGCTCCGGCATACCACGGAGGGGCCGGACGACATGCCGGCGCATATCAAGGCGGCGCTGACCCAGACCTCGATTGGCATCCCGGTAATGGAGGGGCGGTTGGCGCTGGGGACTTGGCAGGGGATTTATCTGTTCGAGCATCGCGAGCGGCCGCACCGCCGCGAGATCGTGATGCACCTCAGCGTCTAGGCGCCAGCACGCAGGACCGCCCAAAAAGCAAGAAGCAGGCTGCTTGGGCGGCAGCCTGCTTCGCTCAGGTATGAGATTTGGGGCTCCCATACCCTCCGGTCCGGTGTGCGTTAGCGAAGTGTTGGGCGCACTCCTGTCCCCCCGGCCCGGAATTTGGTTGTCAGTTTTTCAGCTCCTGCATGCCCCGGCGAACGCGACTGGCGCGCTGCGGCGTTTCCGCGGCCTCGTTTTCGGCCTCCTGCAGGCCGATCACGTCGGGCGCATTGAGCGCGATGCCATCGCTGTCCGTGTCGGTTCCGTCGGCTCCGGTCTCGGCGGCGTGATTGATCACCAGCAGCGCATCCATGGGTGAGACTTCGCCTTTGGGTTCATCTTCGTCTGCGAGAGCGCTACCCGAGGTGCGGCGCGCGGCTTCGCGGACGCTCTGCACGGCCGGTAAAAGCAGGGCTGCTGCTTCATCGCTCTCGCCGTTGGAGATGTCCTGTTGGGGTGCGCGTGTGGACTGTGAGCCGTCTGACACGCCGCTGTCAGCGGCCACCGCCGGCAAGGCGATGAGCAATGCCGCAAGACCGGCATAGGTCAAAAATGTCGTCGTCAGTTTCATTCCATCCTCTCTTCATGACGGACCGCGCGGTCCCTCACGAAGCGCGGCAAGTAGAGGTTATTTTTTAGAATATTCGCCGGTGCGAGAAGGTGTATGTCACAACAATGGCGCGCACCGAGTTGCATGGAGTTGCACGCGAGTTGCACTGGAGGGTGGCCCGTGACATGGTTGCGTCATGAAAATGGACAGTTTCTCAGATAAGCTCGGGCTCGTCCTGAAGACCCTGGTATTGAGCCGGACCGGGCTCGCAGCGGCGCTCAATGTCGACAAATCTCTGGTGGGTCGCTGGGTCGCCGGGACGGTCACGCCATCCGAGCACAATCTGGCCAAGCTGACCCGGTTTGTCGCCAGTCGTGTAGACGGTTTCACCATGCTCGCCTGGGAGAAGGACCTTCCCGCTTTTTCCCGCGGGCTGGGCGTGGAAGCGGAGGAGCCGGCGCAGTTTTCCGCCGGCCCGGCCGGGCTGATACCGCCGGCGATCTTCCAGGAAGGCCTGCGCGGCGCAGAGATGCGGGCCGAGGCTTATGAGGGCTTCTGGCGCACGACCCGCCCGTCAAGCGATGTGCCGGGCTGCTATCTGCGCGATATCACCATGGTGCGCCGGCGTCCCGATGGTCTGATGGGCTGGTATACCGGTGTTGAGGGCGAACGTTTTGAAGGCTGGTCCCTGCTCCTCGGTCACCAGTTTTTCTCGATTGGCTGGGACCCGTCGCACGGCACGCTGATGTTTGCCATTTTCAACGGCGTTGCACGGCAAAAGGCCGAGGTCGTGGAGGGGCTGTCGCTGGCCAATCTGCGCGATGCCGGCAGTTCACCGGTCTGTTCCGCCTGTGTCATGGAACGGGTGGGAGAACTCTCCGGCGATACGGCCCGCGATGATGCCGATTTCGATGCCCAGGTGCGCGCGCTTGATCCGCTGGTTCCGGCCAGTGCCGTGCCGGAGGAGATTCGTGTTCATCTGGCCCGGACCGTCAGCGACGAAGTGCCGGGCATGATGCGCATGTTCTTTGCCACCTCGATGGCGCGCGGGCCGGTACTCGACCCGCTCGACGCCAAATAGCCTAGCTGTCGCGCCCGTCGAGCAAGCGCTCATAGCTGTCGACCAGCGCCATATAGGGCGGCACATTGGTGTTCTCGATCCCGGCTCCGGTATCGATCGCCATCTTGATCTCGAAATGCAGATGGATGGTGGTGGCACTGCCGCCAAACTCGTTAGAGACATAGCCCAGCCGCTGGCCGCGCACGACCCGGTCGCCGGGCGCCACCGTCAGGCTCGAGGCCTCCAGGTGCAGATAGGTATAGCGCACACCGCTATCGGTGGTCAGGCGCACCGAATACGACCCGATTGAGGTGATGGTCCCGTCCTCGCTGGCGACGGCCCAGTGAATAGCGTCCTGGCAGGTCGCCGGGCGGATGTCCTGGCCCTGATGGCCGACCCCGGCCGGGCACATGGGTGTGGAATAGCCCCGCGTCTCGCAGAAATTATCGCGCCAGGCATAGGCATAATTGCTGGCATTGCACTGGCCACCCCCCGGGCCGTGATAGCCGCCATGGCCATAGACCTGGCTGTTGGCGTAGGCCTGGCCCATCTCCATGGGGAAGCGCATGCCCGGGGCGTAATTGGGCTGGATGGTCTGGCCGGTTCCCGATCCCGGTGTCAGATCCCCTGCGGGCAGGTAGCTGAACGCATCGCCGGCGGCATCGGTGGGAATGACCGGTTCGGGTTCTGGCTCTGGTTCTGGCGCAGGTTCTGGCGCAGGTTCTGGCTCCGGCTCCGGCTCGGGTTCGGGCTCTGGCTCTGGCTCTGGCTCAGGGGCTTCCACCGGGGGCGGATCGGCCGGCGCCGGGAGGTCCTCTTCCAGCGGCCAGAACACCATGGCGGCGATCCCCAGAGCGGCGACAATGGCGGCGAGGGTGCGTTCGGTATTGGGAGCCATGATTATTCTCCCTCATCCGGCGAGCCGGCGACGATACCCAGATTGAGGGCGAGGCCGCGGACATAATCTGCTTGCGTACAGCGTGGATCGGTTTCCGGATTGTCGCACTCCACCGTCACCGAATAAGCGGCGCCATAGCGGCTGAAGTTGGCCTCGGCGCCATATTCTGTGCGGGTGATGCGCAGCCCGTCGCCATCGCTTGTCCGCAATCGCCGCAGGGTGACGGGGTCGGGGGCGCGGGCGTGGGCGAGGCGGGTGCCGAAGACCTCGATCAGAATGTCCGGCCCGGTGATCGAGATGGTGAAAAAGTCCTCCTGCGGGAAGAGCAGCACCACCGGCTCCTCGGCCAGGCCGAGGCTGGTCCGGGACGGCATCAGCACCGGCAGGCGGGTCGAATTGGCCTGTATGGCTTGATCATTTTGCGGTTGCGGGAAGCGTTGCACCAGGCGGGCCGTGGCGGTGAAATTGGCATCGCGGGCGTTCTGGGCCCGCACATCGGCACGCACCTGATCCCAGTCGATCGGCATGATGCGCGGATTGTCCGGTGTTGCCGTCCGGGCCGGTTGCAGCGTTGCCAGCGTGCTGACCCGGTTGGAAATCTGCGCGTTGACCGCGCGCATACTGCGCAGGTCCTGTGTGCGATCGGCGCGGTCCTGGGCGTCTACCGTCGCCGGTCCGGTCGCGATCACGCCGAGCGCGATAATGGTGGTGAGATTGAGCTGATGTCGCATGAACGCCTCCCTGACCCCATGATAACCCATGATTGCCCTGCCCGCATGAATGCAGGATGAGAGGCGAGCTCAGAACCGGTTCAGACGGCCCGCCGGCCGGCAGCATCACCCGCCGGCGCAGGGATCGCGGCGCCGCATCATTGAAATTTCAAACGCGAGCCCGTATGTGCAGCGCACCAAGTGCGTTGGCAGGAGTTGAGCGCGATGCGTCTCACCATGATGAAAGCAAAGCTGCACCGGGCCGTCGTGACCCAGGCGGACCTGCATTATGAGGGTTCGATCTCGATCGACACCGATCTGCTCGAGGCCGCCGGCATCCTGCCGAATGAACAGGTCGATGTGCTCAACATCAATAATGGCGAGCGTTTCACCACCTATGCCATCGAGGCGCCGCGCGGCAGCCGCACCTTCGGCATTAACGGCGCCGCGGCCCGCCTGGCCCAGCCGGGTGACCGCATCATCGTCGTGGCCTATGCCGGCATGGATGAGGCCGAGGCCAAGGTGTGGGAACCGACCGTCATCCTGCTCGACGAGAAGAACGCCGTCGTCGCCGCCTCCGAGGCGGGCTGAACCAGCCCCGGCGATCCGGTCTAATCCTGGCGAATACAGAAATCGGCGCTGACCGAGGCCGTCAGCGTCAGCTGACCGGCCGCAATCGGTGTATCGGCACTGGCCATGCGGGCCATGGCCATTTCCGGCATGGCGACCGGGCGCGGCTGGGAAAAGCCCTCGCTCATGCGCAGGATACCGCACAGCTCGAACCCGGCGGCGTCGGCATAAAGCTCGGCCCGCTCGAGCAATTGCGCCACCGCGTCACGGCGGGCCGCATCCATCGCTTCATCGGTATTATCGGCACCGAAGCTGACGCCCTGGATATTATTGGCGCCGGCCGAGACCATGGCATCGATCACCTCGCCAACCGCATCGATCTCATTGATGCGGGCGATCACGGTGTTGCGCGCCTCATAGCCGACGATCTCATTGATATAGGTGCCGGGCACGCGGCGGTCGGAATAGACCGGGCTGACCGAGAGCTGCGCCGTCTGCATATCTTCGCTCGCCACCCCGGCGCGGCGCAGGGCGGTAAAGACGCGCTGCATCAGCGCCGCATTGGCGGCGACCGCCTCGGCCGCCGTTTCACCGCGGCTGACAGTGCCCGAGCGTACGGTGGCAAATTCCGGCGCGATCTCGGCCTGCGACTGGGCCGACAGCGAGAGCTGCGGCACTGGCGGGGACGCCGTGAATGTCTGGGCGGAACAGGCGGGCAGGGCCATCAGGGCCAGGGCCGACGAGGCCAGCAGCGTGCGGATCATCCATCTTCTCCAAGGCTTAAGCCGGTTATCGGCTCACACTAGACACCAGACCCGCCTGCGTCATGCGCAAACCGGCCCGATGCGCCCACAGGTCGCACGGCCGGCCTGCACCGGACATGAACAGCCAGGCCGCCAAGCCGTCGCATTTCCCCCTGCGCGCCCGCCTTGGCCTTGGCGCCAAAGGAGGCTAGTCCTGTGCCTTCTTCCATGCGAGCGGGCCTGTAGCTCAATTGGTTAGAGCCGGCGGCTCATAACCGCTTGGTTGGGGGTTCGAGTCCCTCCGGGCCCACCATGCATTTCAATGGGTTGAGGGGCTACCTTGATCGAGCCCGGTCGTTGCATCTCCAGGTCCAGCTGAGGTTCCAATAAACCTTCGCTCGCTATTCAGTTCGATTCCGTTTCGCAATGGTGTTTCAATGGGGGGGGTAGCTTGCCGAAGCTTAATTGTTAACGTTTGATTGAAGCGTGGGGAATAACGTCTCCGGGTCGAATTTCTTCATATACGGATTACGAATGCGCCACGCCAAGATTGCTCCAAAATCCACCACTGCGGGATCCAGTTTTCGGGATTGGATGGGGGCACTCTCGGCAGATGTAAAGTCTGCCAGCGTGGGAGTGGCTGAGCTTCCGTTTCAACGATGGCGCCGGTTCAAAGAGGCTTTTTCGCCGGAGCTGGTTGTCGACGCGATCCAAGAGACGGAATCAGATTGGGGATGTCCGATCCAATCTTGTTTCGATCCGTTCGGCGGGTCTGGAACGACGGCGCTAACCTGTCAGTTCTGGGGCATCAAGCCGTATTCAGTCGAAGTTAACCCATATCTCTCAGATCTGATCGAAGCCAAACTTGCGACCTACGAAGAAGGTGAAATCATTACCGGATTGGCGCAGGTGCTCGAGTCGTTAAGCGCCGACAGCCGCGGCGGCTCAGAGAGTGCCTGTTTTGAAGGTGCGCCGGCATCATTCGTTGAGCCCGGTACTAATGGGAAGTTTATTTTTTCCGTCGGGGTCGCCGCTAGGCTCGTCGCGTTCCGAAACGCGATCGAGTCCATATCTTCTCTGCGAGTGCGACGTCTCTTTCGTGTACTTCTTTCGTCGATAGCCGTCGACGTGAGCAACGTGGTCGTAAGCGGAAAGGGACGCCGATATCGTAGAAACTGGCAAGCGCTCGATATAAGCGCCGAGCAAGTGGATAGATGTTTCGTCAAGGCAGTCAATATAGCAATTGAAGACATCTATACATTCGCTGATCGAGCCGAGACCCGCTACTCATTGACGCGAGGTAGTTGTCTTGAAGCGAAGATCCCTGCGGAAGAACCAATTGACCTGTCGGTTTTCTCTCCGCCGTATCCTAATTCATTTGATTATACAGATGTTTACAATGTAGAGCTCTGGGTGGGTGGTTATCTAAAGAGCTCAGACGACAATCGTAATTTGCGAATGGGGACGTTGCGAAGCCATGTTCAACTTAAACGACCGACCGCTAATCCTCAGGCATTCTCGAAGGCGCTAGAGGGTTGTTTGATTGAATTGAATGAAGTGCAGTCGAAGCTCTGGAACAAAGGTATCCCACAAATGGTCGGGTCCTATTTCGCCGATATGGAATCTGTACTTTTGCGATTACACAGCGCACTTGCAGAAAACGGGCGAGTTTACATGACCGTCGGCGACAGTCAGTATGCTGGAGTTCATGTTCCGGTGGCTCGTGTGTTGTGTGAGATAGCCCCTCAACTTTCTTTCGAAGTATTGGGTACCGAGAAAGTCCGAGCAATGCGAGCTTCGCCTCAACAAGGTGGACGTGCTGAACTTCCTGAGACGTTGATCAAGCTCCAGCGTTCTGGGCTATAGCGTACGCTTGGTCGCGTGCCGCTTCGGCGTTCTGCCGAAGCGGCCAATACCAAATCGCTGTTTCATCCGCTGCGGCTTGGGTCGCAAACTTGTCTAAACAATTAGGGTTTGCCACTTGCGTCGCTCGCATGTCGTAGCAACAAAGCGCCACCCAGTCCGCTTTTTTCTCGCTGCGGTACTGATGGGCTTGGATCAGTCCTTTAGCAACGTTCTTTTCATTGTCATTGTCGCTAACCGGGTTGCCTCCGGACGTCTTCGATCGGAGTACTTTGAGCTCTAGTACGCCGTCACACGTTAATGCCTCATTGAATCCTGGTCCTCCGTCGAACCATCGGCAAAGCTGCAAGTCCAATCGACCTTTGGCTGTATCGGCTTCTGAACGAACATCGAACCTGTCGTGAGCAAATTTTTGCGCTAAGCAGTCGTGCACCCGCCAGTGTACAAGAATCTCCGCTTGAGACTTGGGAATGGCCTTTCCTGCGTCATTCCATGGGCTTTCTTGGTTTCCCTGGTTCAGAAGGAAGGGGGTTTCAAGGGCCCGCGAATGCAGTTGATTCAATGTCTCTTGGACCTCGTCAGAGGTAATTGGTTCGTCGGCGAACTTCACTTCAACGGAGTCATCCGGATTTCTCATACCCGTCGGGTATGCGCCCATGAATGGGCGTGCGGATGTCCACTCCACAATGATAGTAGGTAACCCGCCAAGGTTTGATGCTTCAATGCGCCCGATCATCTCCGAGAAAGGTGTTCCCATGGCGCAGCCCGTAGCTCGCAGCAAACTCGGATTTACGATCCAAATATGATCATCCATCTCGCTGGATCCCGACTTAAACGTTGCGGTTTGTATCGCATTGGCTGCCCCGTCGAATTCCATGAGAGTTTCAGTCGGGGTACTGGAAAGAATTATTACCGAGTGCCCTTTTGTATTGCCGCTAGCATGCCGGTCATGAACTAACTTGGCGGCGGCCCTCATAAATCTCGTCATTGGAGAGGTGCCGGCCGACGTTGGTGGACGCTTCCGCTCAGCCAAAATAGTTTGGACCTCGTCGTCGCTGGGAACGCCCTCAGTAAACTCAGCCATGCGCGCGAGCCTTAAGCAGCTGCATATACATTTCCAGCTGAGCTGGAGGATCTAACCGGTAGGACTCATCCCACCATTCAAACTTTCGAGCGCTCTCAACCGTTTTGTTGGACTTAATTGCAGCTCTGTTGAATGCTACTATTCTGTTGCGTGCAATCTCCGGGTCTGAGTAAGAGGCGTCCATTCGTGCGACGTCATCGCTCTGCTGGGCTTCCACGTCTTGTAAGTTCACTGCGATCTCGAAGAACAAGCGAGCTACTTCAAGCTCTCCCGGAATTCGATCAATAAGCTTGAGGACAGCTGGTGCGTTCTTCGAGTTCAATGAGAATTCGGCGGCTATCCTGGCTCCGCCCAGTTCAAGCTCTCGATACCGAATTTCATCTACGTCGACCAATCTTTGCCCGACCAGGTGATCGAGCTGACGCTGTAGCGAGGGGTAGTAGGGGCCGTCGTCAGATTTTAGGACGTGACTAGCTAGCGGGGTGACGCCCCAAAGAGGGCTTAAAAAGCTAGCGAGGAACGCTACGGCGTGGATTGTCTCGACTGGCGTCGGGTACAATCCCGCGTCTTCACATGCTCTCAAAATCTGCATGAGTTGAGCGCGTGCAAGTAGTGGAGAGCGACTGCTTTGTTGAGTTGGACTGGGTTTGGTGGAAGTCATGTCGACCCATCAGTCGCTGAGCTCATTGCTTCGCGGATTTTGCCCTCATATTCCTCGCGGAGAGAAGTAAGCGCCTGCGTAGGGGCGGCGATCTGAGTTAGGTCTAGAAGGCGAGAGTATCGGGCTGCTTTAGAAAGGCCGTGGAACAGATTGGGAACGAAGTCTCCATCTACGACATTGCACGCGGCGATAAGCGTCGGTCGAAAATTAGAATCCCGGCCGTAGGCGTTATTTGCAAAGGCACTGAAGAGGTTGCCTGCTCTGCCGGCGAAGACTGCGTCTACAGCCCCTTCGGGCGAGTCTACTACTAGATTGGCGGTTGAGATTTGCGCGGCCTCTAGCAATGCCATTCGGAAGGCAAGGTCCAAATAATCACGTTGCGATAACGAGACCTCGGAGTCTTCTCGGCGGATGAAATCCCCGGTGGATGCTGTTCCAACCATTTCAATTTCGAATGCTGGAAAATGAAACCTACTAACCCCTGATCCTTGCCCAAGGGCCTCTTCGCGTGGCGTATAGGCGAGGCGCACTTCTTCAACGAAGTATATCGATGCCCAGTAGGCGAAGCGGTCTTCAATGGTTTTGCGAACCTCTAGCGTTCTTTGCTTGAATAAATCGAACGTCTCTCTGAACTCCGCTTCGGCTTGTTCACGCTTGGCAATAAAATCGCGACGGCTAGTCTCTAGCAGCTCGATGCGCTCTTTTTGCTCGCGCAACGCGCTTTGTTCTTCGGGCGGCAATTCGCGTTCAAGTTCATGTATTTTATCGATAATTTTGCGGGTTTTAAGTTGTAGTTCGGACCTGGTCCGAGAAATAGAACGAACCCTGTCTCCTGTGATCTCCAAAGCTGATTCAAAGCTGCCTCGGAGCTCTCGAGCCTGTTCAAGTTGGCTGTACTTGTCTAAGAGATCAGCATGCGAAGCTTCCGAAATGTCGCGGATTTCCGGATCTCGGTTATGCTCTTCGCCACACACTGGGCACCTGCCCTCGATGATGCGAGCATTCAATTCGACCGCGCTGGATTTCGCGTCATTTCCGCAGGCTGAACAGTGTTGTGAAGTTGCCAGCTTCAAAAACACGTAGGCTTCGGAAGCTGGCAGCCCGGCGAATGCGTGCCGCATAACCTCGTACTTTGCCGCCTCGAACGCGGTTTCCGACGCATCTAATTCTGTATCCGACGTTTCCAATTGAGTCTGAGCGGATCGGTGCGCTGATTCAGCCTTTTCGTAATCAGCATCGATACTCTCCAGCTCAGCCTCGGTCTTCTCCTTTTCAATTTTGAGCTCGGCTATTTCGCTCCTAACTACGTCTGCGTTGTCGAATTGCGACACGGTTTTAACGTGCTTGTCGCGAATAGTTTTTAGTACGCTGCGAATATTCCGTTCAGAGCTGTCGCTCGAGATTATTGATGCCTCGAGCTCCTTGAGTTTCCGGTTTGTTTTGCCATCCAATAGGATTGCTCTGAGGATTTCATATTGCGCTCGGAGGTTCCAAACCAGAGTCTTCCGAGACTCAAGAAAAAAGCAAAGGTAGTCGATCACTCGGACGATGTCGGCAAAGTCGGCGAAGTTCGACTTTTGGCACAGGTAGATTTGGTAGGTTTGTTCGTCGTCGAATTCTTCGCATGTCTCTAGGTCGCGGCAACTTATGAGGCGCAGGTCAGAAAGCCGCCGCTCGACTTCTAGAACGCTATCGCCAATCCGTAATCTGGCAGTGGCGGTGGCTGATTTCGCTCGGTCAGCGGTACGAGCCGAAAAGACAGATTTATTGGATGCAATGAGAGCTTTTCGCGCCTCGCCGAGCTTCCCCGGTTCACGTACCGCGAATGGGCCCGTGATCATATGCCTCAGCATAAGAAGAAGGGTGCTTTTTCCTAGGCCGTTCACACCCAAGATCAGATTAGCGCCAGGCTGTAGGTCGAGCGAAAGGCCTGTGGCTGCCTCTGTACCCGGGTAGAGCCCATAGCCGCCCACCGAGATGGCTTCAACGGTCGGAAAACTAATCACGTCGCCCCCAAATTCACTCCCCTCGGCGGCCATAAAAAGCCGAGTAAGCGAGATTATCTTTATTGGTCGAAATTGCAATCAGGGGTCGTTTTTTTGAGATGAGAAAACACACCCAACACCCTTCCCAGCGCGCCCCTTACCCCTCAACCCGCTCCACCAGCGGTCGCGCCTTGAGCGCCTTCACCGCCTTCACCGCGACGCTTGCCAGATCCACGCCCAGCTCCTCGTAAAGCGCGTCCATTGCGTCGCGGATTTGGGCCAGCATCTTCATCATCAGCGTGAATTGCGCCTGTCCCTCCGGCGTCAGCTCGAGCACTTTGCGGCGGCTGTCGGTGGGGTGGGGGTGTTTGGAGATCAGGCCGAGCTTGATCAGGAGGTCGACGCGCTGGGTGGCGAGCTGGTGGGGTTGGTCGAGGCCGTTGGCGATGTCGGCGGCTGTCACATTCTCGACCTCGCCGATCATCAGCACGGTGGATATGGCGCGCGGCGGGATGGCGATCTGGGCCGAGGCCAGCAGGACCTCGCCCTGGTCAGCGATGGTTTCGACCAGCCGTAACAGCTTGTTTGAAAGGAAGGCTCCGCTCAGCGGATGGGTATCCATGATGTTGCTGTCGCGCATGGCTTGCTAAATCCACAATCAGTTGTACAATCAATTGTGCAATAATATGGATATCCGTCGCTCCGGTCAATCCGGAGCCTTGTCGATACGAGGAGGAAGGCGATGCAAGCGCAGCAAAACGACAAACACGCCACCATCACGACGCTGATCGTGTTCCTGGGGGTGCTCACCGCGAGCAGTGCCGCCGGGCATTACCTGATTGTCGGGCTGGTCCCGACCTCGCTCTATGTCGGGACGCTGATGGTGATGCCGACCCTGTCCGCCTTTGTGACGCTGATGCTGCGTGGCCGCAAAATCTCCTCCCTGCCGTGGGCCTGGGGCCGTCACGGTGCCAATTGGGCGGGTTATCTGATCCCGGTTTTTTATGTCGGTGTGGCCTACGCGCTGATCTGGCAGCTGGGCCTGGGCGGGATGGGAAACCCGGAAACCCTGGCCGAGTGGCGTGGTGAGCTGGGCCTGCCAGACGCTGACGGCTGGATGGTGATCGCGCTGATGGTCGTCCTCATGGCGGTGGTGCAATTCGTCAAATCGCTGGGCACGATTGCCGGGGAGGAGATCGGCTGGCGCGGCTTTTTCGTCTTCGAATTGCGCAAACTGATGTCGTTCGAGGCGACCTGCCTGGTCAGCGGTCTGGTCTGGGCGGTCTGGCACTATCCCATCATCATCGCCTATGGCGGCGGCGATACCGTGTTCCAGCTGGCCTGCTTCACCGTGATGCTGGTCTCCATGTCGGTGATCATGACCTATTACACCTTCCGCGCCCGCTCCCTGTGGCCGGCGGTGATGTTTCACGGCGCCCACAATATCTACATCCAGAAAATCTTCTCACCGATGACCGAGGCGAATGACCAGACCGCGATGTGGTCCGACGAATACGGCTTGATGATCCCGATCGTCGTGACCGTGCTGGCGCTGATCTATTGGCGCCGGGCGCGCGCGGCGGGGATGTGAGGGGAAGGGCGTTAGGGCCCCGCCGTTTGTCACACCCTCTGCCCGCCCGGGCAGAGGGTCCGCGAGAAAAACAGGAACACTCGGAATGCAGGAACATTCACCAGTTCTGCGCGTTGCTCTGCAAGACAAAAGCAGCAGGCGCGAAGGCGCTTGACCCTGGCGAGCGAGGTTATACCCGGTTGGCCTCAGAGATCAGGGGGAGGGGCCAGGAAGTCCGGCGGGCAACGCTGGTCGTCGCAGGCCGGGAAGCGAACATAGACCTCGTCGACAAAAAACGAGATATCCATCCCGGCATCGCTCATACGCTCAATATACTCGGCGTTTGACGGGCGTGATTCAATCCAGGTGTAGATTTCGGAGGCGCGGCCATCGGTCAGCGTATCGAAGCGCGCCATAAAGGTCTCGAAGCTGTAACCGTCGCCGCGGTCAGCTGCCAGTTGGCGCATGACGTCAGCGAAACGCTCCGGATCATCCTGTGACAGCTCCGCGTCGAGGAACATCGCGATCAATGATCCTGCCGAATAGACCGAGTACCAGTTGTCACCCTTGGCATAGCCCGCCTGGGCAATACTCTCCGGGGTCTCGACCAGACCCGCTATGTAATAGCCGCGAAAAATATTCGCGATGCGCTGTTCCAAGAGGTCAGTGTCCCAATAACCGGCCTGTGCCATCAGCTTCAGGGTCAGATAGTCGGTGAAGCCTTCAATGACCCATTCCAGCTCGGGAACATTCCGGCCGCTGGTACGCCCGATGGGATTCCACAAGTGCATGACCTCGTGCCCGAGCGTGTGAGACCAGTTGATCTGATCGGCGCTGCGCAGAGGCAGGGCGATCCGCATCGCGAAACTGTCGTAGAACACACCGCCATCCGATGTGTAATCCGCCATGAAGAAAATCGTGTACGCCTCTCCGGCCGCCTCGCCCCAGAATTCTGTGTAAGCCGCGGGGAGATCGCCCAGTATGCTCTCGATTGTGGGCATGATGGGCGCCAGTCGGGGATCGACCAGCCAGGTCAGGTCCAGTCCGCCTGAAGAAGTGGAGTAGGGGGTGGCGGGGCCCATGCCGAACATGTTCTGCCCCAATGCCCATGTTTCGCGCACCCAATGGTGATCGCCGCGGTCGTCCCAGGGCGAAACGACCTGCCATCCTGACGGCAGGTCGAAGGAGACGGTTACATCACATCGCGGCAGTTCCCAGTCGATCAGGAAGAAGGCGTGACCGGCGAAGACATAGGTGCCATCGATGATGTCGGCGACTTCATCCTTGCCGGGCGCTGAGATGTTCCAGTCAACCTCGCCATGATCTGCCACCAGCTGGTAGGTCAGGCGTGACGCCTGACCGTCCGGAGTGCTCCATGCACCGTCGCCAATATACTCGATTGCGAGGTCCTCACCCTCCGAAGTATAGGCGCGCAGGGCGCGCACCGATGCGGATTGGGCCTGCGGCCGGTCCGGGGTTGGAAAATGTGCGAGATCCCAGCGCGACGACGCCTGGGTCTGCTCCAATGTGACCGCGAAAATGTCCTCGCCCACATAGGTGACCTCGTAGTGTGCAACAGGATGTGGACAATCGGGCGTTTGTAGCGCGTGTGCGCCGGGTGTGCAGGCCGCTGAGGCCACTCCGGACACAATTGCAAGTGTGGTGAGGGCATGAATGGGTTGCGGTGAGAAGGGCATTGAATCTCGCGCCTTTCGGGTTGTTTCTCGTTTTGTTTGGTGCCGCGGGGCGGATGGTCAGATGCGACGCGCGAATGAGCGGATCCACCATTGAACGAAGCGGTACTTTCCGTCGGGGGTCACCGCGATGCGGAAGCGGAACCAGCGCCCGTTCTCGGCCACGCCGATGTAGAACTCGTCCCCCTCGTGATGCAGCACATAGTCCACGCCGCGATTGCGCAGAAGGACCTCCTCGCCGGCCTGGAAGATGCGAATGGTCGGCAGATCGTCGCGCTGCTCGTATATCCCAAACAGCTCGGCAGCCGCGGCCGGGCTCAGTGGAGCAAGCCCGCTTGGAGCCGGGTTTTGTGTCTGCTCCGGCAGGTCGGTGAATTCGGCGACAATCCGGCGAAGCACTTCGCGGCGATCAAGCTCCTCGCCATTGGTGAAGAGGACAACCCCGAGGTCAAGCTCGGGCAGGATCAGAACATTCGAAGCGTATCCGGGCATGCCGCCGGTATGGAAAAGCGCGGTTTGTCCGAAAAACTGCCCGTTCATGAGACCGTATGAATAGGAATAGGATGTGACCAGTTCAGCCGGCGGAATCTGTGGCGACTGCATGATTTCCGCGGCCGATGGCCGCCACACCGCACGGCCTTGGAATTGACCATTATCAATGAATGCGGTGAGAAAATTCGCGTAATCGAGGACGGTCGAGAACATCGTGCCGGATGGCATGGCGGCAAGTCCGGTCTCGGATGGCGCAACGGCTTGCATGCCGCTATCGGTAAGGCGATGGCCGACGGCCAGGCCGGTTCGTTGTGCTTCGGTCAGTGAGAATGTTGAGGAATCCATGTGCAAAGGAGCCAGCAAAAGCTCCCGCATGGCCTGTTCAAATGACAGGCCCGTCGCCGCCTCCAGCACTGCACCGGCCACCGCGTATCCGGGATTTGAGTAGGAGAAGCTCGCCCCGGGCGAGACGTAGATAAACCTGCTGTCCAAGCTTCTCGCATAATCCAGCAATGGCATTGTGCGCGGCGTGGAGTGCTCGACACTGGTGTCAAGCAACCCGCTGGTGTGATTGAGCAGCTCATGGGTCGTGAGCGCTCCGATCGCCGGGTCGAGGCCGTGCAAGTATCGCGATATCGGGGCATGTAGATCGAGGCGCCCTTCATCGTGCAGCCGGACCAGCGCCATGCCGACCATCATTTTCAAGGTCGAGGCTGAGCGGAAAGTGTGCTCCGGGGTGACCGGCTCGCCGCCCGGTTCGGTCTGGCCATATCCAGCTGCATGAACGAGCTCACCCCGGTGGACGATGGCGATGGCGGCGCCCGGGACAGTTCCGGTGCGGATCTGTTCGCCGATATAGCGATCAACGGTTTCTGAGCGGAACTCCGATCGCTCGGCATGTGCGGTAATGGTGGACAAGCATGCGAGAATTGGTACCAGCAAAAGGCGACTGAACATGACAGACATTACCCATGTTATTGTAAGCGGGAACGCAGCGATGTGCGGGCGCCCTTTCTGAGGGCAGGGCGCTGGCTCTCAAGGCGTTTGCAGTGAAATGGACGGATTATGCAGCGAAAGAGCAGGGAGATGACGGGGCACGTATTCTCCCTGGCCACCAGCCAGCTGAATGCCTGGCTCCGGCGATTCCCCGGCGCGCTGTTCATGTTCGGCGTTCTGGGCCTGGCGCTGTTCCAAGCAATCTACCTAATGCAGGTCGGGCGGATAAACGGTCAGGATATCACGGCCGTTCAGTCCGCTTTGATTGCTCTGACAAAATGGTTGGTCTACGTGCCGGTGTATCTGGGCGTGCGCCTGGCCATAAAGCGCTACCCGGTCACGCGGAAGCGGCTTTTGTCGTCGCTCGTTGTGCCATTACTCGCATTCCTTGTTGCGATCGGGGTCTGGAGAACATCCTGTCTCCTTGCGATCGTCCCGTCAGGTCACGCATTCGCGACTATCTTCAAAGCGGGTATCCGCTCGGACCTGCTGGAGGTTCTGTTGGTGCTGGGGGGCATTTATGGGCTTGCTCAGCTCAGCCAACGTCCCCTTGCGGCGCTGCCCATGCCCTCGATCGAGGTCCGTGACGGGACCAGGACGCTACAGCTTTCCAGTGCGGAGATTCTCTATATTGAAGCGGAGGATTATTATGTCCGCTTGCATACTGCCAACCGGTCCTGGCTTTTGCGGCGCCGGCTCTACGAAATGCTCGACTTGCTCGAAGAGTTTGGGTTCATGAGGGTGAGCCGGTCAGCGATTGTCTCGATTGGACACATTCAGGCGCTGAACCGCGACGAGACTGGTAAGCTGTTGGCGGAGTTCGAGAATGATCAGTCCTTGGCAGTGGCTAAAGGCTATCGGCAGGCCTTGCGGCAGAAATGGCGCGGAATGACTGTAAGCGAAAACCGGGATGGTGGGGCTGGATCTGGATAGGGGCAAACAGAGCCTTATCAGCTTCGGTCACGCTGTCCGCCGTCCTGCCGGTAGGCGGAAATGGGCACCAATTACTCTGGGTTCGCCCCTGAGGTGATTGGCTCGCGCGGTCGTTCCCATCGCCAAACAAAAAGCCGGAACGCTGAGACGTTCCGGCTTTTGCATTTCAGAGCTGATCGGCGTGGGTCCTAGAACCGTCCGCGCAGCGTCACGCGTGCGTTCAGCGGGGCGCCGACGCTGGCCTGGTGCGTGCTGTGGGCGTTGGGGAAGTAGAGTTCGTCGGTCAGGTTCTCGATGTTGAGCTGCAGGCGGAAGCGCTCGGACATGTCGTAAAAGGCCGCGGCATCCACGCGGGTATAGGCCGGCAGGATGGCGGTGTTGGAATTATTGATGAAGGTCTCGTCCTGATAGGTCAGGCCGAGGCCGCGGCCGAGCGCGTCGCTGACCTGGTAGACATTCCACAGCGACAGCGTGTTCTCCGGCAGCTCGCGCGGGCGCAGGCCGGTATTGCCGGTGCGGTTGACCTGCTCGCCGTCGAGATAGCTGTAGCCGGCGGAGATGAACCAGGCCTCGGTGAGCTGGCCTTGCAGCTGCAGTTCGAAACCGGTGATCTCGGACTCGATCACGTCCAGCGTTGCCGGGTCATTATCGGCGACCTGGGGCGAGCGCTGCTCGATCTCGAAGATCGAGCCAGTGAAGCTGAGATTGGACGCCAGGTCCCATTTCAGACCCGCTTCCAGATTGGTGAACTCATTCGGGTCGAGGGCGTTATTGCTGCCATTGATGGCGGCGAACTGCTCGCCCGAACGCGGCAGGAAGCTCTCGGAGTAGGAGGCGTAGAGCGAGACGTTTTCCTGCGGCTTGTAGACCAGGCCGAGGCGCGGGGAGACGTTCTCGTCGGTGCGTTCGCGCAGCTCGTCGGCCAGCACGTTGTAGACCTCGATCTCGAAACTGTCGAAGCGCGCGCCGATGACAATGTCGAGCTGATCGGAGATCTCGATCTCGTCCTGGATATAGGCGGAGAAGACGCGGACATCAGCTTCGGTGTCGTCATTCGGGTCGGAGAAGGCGAGCGTGGTCGCATTGCCGTTGGCGGCCGTGCCACTGCCGCCGCCGGTCGCCAGCGGACGGGCGATGGTGAAGAATTCCACATCGTCATTGCTGTCCGACCAGACCGGGTTGAGGCGGTCATTATTGTTGACCGTATCGATGAACTCCACGCCGGTGACGAAGGTGTGGTTGAAGCCGGCCATTTCAAACTGGCCGATCAGGTCGGCCGAGAGGATCAGGTTCTGGCGCTGGGTGGTGTCGAGATAACCGTCGAGGCCAACCTGGTCCGGCGTGTTCACCGCGTCATAGCTGGAGGCGTAGAGGTTCTGATAGACCTTGTCATAATCGCCGTAAAAAGCGCTCAGGCGGCCCTTCATCGTATCGGAGAACTGGTGCTGCAGCGTGGCCCGGAAGACATGGGCGTCGAGCGTGTGGAAGTTCAGATCCTCATCGCCGAAGACAATGTCCTGGAAGGCCTCGACCGGTTCACCATCGGCGCCGGTGGGGATGCCGCGATCGATGAAGCGCTCATGGTCGAGATATTCATAGGACAGGTCGAGCCGGGTCATCTCGCCGAGCTGGAAGCGCGCGGTCGGGTTCACGCCGATGCGCTCGCCATCATAGAAATCGCGATGATTATCGAGGCTCTCATACATGGCGTTGATGCGGAAAGCCGAGTTCTCGTCAGCCGAGACATTATGATCGAGCTGCAGGCCGTAACCGCCGAAACTGTCGAGCGAGAGCTGGTAGCCGGTGAAGCTCTCGTCGAGCTCGGCTTTCTTGGTGACGCGGTTGAGAATACCGCCCGTACCGCCACGGCCGAATAGCAGCGCATTGGGTCCGCGCAGGATCTCGACCTGTTCCAGATTGTAGAGCGGACGGTAGTACTGCACGTCGTCGCGCACGCCGTCGATGAAGAAGTCGGCCGTCGAGCGCACGCCGCGGAAGACGACGGAATCGCGATGGCCTTCGCCCTGGGAGGTGTTCACACCCGGCGTGTAGTCGATGATCTGGCCGATGCTGTTGAAGCCGCGCTGGGAGATTTCCTCGGCGGAAATGATCGACAGGCTCTGGGGCACGTCAATGATCGGCGTCGGGGTGCGCAGGGCATTGATCTGGTTCGCATACAGAACCTGACCGGTGACTATGATCTGCTCGCGGTCTGCCGCATCGGCATTGTCAGCCATGGCCGGTGCGATGCCTAGGGTGAGCGAAAGCGCGGTCGCGCTCATCAGAGCGAGCGAGGATTTGTACATAATTCTTGTCCCTGCGAAGTATTCGCAATGACCCCTAATGCGAAGGAAAGTGATAATCAATCGCAAAACTGCAACACTCCGGCGCAAACCGGACTTGCAGGATTGTCGGGGCGCGGCCGGGCGCGGGCGGGAAATCCCGGCCTAGGGCGCAATCCGCCTGCTATTGCATCCACATCCCGCGTCGACCAGTCGGCGACACTGATCAGCCCGGCCCGCCGGGGTGCGTCAATTTGCGCTGTCTTTCGCGATGAGATCATCGCTGCCGGTGAAGGGGGGAAGCATCTCTGTCCAATCCGCCTATGCCGCATCCGTGTCGCATGCCATTTAAACGACTGTCGCGGGGCTGCCGTAGATCAATGGTGGTATCGCGGCTGAGATTTCAGACATCACGGCCGGCCGCTCGGGCCGGGCTGGATGTAACGGTTGGTAACAAGGGAAAGTCGATGAAAAAATTTCTGCTTGGTGCATTGAGTGCAATTGCGATGACCGCCGCGGCGCAGGCCGATCCGGCGATGTGGAAAGTGGCCGATGAAGACAGCGAGATCCTGCTCTTCGGTTCCGTTCACGTTCTGCGCGAGGACACGCAATGGCGTACCGATGCACTTGAGGCAGCGATCGCCGCAGCGGACGAGGTCTATTACGAGACGCCGATGACCGCCGAGGCCCAGGCCGCTTCGCAGCAAATCATCCCGCAATATGGTCTCAACCCGCCGGGCCAGACGCTCAGCTCCATGCTGACCGAGGAGCAAAACGCCCAGCTTGCCCGCGTCGCCGCCCAGTTCGGTTTTCCGGCACAGAACCTCGAGCCGCTACGTCCCTGGCTGGCGGGCGTGTCGATCGCCATGCTCGGCGTGCAGCAAGCCGGTTATAATCCGATGGCGGGCGTCGAGATGACCCTGGCGGCGGTCACCGAGGACGAGCGTGAGCGCTATTTTGAGACCTTCGAGGACCAGTTCGGCTTCTTTGCCGGCCTGTCGCCGGAGGTGGAGCTGCATTTCCTGACCTCCTCGCTCGACCAGATCGAGAATGACCCGGACATGCTTGATCGCATGGTCGCGGCCTGGGCGGCGGGTGATATCGAGAGCCTTAACACCATTTTCCATGACGGCATGCTGGAAGCGGGCCCGGAGGTCTATGACGTGCTTCTCGTCCAGCGCAACCAGCACTGGGTCGACGAAATCCAGACCATGCTGGACGGCTCCGGCAATACGCTGATCGTCGTGGGTGCCGGACACCTGGTTGGTCCGGACGGGGTTCCGGCCCTGCTGGAAGCGGAAGGCATTTCCGTCGAGCGCGTGCAGTAAGCGCAGCGCTCACGTCGAAACGATCAAGGCCCGCGGCACTTTGGTGTGGCGGGCCTTTTTCTATGCGCTTTTGACGGTCGCCCCGGAGGCTCGAAAGCCGGACGATTTGTAGGTCAATAAAAAGGTATGTATACTGACAAAAAACAAGACGAAAGAATGATCATGAATATACTCTCTGACCTGCAGCACCATATTGATAAAATGGACTTTTATCAGCGCTATCTGCTCGGATTCGCCCTCCAGGTGGCTTTCATTGCTGGTGTGATTTTCCTCGGGATGATCGGTAGCTGGCTGAATTGATTCGGCGATCCGGAGAGCCGGAGCGCGGACAAGAAAAAGCCCTCCCCGGGAGCGCCGGGGAGGGCTTCTTGTTCCAGGGCTTGGCCGGGTTTACTGACCCTGGCCGAGCGAGTAACCGCGTTCACCGTCAAACGTGTAGAGATTTTCCGTCTTGATGGCGTCGATCCCGGCCGTGCCCAGCTTGCCGAGCAGGTCGGCGACATCGAGGATGCCGGCCTTGCCCGTAGCGTGGAAGCGGCAGCGCCAGTGATCGGTGCAGAAGGTCTCCGGCAGACCTTCCGGCCAGACCTTGACGCCGCGATTGGTGATCAGGACCAGCTCGAAGGCCTCGTTGGACGCCGCCTGCAGAGCTTCGGCCAGCGCGTCGGCGGCGCCGGCATGCTGCACGAAGACATCAACACCGACCATTTCCTTGACCGCCGGAGCCTTGCGCTCGGGCTGCTGGATGGTGATCGGCTTGGCGTCGGCGGCGTAATTGGCTTTCGGCAAGGTGGCCGGGTGCTGACCCATGCGCTCGACCACGGCCTGGGCGAATTCCTTGGTGCCGAGCGGCTGTTCGGTCGGCTTCATATCGCCGGTGCCGAAGCCGTCCTCCACGGTCTTCAGCCAGGCATTATGAATGCGCGAGGCAGCTTCGCTCTGGCCGAGATGCACCAGCATCATCACGCCGGCCAGGATGAGGCCGGACGGGTTGGCGATGTTCTTGCCGGCAATATCCGGGGCCGAGCCGTGAATGGCCTCGAACATGGCGCAGCTGGCGCCGATATTGGCGGAGGCGCCCAGACCGACTGAGCCGGCAACTTCGGCCGCCACGTCGGAGATGATGTCGCCATACAGGTTCGGCGTGACGATGACGTCGAAGCGCTCCGGTGCGTCGGCGAGGCGGGCGGTGCCGATATCGATGATGTAGTGTTCAGCCGCGATGTCGGAATACTCCGCCGAGATCTCGTCAAAGACCTTGGCGAACAAACCGTCGGTGAGCTTCATGATGTTGTCTTTCACCATGCAGGTCACTTTTTTGCGGCCATAGGCGCGCGCGTATTCGAACGCATAGCGGACGATCTTCTCGCAGCCCGGGCGCGAGATCAGCTTCAGGCACTGATAGACCTCATCGGTCTGACGGTGCTCGATACCGGCATAAAGGTCTTCCTCATTCTCGCGCACAATGACGACATCCATGTCGGGATGCTTGGTGGCGATGTAGGGCGCATAGGCCGCACAGGGGCGGACATTGGCGAACAGGCCGAGCGATTTGCGCACGGTGACATTGAGGCTTTTATAGCCGCCGCCCTGCGGCGTGGTGATCGGCGCCTTGAAGAAGACGCGCGTACGGCGAAGGCTGTCCCAGGCTTCCGGGGTGATCCCGGCGCTGATGCCCGACAGATAGACCTTTTCCCCGATCTCGATCGGCTCAGCCTGGAAGCGTGCGCCGCCGGCCTCGAGCACTTTGAGCGCCGCATCCATGATTTCCGGGCCGATGCCGTCGCCGGATGCCACAGTGATGAGCGGGGTTTCGACGCTGCCCTGCGCCTCGGAAATATCGTTCGGATTTACAGTCAGATTCACGTTGACGTCCTTCTTCACACACAAGTTTGGCGCACCGCCTACCCTATACGTCACCATGTGTGAAATTGATTTTCGTCGCCGTCATTATTAAATATCGCAATCATGCCCCACAGTCTTCATCCCGACCTTCTGCGCGCCTTCGTCACCGTGGTGGAGAGCCGTGGTTTCAGCGCTGCGGCCAAACGCCTGCATCTGAGCCAGTCGACCGTATCGCTGCAGATCAAACGCCTTGAGTCGCAGCTCCGGGTCCGCCTGCTGGATCGCTCGCCGCATCACCTGCGACCGACCAATGATGGCGAGGCCCTGCTGGAGAAAGCCCGGAAGATACTCTCTTTGCATGATGAGCTGGTGACCCGGTTCGACGAGCAGCGGCTGACCGGTGTTGTCCGGCTCGGCGCACCGGAGGATTTCGCCACGGTGCACCTGGCCAATGTGCTCTCGCGCTTCGCTGCCAGCCACCCGGACGTGGTTCTGGAAATGCGCTGTGAGCTGACCCTGGACCTGGTCCAGCGTTTCGACAGCGGCGGGCTGGACCTGGCAATCGTCAAACGCGAACCGGATGACGCGCTCACCGGCCGCCGGGTCTGGCGTGAGCCGCTGGTCTGGGTCGGCGCCTCGGAAGGCGCCGCGGAACAGACCGATCTGCCCCTCGTTGTGTCGCCGTCTCCTTGTGTCTATCGCAAGCGCGCCACCGAGGCGCTCGACCAGGCCGGCCGGCCCTGGCGGATTGTCTATACCTGCGCCTCGCTTGCCGGCACCCATGCGGCGGTGCGGGCCGGGCTCGGAGTGAGCGTTCTGGCCAAGGATATGGTGCCGGACGACCTCTTCATGCTTGATGCCGCCGAGAGCGGTCTGCCGGATCTGTCGGATACGGAAATGGCGCTGTTGGAAGCCTCTTCCATCCCACCCGCGGCCGAGCGCCTGCGCGACACCATTATCCGCGAGCTCGAGCACGGTCATGGCGGGCTGAAGCTCTAGCGAGTCCGGGCGCCAGCTCACTGAAATGTCAGAATTATTACATTGCCACTGCGGGCGCGCTCTCGTCAGGTGATGCCTATGATGAGACAGTTGAACATGATTTGGTCCGGGCTTGCGGCCGCGCTGGCGGGGGGCTCAATGGCCTTGGCTGACTGCAACCCGGGTGTTGAAGTCGAGATTGAGCGGGTCGACCGGGACAACTGGCAAATTCGCTATCACTTCGACCAACCGCACGCGCGCTGGGCCTTTATGCGTAGCGGCGATGATTTTCGTACCGCACGCTGGACAGTGACTGGCGACCATGTCGCGCTGAGCCGCAGCGCGAACATCGATTATCTGACAGCGGGCCAACCGGTTGACCAGATCACGATCGAGCTCAGCCATCGCGACCATCCCGTCTTGTTCGACAATCAGTCTTTCCTTCCCCTCGGTGGTGAGGCCATCGCGATCTATACCGGTCAGTTCATGCTTGCGGGCGTGTGCGAGGACGACGTCCCGAGCGCTGATGATCTGCGCGCCGCAGAGCACCGTTTCCGCTTTGATAGCCGCTTGCAGGAAACGGTTCTGGTCCATGGCGGCCCCAGCACGGCATCAGACAGCCATGTCTTCAATCCGCAAATCGGCGCCTTTGCCCTGTTCGGCACGGCACACCAGAGCGTTGACGCGGCGACGGCCGTATTTGTCGCTGACACCATCCCGGCGCGAATGTCGCAAGTTGTGAGTGCCGCGCTTGAAGACGCGATTGCGGGGATAGAGCGCGCGCTGGGGCAGGCCTTGCCGGTTCAGCCCGTCCTGATCCTGGCCGAGCGTACCGATGTCGGCGATGGTATCGCCTTTCGCGGCGGGGTGCTCGACAACCAGGTCGCTATTGAAGTCGGCGGCGGCCGCCTGTTCAGCGACGATCCCGCTATGCAGGACATGGTCGACCGTTTTGTCACCCGGTTGATGGTCCATGAAGCGGTGCATCTTTGGAATGGCGACCTTGTCACCAATGCCCAGCTCAACGAGGCCTGGATGCATGAGGGCAGTGCCGATCTATTGAGCTGGTTCGCACTCATCGACGCCGGTCTGATTGACCAGGAATTTCTCCAAGAGCGCCTGTCCAGGGCACTGAATGGATGTATCGGCGAACTGGAAGGCGGACCGCTGGATGCCGCCATTGAGCGCGGGCGGTATGGTGCGCATTACAGTTGCGGTGTGCTGATGAATTGGCGTGCCGGCTTCAGCATCCGCCCTACAGACCCGTCCGCTGGCCTTTCGCAATTATGGTCGGAGCTGATCGCGCGCGGGCTGGAGCATTCAGACCGGCTCTACACGGTGGAGGATTTTCACGCCGTCCTGGTCAGCCTGGGAGCGGACGCACGGCTCGCGGCATGGATCGACAGCGTCCGGCAGTCCGATCTGGATGACCCGGCTGGGTTTGTCCTGCCGGGCCTCGCCGACGCCGGCTGGGTCATATCCGGAGAGCCCGGAGCCTATCGCGTAGCACTCTCGCCAACTCCCTGAAAAATATGGTGTGACGTATTGCTGTCACACCGCTTAGGCAGCGCTGTCGCGTCTGTGTCGTAGACGGTGACGTCTTGTTTGCGTCATGGAAGACTCTGGTTTGATGCAGCGGTAAGCGAGCGGAGTATGGTCATGATGACAGAGCGAAAAAAGGCGCTGGCCGGAGCAAGCGGCTGGGAAGTGGTTTTCTTTCTCCTGCTTGGCGGTGGCATTGTTGCGCTGGTCATCGCATTAAGTCGCTTCGGTTGATTGCGGCGCTATGCTCTGAAAGGTCTCTGAAATGGCGGATCACGTGATGGCTGATCATGACTTCATTGCACGCGGGCTGGTCGATGCGACGCTGTCGCTCAAGCATGGCGCGTCGCTCAAGTTCAAGCAGGACGATGTGGAGATTGGCGTCTGGCTGTCGGCTTGGACGGGCAAGGAGAAGATCTGGATCAATGGCGCGCTTGTATCGGAGCTGCGCACGATCGGGTTCAATCCCTAGCATCGCTTCGAGCATGACGGTCATATCTATGAAGCCGTAATGACGGTCGAGACGGGCGGCGCCTATATGGCTGGCGGTGTGATCGGAGCCGTTTTGGCGCTGGTTCTGGGTTAGCGCCTAGCCACTCCGCCGCTAGAGCTAGCCGAGGGCCTGATCGAGGTCGGCGCACAGGTCCTGCGGGCTTTCCAGACCGACCGACAGGCGCACAAGCCCGTTGCCGACCCCGGCTTCAATCCGCGCCTCTGGCGTCATCGCCGCGTGCGTCATCGTTGCCGGGATCGAACACAGGCTCTCCACCCCGCCCAGGGACTGGGCCAGGGTGAAGAGCTGCAGTGTCTGCACGAATTGGCGGGCGGCTTCTGTGCCACCGTCGAGCTCGAGGCTCATCAACGGGCCGAAACCATCCTGCTGACGGGCCGCAATGGCGTGACCGGGGTGATCTTCCAGTCCCGGGTAGTCGACCCGCAGGACTCGGGGGTGGTGGCTGAGATGGCGGGCAATCTCGAGTGCGCTGTCTGACTGCGCCTTGGCGCGGACCGGCAGGGTGCGCAGGCCGCGCAGGGCGAGAAAGGCGTCAAAGGCGCCGCCGACGGCTCCTGCGGCATTGGCCCACCAGGCCAACGCCTCGACATGGCCGGGGTCGCGGGCACAGATCACACCGCCAACCATGTCGGAATGACCATTAATGATCTTGGTCAGGGAATTGATGACGAAGTCGGCGCCGAACTCGGCTGGGCGCTGCAGCGCCGGGGACAATATCGTATTGTCGACCGCCACGAGCGCACCGGCCTTTTTGGCCAGGCTGATGGCAAGGTCCAGATCGGTCAGGCGCAGGCGCGGATTGGATGGCGTTTCAAGGAAAAGCAGAGCGGTGCCCGCGGTTACTGCGCGGCGCAGCGCAGCCGGGTCGGTGCAATCGGCATAGACGAGGTCAAAGCCGCGCTGACCGGCCCGGGCATCGAAAATCCGCCGGGTCCCGCCGTAACAATCATGCGCACAAATGATGCGGGCGCCATTGGGCAGCAGATTGAGAAGGATATCGATCGCCGCCATACCGGAGGCGGTGATCACGGCTCCGGCTGTGCCTTCTAGGGCCGCTAGCGCCTTGGCGAGCTCTGCGCGACCCGGCTGGCCGGTTCGGGCATAGTCGAACTGGCCCGGTTGTGCCGGGTTTTCACGCCGGTAGGCGGCGGATACGTGTACCGGTGCGATAACAGCGCCATGGCCCGGATCGGTATTGATACCTGCGCGCACAGCGCGGGTGCGTGATGTGGTCATGACCGGTCCTTGAGGAATTCATTCACCGGCCCGGCATCCTTGAGGAAGCCGTCATGGCCGTAGAGGCTGTCGATCTCGATGACCTCGGCGCGCACCGCCGTAAGGGCCTGGGCTGTGGCATGGATTTCTGCCGGCGGAACCAGGCGGTCGCTTCGGATCGCCAGAAGCCGCGTCGGGGCACAAATGCGCTCAAGCCCCCCTGCGGGCGCCTGCATGGCGTCGAGCCGGGACAAGTAGCGCTCCGGAGATACAGTGCGGGCATAATCGCTTCCGCGTGCCTGCAGATAGCCCTCCACACCGCGGTCACACCGGTCATCCGGACCGGCCGGGCCAAACCTCTGGGCGAATTCTTCCGGCGTGCGATAGGTGGTCATGGCGAGGCGGCGGGCGATGTCCACCCCGCGTGCGCCAAGGCCGGCATCGAGGGCCAGTTCCAGGATTTCGCGCTGGATCGAGCGCCAGGCCTGGGCCATGGGGTGGATCCCGGCCGCCGCGCAGAGCAGATCGAGACCGGTTACGCGTTGCGGGGCGCGCGCAGCGATCTCCAGCGCTACCGTGCCGCCGAAGCTGGCGCCGATGATGGAGAATTGCTCTATCCCGGCTGCATCAGCCAGGGCCAAGGCGGCGCTGGCCTGGTCTTGCAGCCGCGCGGGTTCTCCCGATGCGCTGCCGAGAAAGTCCATCGACAGGATCTGAACATGATCCGGGTCGAGGGCACCGCCGCGCGCCGCGACGCCTGGCCACCAGCCAGGGCCATGCTCATCGGACAGAACCCGGCGATCAGCCGAGACCCCGCCAAGCACTATTACCGGCGCGGCGTCGGGGTTACCGGCCAGGCGGCCGTGCACAATCGTCGTCGCGGCCTGTCCTGGCAGGTCGATGGTTGTCTGTAAGTCGCGCACAGCGAAACGGGCGGCGGCGGGCGGGATTCTCAGGGCCGGCAGCATCAACACGCCCCGTCGGGCAAGGCGCAAGATGAGACGGGCTGGATCCTGCTTGCCCGCATAATCATGAGAGGAGCCGGGCTCTGGCGTTGGATTGTGGGGTTAGGCATCAAACGTCTCCTCTGTTCTGGATAAGCTTGAAAAGCCCGGAACGAGAAGACAGCACGCCGCAAGGATCCAATCAGGATCGTTTCATATCTACGGCGCTCCGCTTTAGCTGCACTTGTTCCGCGCCCGCAAGCTGAAGCTCAAATCGGCGCACATCGGTATATAAAGATATCTTTATGCTGCGTCCAGTGGATTATTCATGTCTTACGGGCGGACCGAACCGGCGGTGTCCGACCGCCAGGTTTTAAAATTTTACACAAATTTGAAACCACGCCGGAATTGCCGCGTTGGTGAACCGGCACGAGCCGGTTAGATTGGAGCCGGTCGAACCTGAATCGCTTTTCTCTACGGAGCCGTCAGCATGCAATTCATTACCGCGACTGCCGCGAACACGCTGACGGTGAAGCTCTCCGGTACTTTCCGTTTCGATGATCACGAGGTGTTCAAGGGCGCCCTTGATGCCATTGACGGGCTCAGCGGCGACAGTGTCATTTTCGATCTTGCCGATGTCAGCGCCCTCGATTCCGCAGGCGTCGGCATGTTGTTGCTGGCCCATGAGCGCGGCAAGAAGCAGGGCAAGGTCGTCCGGCTTCGCGGTGGCGGACACAATGTTAAACAGGTCCTCGACGTCACCAAGGTCGCCAGCATCATGCCGGTAGAAGACTAGTTTCCCAGTCCTGGTTGGGCTTTTTTAATCATACTCTATTACAACACCCCTAGCGGAGGTTGTATTCAGTGTTCTGGAATCTCGTCGACAAGCTGATTGGGGCTGACCCGGCTGTGGATCTGCAGCGGGCCATCAAGTCCCGTATCGCCTTTACCTTCTCGCTTATCCTGGCTGTGACTGCTGTGATCAATGCGGTCATTCTGTCGGCCACCGGGCAGGGGCGTCCGGGCATGGTCGAGCTGGCACTCCTCAGCGCGGTCAGTGCTTTCGGGGTCGGCATAATCGGGTTGCGGCTGCGCCGGCCAAATCTGGTTCTGGGCTGGATACTGGTATCCTCCTCGGTGATGTTTCTCGCTGTCGCCTGGGCCAATCGCGGCTCTTTCCCGCCGTCTGCGGCCTATGTGCCGGGTATCGTTCTGGGCGCCTACATTGCCTGGGGCTGGCGCGCAGCATTGCTGGCGACCATCCCTGTTGGCGCCTTTTACGCCACCGTTCTCTATGGCGGTTTCAACTATCTCGGCACGGAACTGCAATACGACCCGCAGCTCATGCTGCCGGCCCTGGTTTTTGCCAGCATGCTGTCGACGGTGTGGATCGTCTTTTTCGGGTCCATCCTGCGATCGTCAAACGAGCAAACCGCGGAGATACTGCGCGACCAGAACGAGAAATTACAGCTCGCCCTGGCCAAGGCGGAGGAGGCCAGCCAGGCCAAGTCGGAATTCCTCGCCAATATGGGGCATGAAATCCGTACGCCCCTGAACGGCGTTCTGGGCATGACCAATGTGCTTTTGCACGATGACAGTCTCACCGATGAGCAGCGCGAACGCCTGCAGCTGGTGGATCAGTCCGGCGAGAACCTGCTGGAACTGCTCAATGACATTCTCGATCTGTCCAAGATCGAAGCCAATGCGCTGGAACTCGAGAATGTCGCCTTCGACTTGCGTGAGTTGGTGCAGTCCCTGGCCGCGACCTGGCGCATCCAGGCGGAAGCCAAGGGGTTGAGCTTTGACGAGCGGTTCAGCGGTGTGGACGTCCAGGGCGTCAAGGGCGACCCGGTCCGTATCCGTCAGATCCTCAACAATCTGCTGGGCAATGCCCTCAAATTCACGACCCTGGGCGGGATTTCTGTTTCCGTGGAGCAGACGACGGATGCGGCGGGGGTCGTCACTACGACCTTCTCGGTCGGCGATACCGGCGTTGGCATTCCTACGGACAAGCAGGCCCGGATATTCGACAGCTTCAGCCAGGTCGATAATTCCGTGAAGCGCCAGTATGGCGGGACGGGTCTCGGCCTTGCCATCTGCCGCAAGCTGGTCGACCGTATGGGCGGTGAGATTTCGGTGAAATCGACGCTCGGGGTGGGATCGGTCTTCACCGTGAAGATCCGCAACCAGGCGGTTCAGCGGGTCGAAGAGGAGCCGGAGGCGGTCCCGCTGGAACCGCTTGAGGTCGACAAGTCGCTGCGTCTGCTGCTGGTAGATGATGTCCCGACCAACCTCATCGTTCTGCGGGCCATGCTCGGTCAGGCCATTCGCGGCGGTGACATCGATATCGACACGGCGTCCGGCGGTCGTGAAGCTGTCAACATGGCCTCAGCCAAGCGCTATGACATCATCCTTATGGACGTCCAGATGCCGGAGATGGACGGCGTTACCGCGATGCGGTGTATCCGCGAAAACCGGCGTTCGGGTGCAACCAAGATCGTCGCTGTCACCGCGCTGGCGTCGGAAGACAATCGCCGGGCCCTCAATGAAGAAGGCTTCTCGGATTATCTGCCCAAGCCCATTGAGCCGACCGCCTTGCGGGCAATGTTCATGCGCATGCTCGGCAGTGAGCAGGCCAAGGACCGCCTGGCCTGCTAGGGCAGGCGGTGGTCGCGCGGCCTAGATTTCCGCGACGATCAATTGGGGTCCACCGGCGTCAAGCGCGGCGACCAGAGCCTTGTCGAACTCGCCAGCAGTCCGCGCGCGGCGTCCTGGGACGCCGAAACCTTCGGCCAGCTTGACCCAGTCCATCTTCGGATGATCCAGTGAGAGCATTTGCTGTGCCGCCGGTCCCGGCTCGCCGGCACCGACGCGGGCGAGTTCGAAATTCAGGACCAGATAGGAGTGATTGGCGAAGACGATGTTGATCACATTCTGTTTTTCGCGCGCCTGGGTCCACAGGGCCTGTAGCGTGTAGGCAGCGGCGCCATCGCCGCACAGGGCAAAGACCTGGCGATCCGGGCAAGCCAGCGCGGCGCCGACCGCCTGCGGCATACCTGATCCGATCGCGCCACCGGTCAGGCAGAGCCAGTCATGGCGCGGTCCGGCCTGGGTCCAGGGGAAAACCCCCATACCCGAGGTCGTGGCGTCGTCGCAAATGATCGAGTCTTCCGGCATGTGCCGCATCAGCGACAGACCAACAAATCCGGGATTGAGCTCTGCGTCCGGAATGAGCTTGGGGGCCTGACTGGCTTCAATGCCGGGCACTTTGGCCGGGGTGTCAATCGCTTCGGCGAGAATGATCAGGGCTTCAGTGACTTCGTCAGACGGCCCGCCGACGGAGACGATCTCCGCCTCAGGCGGTGCAAACGTGCCGCGTTCGCCGGGATAGGCGAAGAAACCAACTGGCGCCTTGGTGCCGACAAGAACCAGAAGATCGGCGCCCTCGAGTTCCTTCATCGCTTCGGCACCCAGATAGCTCAGGCGTTTCGGTGCAACGCGGCCGTGTCCGCGTGCGATGCGGGGCACGAAGGTGTCCATGAATAATCTGGCGCCGGTAGCCTCGGCGATCCGTCCGGCCGCTTGCAGACCGTCATCCAGGCAGGCGGTGCCGCCGAGCAGGATGACAGGGGATGAAGCCGCTTCCAGAGCCTTGGCGACCTTGTCGAGCTGATCCAGTGGCACCGCATCAAGATCAGGCATGTCCACTTGCTCAATGACCTGCGGCTCCGCGTCCGACCAAGCGCAATCGGCCGGCAGGACCAAGGTCGCGACACCGCGTTCGGGCCCATAGGCCTGCTTCACCGTCTCGACGGCCATGCGCGAAATATCCTGCGGGGTCTCCACCGTGCCGACCCAGCGCGACATCGGCGCACAGACGCCTTCAATATCCGAGGTCAGCGGCGCGTCGAGTTCGAGATGGGCCCGGGCATGATCGCCGACGATATTGACCACCGGCGCATAGCCGCGGCGGGCATTGTGCAGGTTGGCCAGGCCATTGCCGGCACCCGGGCCGAGGTGCAACAGGGTGCAGGCCGGCTTGCCTGCCATGCGCGCATAACCGTCGGCCGCCCCGGTCGCGACACCCTCGAACAGGCACAGGACAGATTTCATGCCGTCGACACGGTCGAGCGCGGCGACCATGTGCATTTCCGACGTTCCCGGATTTGTGAAACAGGTGTCGACGCCCTGGTTGATCAGGGTGCGCACAAGGCTTTCGGCTGCAAACATGGTCGGTCCTTTGGGAGTTAGAGGGCCGGACGGCGGACCAGGTCCGGCGTCAGATCTTTCAGTCTTATCGCGCCCGTCAGCGCCATGTCGCGCTCCAGGCTGCTTATTAGAAAGTCGAGGGCTTTGCTGACACCGGCTTCGCCCGCGGCGCCCAGCCCGTAGAGATAGGGTCGGCCAACTGCGACAGCGCGGGCGCCGAGTGCGATCGCTTTGATGATATCGGTGCCCCGGCGGATTCCGCCATCGAGAATGATTTCGATCTGATGCCCGACCGCCGCCGCGATATCGGGCAGGGTGTCGATGGTGGCCGGAGCCGTGTCGAGCTGGCGTCCGCCATGATTGGAAATCCACACCGCATCGGCCCCGATATCGACACAGCGCCGGGCATCATCGGCGCGGGCGATGCCCTTGATTGCGAACGGGCCGCCCCAGGCTTCTTTCATCCATTTCGCGTCTTCCCAGCTGACCGTGCGGTCAAACTGGCGGTTGAGATACTGGATAATGCCGTCACCCTGCGGGTCGAGATCGGTGTAGTTCGCCGGCGTGATGGTCGGCGTGGTCAGCATGTCGAACAGGTAGCCCGGGCGGGCCAGGACCTGGCTCACCGTCTGGGCATTGATTTTCGGCGGGATGGTGAAGGCGTTGACGTGATCGCGTTCGCGATTTCCTGCTACGGGCACGTCGACCGTCAGGATCAGACCGGTAAAGCCGGCTGCCCGGGCGCGCTCGAGGGCGGCCTCGACCAGGGCTCGGTCCTTCCAGACATAGACCTGGAACCATTTCGGCCCGTCCGTGATAGTGGCGATATCCTCTATCGAGGTCGAAGCCAGGGTGGACAGGCCATAGATCAGGCCGGCCCTGTTTGCCGCGCGGGCGACAGCGGCTTCACCGCCGCGCGGGCTGAACAGGCGCTGGGCGGCTGTCGGCGTAACGATGATCGGAGCATCGCATGCAGATCCCATGACCGAGGTCTTGAGGTCAATCTCGGAAATATCGACCAGCGCCTTCCAGAGAAGTTTGTAGTCGGCAAAACGTCCGGGATTATCCTTCAGTGTGACTTCGTCATCCGCGCCGCCATCAATATAGTCAAACACCATCCGCGGCAGGCGTTTGCGTGCCAGCATGCGGAGGTCGCCGATATTGTTGACGCGGTCGAGAGCGGACATGGACGGGAAATTTGCGCGCGCCGCGCTCCCGGTCAAGCCGCTGGGGCTTCTGTCATATTTTTAATCGCCTTGACCTCCGCCTGGCGACGCACACCGAAGAAGAGCGCGTAGATGACCGGCACCGCGATCAGCGTCAGCACGGTGGCGAAGGTCAGGCCGCCGATAATGGTGATGGCCATGCCCTGGAAGAAAGCGTCGAACAGCAGCGGTGTCATGCCCAGAACCGTGGTTGAGGCAGCAAGCAGAACCGGTCGCAATCTGGACACCGAGCCATCGCGGACCGCGGCATAGGGATCGCTGCCACGGGCGATGCGCAGATCGATCTCGTCGACCAGCACGATGGCATTCTTGATCAGCATGCCGGACAGGGAGAGCAGGCCCAGAAGGGCTGTGAAGCTGAAGGCAATCTGGGTCACCAGCAAGCCGATCACCACGCCATTGAGCGACATCGGCACGACCGCCCAGATAATCAGCGGCTGGCGCACTTTGGCGAACAGCATGAAGGAGATGGTCAGCATGATAACGATGGTGAAGGGCAATTGGCTGCCCAGTGCCGCATTGGCGTCGCCGGAGCTTTCGAACTCGCCGCCCCATTCCATCGTGTAGCCGTCGGGCAGTTCGATCGCCTCGATTACCGGGCGGAAACGGATAAAGCCCTCCGAAGCCGTCTCGTGCTTGTAGGGATTGGCACGTACGGCAATGGTCCGGACCCGGTCACGGCGCTGGATCAGGGCTTCTTCAGCGCCGAGATCGAAGCGGGAGACGACTTGCGCGATGGGCACATAGGCATTCTGGGCCGGGCTCCAGACCAGGCGGTCGGACAGGTCAGACGTGTCGACCCGCTCGCTCGCCGGGGCGCGGGCGATAATCGGGATCAGCTCCTCGCCTTCCCGGTAGACACCGACACGGGCGCCTTCGGTGGCGAAGACCAGTGCGTTGGCGATGTTCTCGCGGGTCACGCCGATGGTCTGGGCGCGTTCCTCAATCATCACCGGGCGGATCACCGGGGTCAGATTGCGCCAATCGGTCCGGATGTCGACGAGATCGGCTTCGCTGTGCAGCGCGGCCATGGCCTGGTCGGCGAGTTGCCGCAGAACAGCGGTGTCCGGGCCGGCAAAACGGGCTTCCAGCTTGGCGCCGGCGGGCGGGCCGAAGACGATGCGGTCGACCCGGACGGTGATATCGGGATAGCGGTCGCGGACATGGGCGAGAATACGTTCGCCGAGCCCGGGGATGTCGTCCAGGGAGCGCGTCCGCACAATGATCTGGGCATAGGAGGTGGAGGGTTGTTCTGACGCGTAGGTAAGCATGAAACGCGTCGCGCCGCCGCCGATGAAGGTGTTGAACTGAACCGTTTCCGGCTGCTCGCCGACAAAGCGGCCGATGGCCACGGCATTGGCCTCATTGTCGAGAATGTCGGTGCCCTCGGGGTGCTCCAGATTGACGTAGAAGAGCGGTGTATTGGTTTCCGGGAAGAAGGACTGACGCACCTGGCCGAAGCCGGCATAGCAAAGAACGGTAACCACCAGCAGGCCCAGCATGACCAGCCAACGCCGCGCCAACGCGCCTTCCAACAGGCCCCGGAAGACCCGGAACATCAAACCGGAATAGACCTGCGCCTCGTTGAGTGCGTCCGGTTCGGCCCCGGCTGCCTTTTGGCGTTGGGCGGAGAACAGGTGAAAGCCGATCAGCGGAACGACCGTAACGGCCAGTACCCAGCTCAACAGCAGCGAGATGGCGATCACAGCGAACAGGGAGAAGAGGAATTCACCCGTCGCATCGGGGGACAGGCCAATACCGGCAAAGGCCATGATGCCGATAACGGTGGCGCCGAGCAGGGGCCATTGCGTGGATTTCACAGCATTCTCGGCCGCATCCATCCGGCGCTGTCCGCGCATCACCCCAGTCAGCATGCCCTCGGTGACGACGATGGCGTTATCCACCAGCATGCCCATGGCGATGATCAGCGCGCCCAGCGAGATGCGCTCCATCTCGATGGCGAACATGTTCATGAAGAAGATCGTGCCGGCGACAGTCAGGAACAGGACCGAGCCAACCGTCAGTCCGGCGCGCCAACCCATGAACAGGCACAAAACGCCGACCACAATGGCCACCGACATGGCCAGATTGACGAGGAAGTCGTTGATCGAGCGGTCAACCACGACATGCTGCTCATAGATCGGGTGCAGTTCGATACCGAGGGGAAGGTCCGCCTCGATCTCTGCCAGGCGGGCTTCGACCGCATAGCCGACATCGACGATATTGGCAGTCTGTTGACCGGCAATACCGATCGTGAAGGCGTGGGTATTGTTGTGATAGACGATCCGGCCCGGGCGCTCGACTTCGGTGCGCCAGACCGTGGCAATATCCGACAGGCGCAGGGTTTCGCCCGCATTGCGCGGGGTGATCAGCAGGTTCTCGATCGCATCAACGCCGCTCAGCGTCTGCGGAATATCGAGCCGGACATAACGATCCCCCATCGCTGATGAGCCGGCCGAAACGACGGTGTTCTCGCGTCCCAGCTCCGACAGGAGTTGCTCGTAGGACAGGCCTATGCGGGCAAGTTCATCCTGGGCAATCTCGATATAGATGCGCTCTTCCGGCTCACCCTCGACAGATACTTTGGCGACGCCATCGACCACCAGTAGCTCACGCCGCAGTGTCCGCGCGACCGCACGGATACGGTCATTGGAATAGCCCTCGGCGGTCACGGCATAGAACAGTCCGTAAGTGTCTCCGAAATCGTCGAATACGACCGGGTTGCCGGTGCCCGGTGGCAGGCTGGGGACGGTGTCGCGGACCCTGGCCCGGACCTTCGTCCAGATGTCGGGGAGTTCATCGCCGTCGAACGTGTCCTCGATGACGACATGGATTTCCGACATGCCCGGTGAGCTTTCCGAACGGATCTCGCGCACCTCGGCCAATTGCTGCAGCGCGATCTCGAGCCGTTCAGTGACCTCTTCTTCTACCTCCAGTGCCGTGGCGCCGGGATAGGGGGTGAAGATGATCGCCTCCTTGATGGTGAAGGCGGGGTCTTCCAGCCGGCCGACATTATTGAAGCCGTGTAGCCCGCCCAGAAGGCAGAACAGGATGATGATCCAGGTCAGGACCGGTTTTTCGATCGAGATCCGGGCGAGCGAGAGGGCGGCCGAGTTCGCGCTTTGCATGAGAAATGTCCTAGCCGGTGATGGCGCCGTCGATCAGCGGACGTACTGCCATGCCGTCATAAAGGGCCGAGACGCCGGCCGTGACGATTTGCTCGCCGCTGGCCAGCCCTTCAGTTACGGCGACATCATCGCCTTCAATGGCTCCTGTGGTGATGGTCCGCTGGCTGACCCGGCCGGTTTCCGCGTCGAACACATAGACCAGCGGCTCGCTGTCGGCGTTGTAGGTGATGGCGCTGACCGGGATTCGGATCGTACTGGCACCGCGCGTCGGGGCACGGAATTCCGACCAGACCGTCGCCGTCATGCCCGGCAATATATTGGCTTCGATATCGGCCGGCAGGGCCAGGATGGCGCGATAGGTCTGCGAGGCGGCATCGGGCTCGGATACCAGCTCGCGCGGTTCCAGGGCAAAGCGCTGGCCGGGCAGGAAGGAAAACCCTGCCTCGATACGGACCAGATCTTCAGCATCGAAGGTGGCTACCATGTCCTCGGTGACCGGAATGGAGACGCGAAGCTCGCTGACGTCCTGCAGGCGGGCGATCGGCTGGCCCGGGGCAATGATGGTGTAGTTGTCGACCAGGCGGCGCGACACGATGCCGTCAAACGGGGCTTCCAGGCGGGCATATTGCAGATTGCGCTGCGCGTTTTCGAGTGCCACCTCGGCCAGGTCGTACTGCGTCTCGGCCGCATCGCGGGCCGCGGCCGAACTGATGCCGCGGTCAAACAGGGTCTGCTGGCGTTCGTAATCGGTCCGGGCCTGGTCCAATTGAACACTGGCCTGGCGCTCTGCACGCAGGAAATCGGCGAGGTCGAGTTCGGCGATCAGCGTGCCGGTGGTGATGTCGAGGCCTTCGGTAACCGGGAGGTTGGCGAGCTGGCCGCCGACCTGGAAGGCGATATCAACCGTGCGAACGGCTTCAACGCGGCCCACGAATTCATGCTCGGTCTGAGGGCCGCGGTCTTCCACCGTTTCGACCTGGACGAGGCGCGGCGGCGCGGAGCTGTCGACCGCATCCGGGCTGCAGGCCGTCAGGGTCAGGGCCGCAAGCGCGGCGAGGGGCAGGGCATTACGGATCATTGGAACAGGTCCTTGGACATGGCGATCAGCCGGGCCTTCACGGCCGCCCGGTCTTCATCGGAAAATTGCTTGAATTTGATCAGGTCGTTGAAGCTCATACCGTCGATCACCAGCAGCAGGATCAGAGCCTGGATCGGGTCACTTGAGGCGTCGCGGATACGTTCCCAAAGGCGCTGATTGAGCGCTCGGGCGGGGTCGAGCAGATGCGGTTGTTCGGCGCTGGCCGCCAGCAGGGCGACAGGCAGGTCGCTTTCCAGATGGCGTTTATCCGCAATCACCCGCAGCAGGTGCGAGGCGACAGGCTCGCCGGCCTGCTGGGCCGCGGTCTCGGCGGCTTCCAGGTCGTGCTCGATAGTGCCCATCAGGCGCGCCACCATTCCCTCCAGCAGGGCGATCTTGGACGGGAAGTGATAGAGCACGCCGCCCTTGGAAAAACCGCTGCGCGCGACCACCGCATCAATTGTCAGGCGGCCGGCACCTTCCTCGGTCACAACGGCTTCTGCGGCGTCGAGAATGGCTTCGCGGGTATTCGGCTTGGGCGATTGGCTATCGGGCATGCACAGAGACTCCGTTGTTGCAGTGCACATAAACCGTCCAGACGGTACAGTCAAGACCGTCCAGACGGTATAGACCAGGTTTTTCCAAGAAACTGGGTCGGCGGGGATTGGATCTGGAACGCGCCGCCGTCACTAACGCATTAAATCAATGGTTTTATTCGCCCGTATTGCGCGTTGGGGGTCGTAGAGCCTCTGACCCGCTTGCCCTAGAGACTGGCGCATGGGCCTCCCGCCGGGAGTGCGAGATCAAGGGCGATCATCATGTTTGCATGGCGTGTCGTATTGCTGGCCGGCCTGGCGGCGGTCGGGCTTCAGTCTTCTCCTGCAGAAGCCTACGGCCGTGACGGCCACCGCATTGTCTGCGAACTGGCCTATCGCCTGATGACCGACGCAGCCCGCGCTGAGGTCGATCGCCTTATGACCGCTGACCGGATTTACGAAACATTCCCGGAAAGCTGTTCCTGGGCCGATATCGTGCGCGGCACAATCATTCGTGAAAGTGCGCCCTGGCACTATACCGGGCAGGACCGGGATGACCGCACGATTGATGAAGAAGATTGCGCCGAAGAGGGCTGTATCATCAGCGCCATCAACATGCATGCCGAGCAGTTTGCCAACCGGGCCAACGATGTTGAGACGCGGCTGCAGGGCCTGAAATTCCTGGCGCACTGGATTGGCGATATCCATCAGCCGCTACATGTGTCCATTGAGGGCGACCGCGGCGGCAATGACATCCCGGTCCTCTGGCGTGGCGAGCGTTACACCAATCTGCACCGGGTCTGGGATAGCGAGATCATCCTCGACTATATGAGCGAAACCTGGCCCTGGGTGCCTGAGCGCGAGCGCTGGCGCTACTTCATGGAAGAACTCGCGGCGGATATCCCGCTCGCTCATTCCACCGTCTACACCGAGGTTGACCCGATCGCCTGGGCACAGGAGAGCCATGATATCGTGCGCTCACGCGATTTCGGTTATGTCTGGGCCCGTCCGGAAAACACGCTCGAGCCCGGCGATGCCTATTATGAACGCGGTCTGCGGATTAGCCGCCAGCGCCTGCAGCTGGCTGCCGTGCGGCTGGCGGGCGTCATGAATACTTTGACTGAACCGGGAGCGGGCGGCAGCGTGGCGGGCCCGGCCCTCGACTAGGACCACCTGACAGTCGGAGCTGTAGCATCAGCGCCACGCTTGAGCGTTGGCGTCATCACTCACACCCGTATCTGCTTGGCTTTCGCTTGTGGACAGCCTTGAGTTTTGGTTAACATCTACAGGCGTGGCGGCGATTTGAGCCGTGCGAATTAGGGGTTGGCGTGAGCGAGTTCTTGCAAAACTTTGCCGTAGAGCTCGGGGCAGTTGTGCTGTCCGCGGGCCTTTTGGCATGGGCCGCATTCTCGATCTGGCGTCAGCGAGCCCTGGCCTATGCGGATAAGCAGACCATCGACGATCTGCGCTCGAAGCGCTTCGCCAAATACGCCAAGGCCCAGGACGCCTACCAGAAATTCCGCGAAAAGCTGGAGAAGAAGAATAACGGCAATACGGTCATTATCGATCTGATCCATGATCTCGGCGATGATTTCGTCGGCCGTGACAAGGCTGAGCAGCAAATCACTTTCGACGAAGCGTTCGAAGCGGTCGCGGCGATCCGCGGGGCAACGCCGCGGACGCGTATCCTCGTCGTCCTGCATACGCTGGGCGGTTATGCCCGACCAGCCCACATGATTGCGCTGGCGCTGAAACAGCATTTGAAAAAGGCCAAGCGTCACAATCCCAAGCATGACCCGATGGTCATCGCCTATGTGCCGTACGTCGCCATGTCCGGCGGCACAATGATCGCGCTTTCGGCCGATCGTATCACCATGGATGCCACCGCTGCGCTGGGGCCGATCGATACGATCTATGGCGGTTTCCCTTCGGAAGCCTATGAGGACCTGATCGAGCGCAAGGGGGTCGAAGCGACCCAGGACGTGCTGGTCATGCTCGCTCACGAGGCCAAGAAATACGACAAATACGCCGCCAAAGTGGCCCGCCAGATCATCAACAAGGCGCATAAACTGCCCGGCGATGACCCAGACCGCTTGGCCAATTATCTGACCTCTGGCCAGCTTTCCCATTCCGAATCCATCTCGCCGGAACGGGCCGATGAGCTCGGCATCAATGTCTCTACCCGCATCCCCGACGAGGTTTACGGACTGGTGGATGCTCGCATCCGCATGATCCAGACGAAGGTCGAGGACGAAGACCGCAAGGGTGAGGGTGGCAGCGATGGCGGCGAGCCGGAGAAGCCGGAAAAGGCGATTGAGACCATGATCGCGCGCAAGCTCCGGGTCTCGCCGCGGCTGTGATCAGGCCTTGAATCCTGCTCGCGAAACGCCACTTTGGCGTCGCACAATCCAGCCATTGGAAAACCTATGTCCAGCAAAGCCGAACAGTATGAAGAGGTCCGCAAGCAGATCCGGTCCGTCGTGACCGGTGAGACCAGCGAGACCGCCCGCTACGCCACTGCCGCCTGCCTGTTGCGGGAGATGTTCGGTGAGCGTTTCTTCTGGACCGGTTTTTACGTCGTTGATCCGGCCAAGGCACGCGAGCTCGTTGTCGGCCCATATCAGGGCACGATGGGGTGTTTGCGCATTCCCTTCGGTAAGGGGGTATGCGGTGCGGCGGCAGAAACCGGCGAAACCCAGCTGGTTGAAGACGTCCATGCCTTCCCGGGTCATATCGCGTGCGACAGCCGCTCCAATTCCGAGATCGTTGTTCCTGTCATGGGCCGCGACGGTAAGCTAGCCGCCGTGCTGGATGTGGACTCGACCGAATTCGGCGCGTTCGACACGGTTGATCAGGCCGGGCTGGAAGCGATCTGTGCGGACTTGCTGACCGCTTAGTGGATCGCCGTGAGGTCATCCTCGAGGGCCGGCCGGTCGCCTACGCCCTTAAGCGCTCCCGGCGCCGCACTATCGGTTTTGTCATTGATGAAGACGGATTGCGGATCACCGCTCCGCAATATGTTGCGGAAGCGGAGGTCGAGCGGGCGCTGGAGGCCAAGGCGGGCTGGATACTGGCCAAGCTGGACAAATGGGCGGCCCGGCCGAGAGCACCAGAACTCAGCTTCGTGAGCGGAGAGCATTTGCCCTGGCTCGGGCAGATGCGCGAATTGATAGTTGAGGAACGTGGCGTGCGCACACGTACCGCTCTGCAGGGCGGGGCGATCCGCATTTCGATCGATCCGGAACTCTCCGGCGAGCTGCGCCGCTCAACCATTCGCAATGGGCTGGTGCGGCTTTACAAGCGCGAGGGTGAGGCCGTGATGGCGCCCAAAACTCAAGCCTATGCGGACCTGCTGGGCCGTCGTTTGCGCAAGGTGGTTATCCGGGAGCAGAAATCGCGCTGGGGCTCTTGCGCTTCGGACGGCACGATCCGTCTCAACTGGCGTCTGATGGGCTTCCCGGTCGAGGTGATCGACTATGTCTGCGCCCATGAGGCCGCGCATCTCGTCCACCCGAACCATTCGCGCGACTTCTGGAACACGGTTGAAGCAATCTGCCCCGACTGGAAGGTTCAGCGCGACTATATGCGGTTGAATTCTAACAGCCACGTATACTTCTGACTGAAGTGTAACGCTTGCGAATAATTCGCGGTAATCCGAAAGGCGTCATGACCGGGCTCTAGACGCGCCGTGCGGGGCGGTGCGGTATCAGTTCGGGAATTTCATCGTGAAATCATTCAAGCAGGCGGCCGCCATCGGTCTGACCTCTCTTCTGCTGTCGGGCACGGCAGTGGCCCAGACCAGTACCCATGACGGCGCTGTCCTGGTGTTTGCGCCGACCTATTTCAGCGCTTTCAATCCGGTCACCGCGCTGGACATGGTGCGTCAGGTGCCCGGCTTCTCCATCGATAATGGCGAACATGTGCGCGGCCTGGCCGACACGTTTGCCAATGTGCTGGTGGATGGCGAGCGCCAGAGCACCAAGTCAGAGAGCATCAATGATATTCTGTCACGGATCCCGGTCGAGAATATCGAACGCGTCGAGCTGGTGCGCGAAGCTGTGCCCGGGGTCGATATGCGCGGCCAGACTCGCGTCGCCAACATCGTCCTGCGCGAAGATCAGAGCAGCCGCTCGACCACCGCTCTTTTGGCCGGGATTTATTGGGCGGGCGCCGATCGCGTGACGCCCACCGGCAATATCTCCACGACCTGGGACCAGGGTAATACCCGCTTCACCCTGGCGGCCGGGCTGGACACCAATGCGGCGCCCTATATCCGCGATGAATGGCTCTATGATGCGAACGGAAATCTCATCGAAAGCCGGGATGAGCGCACCGCCCGTGATGTCGTCTCGCCGCGTCTGAGCGGCTCGATCAATACCGATTTCGACAATGGTGCCCGTCTCAACCTGTCGCTTTCGGCCAACCAGTACCTGTCCGATACGCTCGACACCTCTGTCGTCACGGACGCCGCTGGTGACAGCTTGCGCACCGAGATCTTCGAGACGGATTACGAAGACACGATGTGGGAAGGCACGCTGACCTATGAGCATCCACTCGGCGAAAACCTGTCGGGCCAGCTGGTTCTGCTCAACCAGCAGAGCGATAGCAGCTCGGATGAGGAATATCTGCGCGCCACAGCCTCTGGCAATCGCAACACCACCTTCTTCAATAATGATGTTGAAAGCGGCGAGCGGGCTGTACGTGGAACGCTGACCTGGGAGATGAATGATCGCCATTCCTTCGAGTTCGGTGCCGAGAGTGCTTTCAACTATCTCGAAAACAGCCTCTTGATCTCGGTCGCCGCGGGATCGACCCAGCCGACGCAATTGCCGGTATCCAATACCCGTATCGAGGAAGAACGGTCCGAGTTGTTTGCCTCGCATGTCTGGCGCCCGATGGATAATGTCACTGTGGAATCCGGTTTCCGCTTCGAGCGTTCGACCATCTCCCAGACCGGTGACGCTGCGCGTGAGCGTAGTTTCAATTATCCCAAACCGTCGGTCACGCTGACCTGGAACTCCGGTGAAAACACGCAATGGGTGTTCGGCCTGGAGCGTGAGGTTGGCCAGCTCTCCTTCGGTGCCTTTGCCTCCTCAATTGACCCGACCGATGATGTCATCCTGATCGGTAATCCGGAGCTGGAGCCGGAGAAAACCTGGCGCGCCCAAGCGCAATGGGAGCATCGCTGGAATGGCGAGGGCAGCCTCAGTGTGACCCTGACGCATGAAGAGGTTGAGGACGTCCGCGATGCCCAGCCGGTGACGATCGTTACCGATGCGGGTGCCGTGCCGCCGACGACCACGACGTTTGATGCGCCGGGCAATATCGGCGATGGCCGCCGCACCTATCTGCAGATCGATACGGCCATTCCGCTTGATGATTACGGTCTTGGCGATAGCCGCCTCAATCTCTCGGCCTTCCTGCGCGATACCGAGGTGACCGACCCGACCACGGGCGAAAAGCGCCGCTTCCAGGGTAATGAGGACTGGCGTTTCTCGGCCAACTTCCGCCAGAACCTGACCGAGCGGTCCATGTCCTGGGGTTGGAGCGCGAGTTTCCTGGGCGATGAGGATCGCTACCGTTTTGACGAGATCTACGAATTCGGGCGCGATCCGCGCTTCGATGTCTGGGTAGAGACCACGGCCTATCTTGGCGCGACCATTCGCCTGTCCTGGCAGGACCTGACGGCCCAGAACATGGAGCGCGAGCGCCGCTTCTTCTCCGATGCCCGTGATGTCGGCACGCTGGAGGCGATCGAGCGGCGTGAGCAGGATCTCGGCGGTTTTGTCGTCCTGCAGGCTCGCAAGACCTTCTAACCGGGCAGGCCCGGCGAACCGGGTGCGTCCCGGTCAGACCAAGAAAAAGGCCGGTCCCTTGCGGGACCGGCCTTGATCATTGGGGCTGGGCATTGCCTAGCCGTCGTCTTTCAGATGGCGGTCGAAATAATCGAAGATATCGGTCCACAAATGCACCTGTCGGTCCTCGCCACGCACACCGTGACGTTGACCCGGATAGGTCATCATTTCGAACTCATAGCGGCGTTCCTGCATGTCGGCATAGAGCCGCACGGAGTTGGCGAAGATGACATTGTCGTCGGCCATGCCATGGATCAGGAAGAGCGGCGTCTCGTAATTGTCGAGATGGGCAAAGGCAGAGCCCTGCTCATAGCCTTCCGGATTATCCTGCGGTGTATCCATGTAGCGCTCGGTATAGGCGGTGTCATAGAGCGCCCAGTCGGTCACCGGTGCACCAGCAACACCGGCAGCGAATTCACCCGGCGCCTGCAGCGTGGTCATGATCGTCATATAGCCGCCATAAGACCAACCCCACAGACCGACACGATCCGCGTCGACATAGTCCAGGCTCTTGAGGAATTGCAGGCCCAGAAGCTGGTCCTCGACCTCGGCCTGTCCCATGCGGCGATTGAGATGGGCTTCGAAATCGCGCCCGCGGTTATAGGCGCCGCGATTATCGATGGCGAAATAGACATAGCCGCGCTGGGCGAAGAGCTGGGCGCGCGTGCCCTGCCAGCCACGGTGTACGACCTGCGCATGCGGGCCGCCATAGACGTATTGCACGGCCGGATAGGTCCGCGACGGATCGAAGTCTGCCGGCAGGTAGAGATAATAGTGCAGCTCGGTGCCGTCCGCGGCGGTCAGCGTGCCGTATTGCGGCTCGATATGAGCGTCAGCGAACTCGAAATAGGGATGCCCCTCGACGAGCGCATTTTCCTCGATCCAGTTCAGGCGGGTGCCGTCAATGCCGTACAGCCCGGTCTGCGGCGGTGTCGTCGGGTTCTGATAGCTGCCGATAAACGCCGTGGTCGTGGAGTTGAACGTGCCCGACCAGCGGCCTTCGCCGGCGGTGATCTGGGTCGGGGCGGCGGATCCGTCCAGCGGTACCGAATAGAGGTGCCGCTCGAGCGGGGTCTGCATCCAGCCGGTGAAGTAGACGAGACCATTTTCCTGATCGATGGCGTTGAGATTATTGACAACCCACTCGCCCGAAGTGACCTCATTGATCACGCTGCCATCGGCTGCGAGATGGCGGATGTGGCGGAAGCCACCCGGCGTGTCCTCGGTCGTGAGGATGACGCTGCCATCTTCCAGCGTACGGAAGTCATCACTGATATTGATCCAGACATCGGTGGTCTCGGTATACCAGTCTTCCGCAGTGCCGCTTTGCGGATCAACGGCAAGGACCGTCAGCGCGTCTTGCGGGCGATTGAGCACCTGGACATAGGCCCTGGAACTGTCGGACGCCCAGTTGATGCGGGCGAGATAGTTCTCGTCCGTATCGGCCAGATAGACCTGGCGGCGGCTGCCGGTTTCCAGGTTGAGCATGAAGAGCTCAACGCGGGCATTATTGCGGCCCGCGCGCGGATAGCGCTGGTCGACTACGTTGGCAGAACCATCGGTGGCGATTTCCAGGCGCTGGATATTGTCGACCGGGCTTTCATCGACGCGGGCAACGGCGATGTACTGCTCGTCGGGCGACCACCAGTAACCGGTGCGGCGCGAGAGTTCTTCCTGTGAAACAAACTCGGCCATGCCCCAGGAGACCAGACCGCCGCCGGTCGTCGTCAGGGCACGCTCTTCGCCGGTCTCCAGATTGGTGATGAACAGGTTCTGGTCGCGGATAAAAGAGACGTAATTGCCCTGCGGGGAGATGCGGGCATCGGTCTCAAACGCCTCGGTCTCCATAATGCGGGTGGCGTCGCCGCTTTCCACATCGACATAGAAAACATCGCCATCGATCGGCACCAGGATGGCGTCACCCTGTCGATCCCACTGGTAGCGGACAATGCCGGTCGAGGAGATGCGGGCGCGCTCGCGCAATTGCCGCTCTGCCTCGGTCAGCTCACGTTCCTCCGGCGCCAGCACCCGGCTGTCGACCAGCATGTAAGGCTCGCCGCCTTCTGCATCCATTGCCCAAAGGTCGAGTACGGTGCGGTCTTCTTCCTTGGCCCGCAGGAAAGTCACCCGCGATCCGTCCGGTGAAAAGGTGAGGGCCCGCGGGCTCGGTCCGGTCAGGGACGGGCTGGCAAAAGCACGCTCAATGGACAGCGCCGGCTCCGGTGCCGGGGCCGGCACAGTGGTTTCCGGCTGACAGGCAGCAAGACCGGCGAGCGCAAGCGCCAGCGGCGCAGCAAGAACAGGTTTCATGAATTCCCCAAGCTCAGTAAGAATAACGTCTCTCCCGGGGGAGTCCTTAGCGCAGCCAGCGTCAGGGCACCAGTCGGGGTGCCAGACTTGTCAATTCGCCAGGACGCCAACTCTGGCGGCCCGGGCCCCGCCGCAACCCGTGAGTAGCCTTTCAACCATGCCGCTGCACCAGCGCATTTTCTATGGCCTCAGTCTCATCATCACAGTGGGGGGATTGCTCTATTCGCTGGAATGGATGGTGGTCGATATCGGTGTGCGCCTGGGGGTCTGGCCGCGTGAGGGGGAGTTCGACGCCTATGCCTTCACCGAAACGCTCAGCATCTGGAACGATATCGGATTCTACACGGCGATTATTATGGGGCTGGCGGCGCTTATCCTGCTGATCCGCCGCCGTGCCTTGGCTCTCCCGGCCTATGTATTGGCGCTATTGGGCGGGCTGACGGACTGGGTCGCGCTGACCGGCAACCCTTTCTTCGATGGCGGTTTGGACGCGTTATTCCTGTTTCCGGCCCAGCTGATCAACGCCATCATCATGGTCTTCCTGGTGCATTGGGGCGTGCTGACCTGGACCGGAAGCCTGCAGCGCGGCTTTGGGCGCATATTTTCCCTGCTGCGTCGCTAGCGCCCGCACCCGCCCCATTGCTCTTGCGCCCGCGCTCCGCTAAACGGGGCGGCCTTTCGCATTCCCCCGCTACGCAAAGAGATTCGACGCCATGTCCGCCTATCAATACGTCTACCATATGGACAAGCTGTCCAAGACCTATCCGGGTGCTTCCAAACCGGTCTTCCAGGACATCTCCCTGCACTTCCTGCCCGACGCCAAGATCGGCGTGGTCGGCGTCAATGGTGCGGGTAAGTCGACCCTGCTGAAGATCATGGCCGGCATGGACACGGACTTTACCGGCGAGGCCTGGGCGGAAAAGGGCGTCAAGGTCGGCTACCTGCCGCAGGAGCCGCAGCTCGATGAGAGCAAGACGGTGTGGGAAAACGTCATTGAAGGCTCCGAGCTGAAAAAGCTCGTCGACGACTTCAACGCTGTCTCCATCAAGCTGGCCGAGGACTATTCCGACGAGCTCATGGCGGAGATGACCGAGCTGCAGGAAAAGATCGACGCGTCCGACGCCTGGGACATCGATAGCAAGATCGAAATGGCCATGGACGCGCTACGCTGCCCGCCGTCCGATTGGGCCGTGACCGATCTCTCTGGTGGTGAACGTCGCCGCGTGGCGCTGTGCCGCCTGCTGCTGTCCGAGCCGCACATGCTGCTGCTCGACGAACCGACCAACCACCTCGACGCGGAAAGCGTGCAGTGGCTGCAGCACTATCTGGAAGAGTTCAAGGGCGCTGTCCTGGTCGTCACCCACGACCGCTACTTCCTCGACACTATCACCACCTGGACGCTCGAACTCGATCGTGGCCGCGGCGTGCCCTACCAGGGCAATTATTCCGCCTGGCTGGAGCAAAAGGCCAAGCGTCTGGAGCAGGAAAGCCGCGAAGCCGGCTCCAAGCAAAAGGCGCTGGCGCGCGAGCTCGAATGGATCCGCTCCTCGCCGAAAGCCCGCCAGGCCAAGTCCAAGGCGCGTATCAAATCCTACGAGGAAATGCGCGACGCGGCCGAGCGCCAGGAAATCTCAACCGCACAGATCACCATCCCGCCGGGCCCGCGTCTCGGCGGTGTCGTGGTCGAGGTGGAAAACCTCAAGAAGGGTTTCGAGGACAAGCTCCTCGTTGACGGCCTGTCCTTCAAACTGCCGCCGGGCGGCATTGTCGGCGTCATCGGTCCGAACGGTGCGGGTAAGTCCACCCTGTTCAAGATGATCACCGGTCAGGAAAATCCCGACGAAGGTTCGATCCGTGTCGGTGAGACGGTCAAGCTGGGCTATGTCGACCAGTCGCGCGACCATCTCGATGCCAACAAGACCGTCTGGGAAGAGATCTCCGGCGGCAATGACATGATCGAGCTGGGCGGCAAGGAAGTTCCGTCGCGCGCCTATGTCGGCACCTTCAACTTCAAGGGCGGCGACCAGCAGAAGAAGGTTGGCCTGCTCTCCGGTGGTGAGCGCAACCGCGTCCACCTCGCCAAGATGCTGCAGACCGGCGGCAACCTTCTCCTTCTCGACGAACCGACCAACGATCTCGACGTCGAAACGCTGGCGGCCCTGGAGCAGGCGCTGGAGAATTATCCCGGCTGTGCCGTGGTCATCTCGCACGACCGCTTCTTCCTCGACCGCCTCGCCACCCACATCCTCGCCTTTGAAGGCGACAGCCATGTGGAATGGTTCGAGGGCAATTTCGAAGACTATATCGAAGACAAGAAACGCCGCCTGGGCCCGGATGCGGACATGCCCAAGCGCATC